>JAGREO010000291.1 GCA_020446525.1 Geminicoccaceae bacterium | reverse complement strand
CGGAGGACCGGCAAACGATCGAGAGGGCGCCGCGTCGCGCGAGAGCATGGCCGGGCGCGGTGGTCTGCGCGCCCGGTCGGCGCTCACGCCGGGCGCTTCGGACCGGGCCGCGGGCGCGGTCGCGGCGGGCGGCAACCGGCTGCGGTGCACGACGCAACCGCTGGTCGTGCTGCCGCAGCGGCGGCTGGCGGGCCTGGTCGTCACCGGCCATCTCGCCACGACGGGCAACCGGGCGACGAGCCGTCGGGAACTGTATGCGCTCGATCTGCCGCGTGCAGAGCTGCACAAGTTCGACGGGGCGCTGGTCGAGCGTGCGCTGGCGCTGGTGCGCCGGCACGGCACCGAACTCGCCGGGCATCGCCTGGTGGTCGAGGCGTCGGCGGCGGCACTGGCCGAAGCCGCGATCGTCGAGCAGATCACCGCCCTGGCGCGCGATCCCTTCACCCGCGACGTCGATCTCGTTCTGGTCCTCGACGCCGCGGAGGGCCCGCGGCTGCCGTCGGCGCCGCCGACGCTGCCGGGCAATCTGGCTCTGGCGGTGCGCTGCGACGATCTCGGGCAGATCGACGGCGAGGGTCTGATCGCCGCCGGCATCGGCCAGGTGACCGTGGCGCACGGCGTTCTCGACGCTCATGCCGCGATGCCGCTGGAGGACGATCCGCTGCGGCGCCGGCTGGCGATGCTGGTCGAAGCGGGCCTCGAGGTGACGGTCGAAGGTCTCGGCCGGGAGAGCGACGTGCTCGACGCGCTCGACTACCCGATCGCGCTGGCCACGGGGGCGCTCTTCGGGGCGCCGTCCGCGGTAATGGCGGATGGCGCCTGCACCTTCTTCACGGCCCGCACCGAACCTCCGCCGCGCGCCCGTCAGCCGCTCGTCCAGCGCATTTCACCATCGGTCTGAGCCCGCAATGCGTCTCGATCCGTTGCACCCGACGGATCGATCCGGATGCGCGGCGAGGCCGGGAGCGGCGGGCACGGCGAGGGGGTGGTTCTCGATCGGCCGTGTCTTCACGATCCGGGTTCTTCCAGGGCACGGGACTGCGGACATCGCTCGACGGTCGATCGGGTGAGGTCAGCGGGGCGGGTGGCGGCGGATGGCGGCTTCGTCGATCTCGCAGCCCCAGCCGGAAGTCGTGGGCAGGTGCAGGGTGCCGTTCTCGATTACCGGCGGGGTGGCGATCTCGTCCTTCCACGGCACGTCGTCGATATCGATCTCCATGATCCGGAAATTGGCGATGGCGGCGCAGAAATGCGCGCTCATCATGGTCGAGAGGTTGCCGTAGAAATTGTGCGGTGCGCAGTTGACTTCGTGGGATTCGGCCATGGCGGCGATCTTCATGCCTTCGAGGATGCCGTTCCACGGGATGTCGACGATCGCCACGTCGACGGCCTGCGCGTCGAGGAAGGGCCGAAACTGGCGCCGGCCGAAGAGCGATTCGCAGGACGCGATCGGTGTCTCCGTACGGGCGCGGATGTGCGCCAGGGCCATGGGATCGAAGCCGTCGATCTCCAGCCAGGTCAGATCGAGCGGCTCGAGCCTGCGGGCGACCCGCAGGAAGCCCTCCGTCTTGAAGTTGAAATTGAGGTCGAGCATCAGATCGAAGTCCGGCCCGGTGGCGCCCCGCAGGACGCGCATCTGCTCGCCGACGATGCCCAGCAGACGGCGATCGACGTCGAGCCCGGGCCAGCCGGGCTGATGGGCGAAGCCTGGCTGATACATGTAGGGCGCTTCGTCGTCGAAGACGAAGATGTTGGTCTTGAGGGCGCCGAAGCCCCGCTCGCGGACCGTTGCCGCGAGTGCCTCGAGATCGGCCAGTGAGCGCACCGGCTCGACGCCCATGGCCGCCGCATGCGCCAGGCGATAGGAACCGAAATGCGACCAGTAGAGCCGGAGCCGCTCGCGCACCGGCCCGCCCAGCATCTCGGCCACCGGGATGCCGAGCGCTTTGGCCTTGAGATCGACCAGCGCGTTCTCGATCGCGGCGATCGCCTGCTGCGCCATGCCGCCCGGGGCCTGGCGCGTAATGGCGTAGAGCATCGCCGTATGGCGCTCGACCGGCCGCGGATCGAGCCCGATCAGCCGCTCGCCCAATCCTGCGATCACGGCGGAAAGGCCGGGGCTGCCGTAGCTCTCGTTATATTCCGACCAGCCGACCGGCCCGTCGTCGGTGGTGATCTTCAGGAACGACCAGACCCGCCAGCCGGCGTCGCAGTGCAGGCTCTCGATGGAGCGAATGCGCATGTCGTTCCTCCTCGATTCCGTTCTCGGCCCGACCTGTTCGTGGCTCGATCCGTCCTCGGCCATGACGGACCCGTCGTGCCCTTCACGCGCGGTCGGCATTCGCGGCGGCGGGCGGATCAGCGCGTCTCGCCTCGACCCTTGCCCGTCGCTTCGTCGCCGGCCTCTTCCTCACCGAACCCCTACTCGGGGGTCCCGTCCTCACGGGTCCCTTCCTCACCGGTTTGGGGCGCCGGATCGTCGAACACGGGACGGACCGACGCCCAGCGGCGCGTTGCGACGGAGCCGGCGTCGAACAGGCCCGCCTGACCGCCCCAGACGTCCCAGCCCCGCCGGCCGTCCCGGGCGAACATCTCGAGATAGGGCCCGTCCGCCAGCGCCTCGATGCGGGCGCGCACTTCGTCGGGTTTGCGGCTGTGCTCGCGCCGCGGCGCCACGACGAGCTTGCGCACCGCGCCCGAGCGCCGCCCGGGCCGACCCCTCGTCGCCAGCAGGCACGGCTCGGGATTGGCCCGCGTCCAGAAACCCATGCCGGTGAAGAAATCCGCCTCGGAGACGAGGTGCGGCTCGCGGCCCTTGTTGAGCTTGGCCCAGTAAAAGCCGACCGTCTTGTAGGTGAAACCCCAGGCGCGGACGACCTCGAGCGCCCGTTCGAGCAGGGGATCGGTCGCCCACATCAGGAGCAGAGCGTCCGATGCCGCCCAATCCGCCACCGGCAGCGCCTTGATGTCGTCGAGCGTCATGCAGTCGTAATGCGCCTCCGGGCTTCGCCCCTTGCCCTTTCTCGAATAGGTTCGAAAGGTCCATGGCGGATCGGCGTAGATGACGCGGTAGTCGCGACGGGGCGGTTCCTGCATGCACCGCACCTTAGCCGCACCACCGCGATCGGCCAACGACGAGGGACGGGCGACGAGGAACGGGAACGGATGCCGGATGCATCGCTGATCGCCGCGGTCGAGAAAGCCGCCTTGTGGGCCTGGCCGCCCGAGCGGACGGCGGGTGTCGGCGGCTGGTTGCTCAAGCATGGCGGCGCCGGCTCGCGGCGGCTCAATTCCGCGGCGACACTGACTTTCGACGGAAGCTGCGACGTCGACCGCGCGATCGCGGAGGTGCGCCGCTGGTACGACGAGCGGCACGTACCGCCCTGCTTTCATCTGACCGATGCGGCCGTGCCGGCGGATCTCGATCGGCGGCTGGACGTTCTCGGCTGGCGATACCTGACACCGACCGACGTACTGCTGCGGCCGGTCGACCGGGCCGAACCGACGCCGTCCACGCCGCACGAGATCGTCCTCGAGACGCGGCCGACGCCGCTGGTGATGGGTGCGCTCGCACCGGTCGACTGGACGGCTGGCCAGCGCGCGGCGCGCGTCGCCATCTTCGCCCGCATCCGCCGGCCGAGCGCCTTCGCCGTCACCCTCGACCACGGTCTGCCGATCGCCGGCGGCCTGTGTGTCGTCGACGGTGACCATGCCGGCATCTTCTCGATGCACACCCAGCCCGCCTATCGTGGCCGCGGGATCGCTTCGACGGTGCTGGCACGTCTGGCGCGATGGGCGGCGGACATGGGTGCCGGCATGCTCTATCTGCAGGTGGAACAGGCCAACGCCGCCGCGGCGAAGCTCTACCGGCGGTCCGGCTTCGAGCGCGTCTACGGCTATCACTATCGGCAATGGGGCGAGGGCAAGGCGTGAGAGCGTTCATGCGCGGAAAACTCGCGGTGATACTGCTCGCCGGCATTTCGGCTGCACCGATCCCGGCCGCACGGGCGTCGGAGGCGCATCTGCTCTACGACGTGCGCTGGAGCGGCTTCTCGATCGGCGAGGCAGCGATCGTCCTGCGCATCGACGGTGACGGGCGGGAGGTGACCATAAAGAGCCGGACGACCGGCGCTCTGGACTGGTTCTTCACCTATCGCTCGACCGTCGCCAGCCGGGGCGAGGGAGGCGCAGAAGCGGCCACCTCCTTCACCGCGGAGAGCGTGTTCGACGAGAAGCCGCAGGCCTGGTCCTTCGTCTATGCGGCGGACGGCACGCTGCTCGAGGCCGACATTCCGGCCGAGATCACCGAAGAGCGCGATCCGGTGCCGCCCGAGTTGCAGCGGGGACCGGACCCGCTCGCTCTGCTGCTCGACGCGCTTTCGACCGTGAAGCCCGGCAGCGATGTCCGTGGTGCGACCTTCGACGGCAAGCGGGCGCTGCGGCTCGAGGCACGTTGTGCGGCGGAGCTCGACGCCAAATCGCCGCTGCCCGGCCTGCCGGCCGAGCCGGTGCTCGCCTGCACGGTCGGAGGCGAGCTCCTGGCCGGCCGTCACCGCGACTATGGCGATCGGAGTTCCGACGAAAACGAAGACCGCGAGCTCGAGGTCTGGCTCGACTCGCGCCGGCTCGAAGGCATGGCGCTGCCGGTGCTGGTGCACGCATCGACTGGCTTCGGCACCGTCGTCGTACGCCTCGTCGCCTTTCAGGGTGACGCAACCGCGGGCGCTGCGCGTCCGTAGGTCTCGAGCCGGGTGCCCCGATCGTTGAGCAGGCGCATCGATTGCCGCACGAAGCCCCGATCTTCGAGCAGCGACACCGGTCCCGCGATCGGCTGATCGGTGAAGAGCGGCATTCCGGCACCGAACGAGACGGGCTCGGTCGTCAGGACGACACGATCGATGCGCGATCGCGCGAGAAACCAGTCGTGCACCCCGGTGCCGCCGAGCACCAGACAATGACGGGGCTCTCGCACGGGCCGCAACAACTCCGATACCCGCTCCAGCGGCGTCCGCTCCGGGTCGACGAAGAGCTGGTTCGGGTTCGCCCATCGCGGCCGCTCCTCGCGCCGGCTGAAGACGACGCGGCGGCGGCTCGCTCTGGGCGCCCGCTCATGTGTGACGCGTCCCATGAAGGACCAGTCGGCCGCATCGACCAGGGCGGCGAAATGGATCTGCTCCTCGGCACTCGCCCAGGCCGGCGGATCGTGCCCGCTGTAGCGGCCGATGAAGCCGTCGGTGGAGACGACGGCGACCAGCGTGAAGGCCGGCGTGACGGCCCGTGTGGAGGTTGCCGCCGCCATCGGCTCAGCGACGCGGCACGCGGCCTTCGAGCGGATAGGCCGGGTCGTTGTAGCCCGGGGTCGAGGGATGGCCCGAGGTCACGAGGCGGTCGATGAACGCTTCGTCGTCGGCCGTGAAACCGACCTCGACGGCGCCCAGATAGTCCCGCATCTGCTCGATCGTCCGCGGTCCGGCGATCGGGCTCGTCACCAGCTGGTTGGCGAGCAGCCAGGCGACGGCGAACTGACCGGGCGTGCAGCCCTTGCTCTGGGCGTGGTTCTTGATCTTCTGGGCAATGACGAGGCTCTCCTCGCGCCATTCGGTCTGCATCATCCGCGTGTCCCTGCGGCTGGCGCGCGTGCCCTCCTCGGGCGCCGCGCCCGGCGCGTATTTGCCGGTGAGCACGCCGCGCGCCAGCGGCGAATAGGGCACCACGCCCAGCCCGTAGAAGCCGCAGGCCGGCAACAGCTCGACCTCGGGCATGCGGTTCATGATGTTGTAGTAGGGTTGAAGGACCACCGGCCGGTCGATACCCGCCTCGTCGCACAAATGGCAGATTTCGGCGATGCGCCAAGAGCGGTAGTTGGAGAGACCGAGATAGCGCACCTTGCCGGCGCGCACGAGATCGGCCACCGCACGCACGGTCTCATCCAAGGGCGTGCCGTGGTCCTCCTTGTGCAGATAGAGGATGTCGACATGGTCCGTGGCGAGGCGCCGCAGGCTCGCCTCGCAGGCCCGCATCAGCCATTTGCGCGAGAGACCACGCTGGTTGGGTCCGGCACCCATCGGATTGCAGGCCTTGGTCGCCAGCACCCAGTCGTCCCGGTCCGAAGCGATGGCGCGGCCGGTGATCTCCTCCGAGCGACCCTCGTTGTAGACGTCGGCGGTGTCGACGAAATTAATGCCGGCGTCGCGCGCCATGGCGACGATGCGCTCCGACGTCGCCTCGTCCGTGGCACCGCCGAACATCATCGTACCAAGGCAGATCGGCGACACCTTCATGCCGCTGCGTCCCAAGGTCCGGTAGTCCATCGCCGCGTTTCCTCATGATTGTTTCGATCGAACGATACGATCGGGCCCGTAGCTTCCCGAAGCCCGTAGCCCTTAAAGGATGTCGTCGGGAAGTCCAAAGGCGCCGACGCGCATCGGCATCGGCCGGGAGCGTCCTTCCTCGAGCGCTTCGCTCAGGGCGAGCACGGCCGATTGCGTCAGGAGCGGCGCCGCCGCTTCGAGCCGCAAAGCGTCGTCGACCAGCCAACCCGCACGGCCGAGCGGCGGCGGATCGACCAGCGGAAAGAGCGTGCGCACCCGATCACGATCGATCGTCGAGGGCCATGCGTCCAGCATCAGTGCCGCCTCGGCGCGAAGCTGGGTGCGTGCGGTCGTCACCGCCGCCTCCACCATCGCGCAATAATGCGCCAGACCCGCGCCGCCCAGATGCAGGACCGGCGACCCGTGGCCCGGCTCGTCACCGGCACCCGCCAAGCGATCGAGCATCGGCCGTGCCAGATCGGCGCCGGCGCGATCGCCGGCCACGGTCAGCAGCGACCTGCCGTCACGGTCGATCCAGGCGAGATCGAGATAATAGAGCGCCCGGTGCCGCATGCGGCGATAGCGGCGCAGCGTGTCGCACCACCAGCTCGGTGTCGTGTCGAGCACGACGTCGCCCGGCTCCATGGTGGTGCAGGCCGTATCGATCACCCGATCGATCTCGGGCCCCGCATCGAGATCGAGGAAATGAAAGCGCGGGTGCTCGAGCAGCGTGAAGAATTCCGCCGGTTCGTCGACCACACGGATCCCCCGTTCGCGGCAGCGCGCGACGTCCTTCGTGTCTTCGGTGTGGACGACGGGCTCGAGCCCTTGCGCACGAGCGCGTTCGGCCACGCCCCATCTCGCTCCGAACACGGCGATCTTCATCACGCCGATCCCGGTCGTTTCACGGCCGGAGCCGGGACGGCGAAAAAAAAGGCCGGCGCGTGCCGGCCGATTTCGTCGGTCGCAAGTGGTTCAGCCCTTGCCGTCGACCGGTGCGAGGATCGGCGTCTGCGGCAGTTTCTGATCGCCGGCGACGACCCTGTCCGGCCCGCCGGCGGTCTTCATGCCGCTGCAGGCCGCTGCCGTGCCCGCACCCGCCAGAAGCAGAACCGCGATCAGTGCGAAGCTGCGCATCGTATCTCTCCTTTTCGGTTGAGCCGACATCATCGAGACTGACACGAGTTCGCGACAAATCAAGAGCCGGGTCCCTTCGAGGGGCGCCCTTCACCCTCACGACACCGAGAGCGGATCCGACCATGCGACGCCCCATCGTCCTTCTCTTCGCGTCGATCGGCGCCCTGTCCGTGCTCGCGGCACTCGGCTATCTCTATGTCGACCGGCGCGCCGATCGTTTGCTGGCCGCCGAAATCGCGCGGTTGTCGGCCGATCGCGGCGGCCTCGTCACGGTCGACAGCACCGACGTCGAGCCCTGGTCGCGCACGGCGACTCTGCGCGGGGTGGCGTGGCGGACCGAGGATGGCGGCCGCTCGACCGTCGACACGCTGGCGGCGGAGAACGTGACCCTGGACGACGCGGGCGCGCCCGCCCGGGCCGAGCGCCTGCGGCTGGCGGGCGTACGGGTCGCGACCGGAGCCGAGCGATTGGTCGCCGCGGAGATCACCGTGGACGGCGTCGACCTAACGCCGTTGCGCGGCGGCTCATCCTTCGATCCTTCGGCCGCAAAGCGGCTCGTCGAAGACGCGCATCGGCTCATCCGGGGCCCGATCCGGGCGCGCGACGCGCGATGGACGGCGCGCTGGGGCACCATCACCGCAGCGCGGGTCGATCTCGCCCTCGAACGGGAGCAGGACGCGTTGGTGGCGCTGGTGCTGGAGATCGACGGGGCGGCGTTCACGGCCGATGCCGCCGCACCGCTTTTCGTCCCGGGCAGGGCCGCGGGCACTTCGAGAGCGCAGGCGCGTCGGCTGGACGGTGAGGATATGGTCGAATTCCGGGTCGAGACCCGCTTCGTCGACGAGACCGGTACCGCGATCGCCGAGCTTGCCGTCGACAGCCGATGGCGCGCCCCGCCCGGTTGGCCCGGGAGCCGCGGCATCCCGGCACTGGGCGCGACGCGGCTGAGTTGGCAGCGGGCCCGTGAACGTGAGAGCGAAGCTTCGCCGATTACCCGGTCGGCCGTCGCTCTGGCGGCAAGCGCGTCGTCGCTGCTGACCGGCGACGAGGCGAGGCTCGTGCGGGCGCGCGAAGCGCTCGCCGCCTTCATCGCCGACCCGGCCTCGCTGACCGTGACCCTTCAGCCCGAAACGCTGGTCTCGCTACCGGAACTGCTGCTTACGGCCGCCATCTCGCCGGCCCGGCTGGCCGACCGACTGGATCTGGCGATCATCGGCCCGGACACGTCCGCACCGCGCTGACCCGTTTGCGAAAAACACATCGAAACATGGAGCGGGCGATGAGATTCGAACTCACGACCCCAACCTTGGCAAGGTTGTGCTCTACCCCTGAGCTAC
>JAGREO010000290.1 GCA_020446525.1 Geminicoccaceae bacterium | reverse complement strand
CGGGCTGGATGCGCTCGAAGCCGGCACGCCCGGCCCCATCTCGGGACGGGCGGCTGCGGCTGCGGCTGCACCGTCGCCGGTGCATGCGTCCGCTGCGCCCGTCGGCGCCCGGCCCGAGATGGAGCCGCGCGGCCGGCTGCCGGACTGATATTCCCCCACATCGCATTGCTGGTGCTCTTCGCTCTGCATTCCGCCGGAATGCGGAGCCGGAGGTGCTGGGGCTCAGTCGGCGAAGAAGGGATGGACGACCTTGTCGCCCGGCTCGATGCCCAGGAGGTCGCTCAGGCCGCCATTGATCTCGAGGACGGCGGCGACCGGTCCCTGCGAGGGGCGCATGGTGTCGGTGCGGGGCTCGGCCCGTTCGATGATGTTGACGATGGTGCCGTCGCCGTCGAGGAACAGCATGTCCAGGGGGATCAGGGTGTTGCGCATCCAGAAGGTGGCGGGCTTCGGGCGGGCGAAGAGGAAGAGCATGCCGTGATCGGCGGCCATCGCCTCGCGGAACATCAGGCCCTGCGCCTGGCGGGCCGCCGTGTCGGCCAGTTCGACGGTGAAATGATGCCTGCCGCTTGACGTCTCGACCCAAACCTCGGACACGGCGAAGGTCTCCTCGGCCGCCACCGGGCGGGGGAAGGACCAGAGCAACAGGGCCACGAGCCAAGGGGCCACGAGCAGCGAGAGGCGGCAACAGGCGATGGATCTCGACAGCCACATCCGGCGCATCCCCGATTTTCCCAAGCCCGGCATCCTTTTCTACGACATCTCGACGCTCCTGCACAACGCCGCCGCCTGGGCCGCCGCGGTCGAGCGGATGAGCGGCCTCGTCGCCGACTGGAAGCCGGATCTGGTGGCCGGCATCGAGAGCCGCGGCTTTCTCTTCGCCGCCCCGGTGTCGATCGCGCTCGGCACGGGCATGGTGATGGTGCGCAAGGTGGGCAAGCTGCCGGGCACCGTCGTCAGCCATTCCTACGATCTCGAATATGGCAGCGACACCCTGCAGGTTTCCGACGGGCTCGTGCCGAGGGGTGCGCGGGTGGTGCTCATCGACGATCTGATCGCCACCGGCGGCACCGCCCGGGCCACCGTGCAGCTGCTGCAGAAGATCGGCGCCGAGGTGGCCGGTGCGGCTTTCCTGATCGAGCTGGACGGGCTGGGCGGTGCGGCGAGGATGGGCGTCGAGGTCCGCCGTGCCCTCACCTACCCCGCCTGAGCCGATGCGACCGGCCGCTCCGGGCGTCCGCAGCCGGAAGGGGAGTGCCGCATGAAGCTGACGCAGATGGCCAAGATCGAGACCGCCGCCGGTCAGCGCCGGGGCGAGGTGGCGCGGCTCGGCACGGCACTGATCTTCGTCGTGCTCGTGATGCTCTTCACCGGCGCCGCGCACCAGCATCTCGAGCAGAGCTACATGCTGATCGCCGCGGCGGTGATCGGCGCCTACATGGCGATGAACATCGGCGCCNNGGCGCCAACGACGTCGCCAACAATGTCGGGCCGGCCGTCGGCTCGCGGGCGCTGACCATGGTGGGGGCGATCCTGATCGCCGCCACCTTCGAGGCGTCGGGCGCGCTGATCGCCGGCGGCGAGGTGGTCGACACGGTCAAGAACGGCATCATCGACCCGGCGGCGATCGACGACACCGAGGCCTTCGTCTGGGTGATGATGGCGGCACTCATGGGGGCTGCGATCTGGCTGAACACGGCGACGGCGCTGGGGGCACCGGTCTCCACCACCCATTCGATCGTCGGCGGGGTGATGGGCGCCGGCGTCGCGGCACGCGGCTGGGGCGTCGTCGACTGGCAGAGCATGGGCGCCATCACGACGAGCTGGGTGGTCTCGCCGGTCGCCGGCGGGCTGATCGCCGCGGCCCTGCTCTATCTGCTCGAGCATCTGGTGTTCGCACGGGACGACCGCCTGGAGGCCGTGAGGCGGGTCGTACCGGCGCTGATCGCGCTCATGGCCTGGGCGTTCGTCACCTACCTCGTGCTCAAGGGGCTCAAGGCGCTGTTTCCGCTCCCCTTCGCCGGCGCCGCCGCACTCGGCGTCGGCGTGGCGGTGCTGCTCTACTGGCCGATCCGGCGGCACGTCGCCCGGCTCTCCGAGCGCATCTCGCCGCATCGCAAGAGCCTCAACCATCTCTTCACCTACCCGCTGATCTTCGCCGCGGCCCTGCTCAGCTTCGCCCACGGTGCCAACGACGTGGCCAATGCCGTGGGGCCGCTCGCCGGCATCGTCGAAGTGCTGACGCACGATCCGGGCACGGCGGCGGGCGGCGCAGGCGCCGGCAAGGTCGGCATCCCGCTCTGGGTGATGGCGATCGGCGCCATCGGCATCTCGATCGGTCTCGCTTTGTTCGGCCCGCGGCTGATCCGCACCGTGGGCAACGAGATCACCGAGCTCGACCGTTCGCGGGCGTTCTGCATCGCCCTCGCCGCGGCGCTCACCGTCATCGTCGCGAGCCAGCTCGGCATGCCGGTGAGCTCGACCCACGTGACCATCGGTGCCGTGTTCGGCGTGGGCTTCCTGCGCGAGTTCCTCGAACAGAGGCTGAGCCGCGTGGTCGACGAGGTTCTCGAGCAGCACGAAGGCGTGGATCACGACGCCGCCGAGGCGGCGCTGCACCGCTTCACCAGGGCGCCGACCGAGGAGAAGGCGCGCATCCTCAAGGAAATGAAGAAGGCCGGCGAAGGTGCGGTGATCACCACCGAGCAGCGCAAACGGCTGCGCAAGGCGCTGCGCCGCCAGCTGGTCAAGCGCTCGGCGCTGCTGAAGATCGCATCGGCCTGGATCGTCACGGTGCCGGTCTCCGCGGCGATGGCCGCCGGCTTCTACTTCATGCTGCGCGGCATGCTGCTGCCCTGAACGGGGGCTCAGGCCGCGGCGGCGCGCGGTTGCGGCTGCTTGGCCTGCTGGGCGCGCACGGCGAGCCGGCGGGCCCGGCGTTTCTGCAATTGCTGGTCGGTCAGCACGCCGATCAGGATGACCGTGCCCATCACGGCGAAGTTGAGCGACGTCGGGATGCCCAGAAGGTTCACGAGGTTCTGCAGGATCTGCAGCAGCACCGTGCCGAGCGCGATGCCGACGATCGAGCCCTCGCCGCCGCGCAGCGAGCAGCCGCCCAGCACCGCCGCGGCGATGGCGTAGAGCTCGTAGAAATTGCCGTGCGCCGAGGGTGAGACGGAATTGGTATAGAAAGCGAGGAAGATGGCGGCCAGACCGGCCAGCCCGCTCGAGATGACGTAGGCCGCACCGATCACCAGACCGGTCGGGATGCCCGAAAAGCGCGCCGCCTCCTCGTTCTTGCCGACGGCGAAGAGGTAGCGGCCGTAGACCGAACGGTGGAGCACGATGCCCATGACGAGGGCGACGACGAGGAACGCGATGAAGGTGTGCGGCAGGCCGAAGCTGCGGCCCGAGGCCAGCCACTGCAGCGTCTCGAAGCCGCTGCCGTAGCCGAAGCCGATGGTGGCGTCGTTCATGTAGTAGCGCGCCGCACCGCGATAGATCAGCAGACCGCAGAGCGTCACCACGAAGGGCTGCATGCCGAAGCGGGTGACGAGGATGCCGTGGACGGCGCCGAGCGCCAGACCGATGGCGATGCCGATCGGCAGGACGAGTTGCCATGGCACGCCGTGATTGACCATCAGGTCGATGAAGATCACCCCGATCAGCGCGAACATCGAGCCGACCGAGAGATCGATGCCGCCGGTGATGATCACCAGCCCGACGCCGATCGAGAAGATGCCGAAGAGGCCGATCAGATTGGCCATGTTGCCGAGATTGACCGGCG
>JAGREO010000289.1 GCA_020446525.1 Geminicoccaceae bacterium | reverse complement strand
TGATCTACAACGGCTTCTGGTTCTCACCTGAGCGGCGGATGCTGCAGGCGGCGATCGACCAGAGCCAGGAGAACGTCACCGGCACGGTCCGCCTCAAGCTCTTCAAGGGCAACGCCATGGTGGTCGGCCGCAAGGCGCCCAAGAGCCTCTACAGCCACGAATATGCGACCTTCGAAGCCGACACGGTCTACGACCAGCGCGACGCCGAAGGCTTCATCAAGCTCAACGCCCTTCGCCTGCGCATCGGCGCACTGGCGAAGAACAGGGGGTGAGCATCGAGGGCGCGGGTGCATACGCCTTCACCGGTTCTTAAGGTCTCTTTGCTATCAAGGCCGTTCCGCAACGGAGCCGTAGCGAGTAGAGCCCATCATGACAGAGCCTTTGGTGCAGTTGATCTATGCCAGTGCGGCCACCCGGCCGTTCAGTGCGGTGCAGCTCGAGCAACTTCTGACCACCGCCCGGCGCAATAATGCAGCGCGCGCCATCAGCGGCATGCTGATCTACCACGAAGGTTCGTTCATCCAGGTGCTGGAGGGACCGGCCGCGACGGTCCAGCATCTCTTCGAGCGCATCGACCGCGATTCGCGACACCGGGAGATGCGCCTGCTCCTGCGCAACGACGGCGCGGAGCGGGAATTCGGCCATTGGTCGATGGGCTTCGTGCAGCCGACACACGGCTCGGTGGCGCTGCCGGGCTTCGTGGATTACGAGAGCGGGCTCAGGGCGGCGCTCGATGGCGGCGAGACCGCCCGCAAGGTGCTGCGTGCCTTCCGCGACGGCAATTGGCGTCGAGGGGAGCAACGAGAACGTCCGGTGCGCGTCATGCACGGCTGAGGATCCACCGGCCCGGCCGAGGGGTGCACCTGCGGATCCTCTTCCTCCGTGACGGTTCCCGTCCTCCGAAGCGTCAAAGATGGGCTCTTTCGTCGGATCGCGATAAGGCGCTACATCGTGGCGACGTCGCTGTGCTGCGCGATGCGCGGTTCCGGTCGGGCGGACGGCCTCGCCATCAACGGAGCGGCAGGGAGCGGAACGATGCAGCGAATCATGGTGCCGGGGGTGATGGAGCCGGTCAGTCACTATTGCCACGTGGTGCGGGCGGGCGATCTGGTCTGGGTCTCGGGGATCGTCGGCATGGAGGCGGACGGCCGTGTGCCGGGGACGACCGTCGAGCAGTTCGATCTGGCCATCGAGGTCATGGACAAGTGCCTGAAGGCCGCGGGCTGCGGGCCGGAGCAGGTCGTCAAGGTCCGGGTGTTCATGACCGACATTACCGAACGGGCCGCGATCAATCCGCGCCGTATCGCCTATTTCGGTGCGCATCGTCCGGCATCGACGCTGGTCGAGGTGAGCGGCCTCGTCGACCCGCGGCTGACGGTCGAAATCGAATGCGAGGCGGTCGTCGAATGACCGTTCCCGGCGCCGCCTGCGACGCCGTCCGCTCGGGCCGGTGACTTGACGGCGGCGCAGCGATCGGCCACATAACCGCGCATCTCGTGGCGGGTGTAGCTCAGTCGGTTAGAGCGCCAGATTGTGGCTCTGGAGGTCGCGCGTTCAATTCGCGTCACTCGCCCCACCCCCCCTCCGTCCTTTTCACGTTCCCTGCCGGCGGTCTTTCGGGTAACCGGGTCCGTGGTGCGCTGGACAGGCGTGGAGTGCACCGTCATAGTCCCCTGACGAAGTTGTCAAAAAAAGGGAGGTTTCGGGCATGAGAGCGTCTCGCCTGGTGACGGGGGCCGCTGCGGTCCTGAGCGTGGGTTCGGTCGCATCGGTGGCGGTGGCCGAAGAGATCAAGGTCGTGCTCAGCGAGGAGCCCGACATCGTCGATCCGTGCGAGGCCAGCCGTTCCAATGTGGGCCGGGTGGTCAAGCAGAACGTCGCCGAGACCCTGACCGAGATCGATCCGGACGACGGCAGCATCACGCCGCGGCTGGCGACCTCATGGGAGCAGGTCGACGACGTGACCTGGCGCTTCAAGCTGCAGGAGGGTGTGACCTTCCACGACGGTTCGCCGTTCAACGCCGAGAACGCCGCCTATGCCATCAACCGGACCCTGGACGACACGCTCGATTGCGAGGTCCGCATCAAGTTCTTCGGCGGCATGGAGGTGACGCCGGTGCCGGTCGACGAGCTGACGCTCGACATCAAGACCGCCGAGCCGGCGCCGATCCTGCCGACGATGATGGGCACCATGACCATCGTCGGCCCGAACACGCCGATGGGCGAGCGCACCCGCGATCCGATCGGCACCGGCCCCTACCGGTTCGCCAACTGGGACGTCGGCCAGAGCATCACACTCGAGGCGTTCGAGGATTACTGGGGCGAAAAGCCGGTGATCGACAAGGCGACCTACGTCTTCCGCGGTGAGAGTGCCGTCGCCGCTGCCATGGTCGAGGCCGGTGAGGCCGACATCGCCCCCAACATCGCGGTGCAGGACGCCACCAACCCCGAGATGGACCACTCCTATTTCAATTCCGAGACGTCGCGGTTGCGTATCGACATGCAGTTGCCGCCGCTCGACGACATCCGGGTGCGCAAGGCGCTCAACCTCGCGGTCGATCGCGAGGCGTTCCGCGGCTCGATCTTCAGCGAGGAGGTCGTTCCGGCCACCCAGCTCGTGACGCCGGCGGTCAGCGGCTACAATCCGGACCTGAAGGTCTGGCCCTATGATCCCGAGCAGGCCAAGGCGCTGCTGGCCGAAGCCGCGGCCGACGGCGTGCCGGTCGATACCGAGATCCGGCTGGTCGGGCGCTACAACATCTATCCCAACGCAACCGAGGCCGCCGAGGCGCTGGCGCAGATGTTCCGCGACGTGGGCTTCAACATCCGCCTCGAGATGAACGAGGTCGCCAACTGGGTCGACATCTTCACCAAGCCCTTCGCCGAGGACCGGCCGCCCAGCCTGCAGCAGGCGCAGCACGACAACAACAATGGCGACGCGGTCTTCACGGTCTTCTTCAAGTACCATTCCGACGGCGGCCAGTCGACGACCACCAACGAGGAGCTGGACACGCTGATCGAGCAGGCGACCGTCGCCACCGGTGACGAGCGGCGCAGGCTCTGGCAGGAAGCCTTCCGCATGATCCACGAGGACATCGTCGCCGACGTCGACATGTTCCACATGGTGGGCTTCACGCGCATCTCGCCGCGGCTGGACTTCGAGCCCAACATCTCGATGAACAGCGAACTGCAGATCGCCAAGATCGGCCTGAAGTAGCGGCGCGGGCGAGGGCCGGGGGCGCCCGCGGGCGCCTCCGGCCGCGCCGGTCCAGACGAGCGGGGGATCCTTGGGCGCCTATCTCGGTCGCCGCACCTTGCAGAGCCTGATCGCCCTGGCCGGTCTGGTGGTGCTGGTCTTCTTCCTGGCCCGGCTGACGGGCGATCCGACCAATCTCTATCTGCCGCTCGACGCCTCGCTCGAGGCGCGCGCCGAGTTCCGCGCCAAACACGGCTACGACGATCCGTTCCTCGTCCAGTTCGGCGGCTTCCTCGTCGATCTGACGCGTCTCGATTTCGGCGAATCGATCCGCAAGGCGCGGCCGGCGCTCGACGTGGTGCTCGAGGCCATTCCCACCACCCTGCGTCTGGCGGCGATCACCATGAGTCTCGCGATCGCCGGCTCGATCCTGATCGGCTCGCTCGCCGCCGTGCGGCCGCGCGGCATTTTCGACCGGACCGCCAGCATCCTCTCGCTCGCCGCGGCCAGCGCACCGGACTTCTGGGTCGCCATCACCGGTATCCTGCTCTTCGCCGTGGCCCTGGGCTGGCTTCCGACCTCGGGCACCGGCACGGCGCTGCACTGGGTGCTGCCGATCGCCGTCCTGCTGATCCGGCCGTTCGGGCTGCTGGTGCAGGTGGTGCGCGGTGCCATGATCACGGCGCTCTCCTCGGCCTATGTGAAGACCGCGCGGGCCAAGGGGGTGCGCGAGCGCAGCGTCGTCTTCGTCCACGCGCTGCGGAACGCCATGCTGCCGGTGATCACCGTCGCCGGCGATCAGGCCGCGGGCATCGTCAACGGTGCCGTCATCGTCGAGACCATCTTCGGCTTTCCCGGGGTCGGCAAGCTGATGATCGACGCGATCGAGCAGCGCGATTTCGCCGTCATCCAGGCCGCGGTGCTGGTCACGGCCCTTCTGATCTTCGTGATGAACATCCTGATCGATCTCGCCTATGCGATGATCGATCCGCGCGTCCGGCATGGGTGAGACCCTGAGGCTGCTGGCGCGGGACAAGGTGGCGCTCGCCGCCGCCCTCTTTCTGCTTCTGGTGCTCGCCTGCGCCGTCTTCGGGCCGGTGGTGCTGGGCGAGGCCGCCGACAAGATGAACCTGCGCCAGCGCAACGCGCCGCCCTTCTCCCTGGCCGACGGCTGGCTCTACGTGCTCGGTGCCGACGCGCTGGGCCGCAGCATCCTGGCCCGGATCGTCGTCGCCGCGCGCGACACCGTCACCATCGCCACCCTGGCCGTGGCGCTCTCGCTGGTGGCGGGCGGTACGATCGGGCTCGTCGCCGGCTATGCCCGGGGCTGGACCGAGACGGTGATCATGCGCTTCGCCGACATCCTCATGAGCTTCCCCTCCCTGCTGCTCGCCGTGGTCGTCCTCTATGTCTTCAATCCGGGCGTGGCGACCGTGGTGGCCGTCCTCGCCATCACCCGGCTGCCGATCTACATCCGCACCATCCGCGCCGAGGTGCTGGAGATCCGCGAGCGGCTGTTCGTGCAGGCGGCAAGGGTGCTCGGCGCCGGTCCGGTGCGGCTGATCGGGCGGCACATCGCCCCGGTCACCGTGCCGACCCTCATCACCATCGCGACACTCGATTTCGCCTTCGTCATGCTGGCCGAATCGGCGCTCTCGTTTCTCGGCATCGGCATCCAGCCGCCCGACGTCACCTGGGGGCTGATGGTGGCCCAGGGGCGCAACTATCTCGCCACGGCCTGGTGGCTCGCCTTCTTTCCCGGCCTCGCCATCATGCTCACCACCCTCTCGCTCAACCTTCTCTCGTCATGGATGCGGCTCGCCGCCGACCCGACCCAGCGCTGGCGGCTCGATCGTGCGCCGGATACGGGTGCGCGATGAGCGCTCCATTGCTCGAGGTGGCGGATCTGCGGGTCACCTTCACGGCCGGTGCGCTGGAGGTGAAGGCGGTCGACGGCATCTCCTACCACATCGGCCGGGGCGAGACGCTGGCGGTGCTGGGCGAGAGCGGGTCGGGCAAGTCGGTGCAGGCGTCCGCGGTCATGGGTATTCTCGACACCCCGCCCGCCCGCATCGAGTCCGGCCGCGTGCTGTTCGACGGCCGCGATCTCCTGACGATGGATCTCGATGCGCGACGCGACATCGCCGGCCGCCGTATCGCCATGATCTTCCAGGACACGCTGGCGCATCTCAATCCGGTCTACCGCGTCGGCTGGCAGATCGCCGAGGGCCTGCGGGCGCACGGCGTCGACGGCGAGCGGGCGCGCGCCGAGGCGAAACGCCTGCTCGGGCGCGTCAGGATACCGCAAGCCGCGCGCCGGCTCGACGACTATCCGCACCAGTTCTCCGGCGGTCAGCGCCAACGGATCGGCATCGC
>JAGREO010000288.1 GCA_020446525.1 Geminicoccaceae bacterium | reverse complement strand
CGCGCCATCGTCCGCGATCCGGCCGTCTTCCTGTTCGACGAGCCGCTCTCCAACCTCGACGCCAAATTGCGTGTGACCATGCGCACCGAGATCAAGCGGTTGCACAAGCGCGTCGCGACGACGGTGGTCTACGTCACCCACGATCAGGTCGAGGNNTCGAGGCGATGACCCTGGCCGATCGTATCGTCATCATGCGAAACGGCATCATCGAACAGGTCGGCACGCCCGACGAGATCTACAACGCTCCTTCATCGACTTATGTCGCCGGCTTCATCGGCTCACCGACCATGAACCTGGTGCCGGGTGAGCTGCGCGGCGACGCCCGCGGTCTGGCGCTGCGTCTCGCCGGCGACGCCGACATGGTGCTGCCGCCGGACGTGGCACGAAGGTTCGGGCGCCACGCGGATCGGCCCCTGACCATCGGCATACGGCCCGAGGATTTCGTGATCGCCGGCGATGGCGGCATCGAGGTCACGCCCGACGTGATCGAGCCCCTGGGCAGCGACACGCTGTTGTTCTTCACGCTGAACGGCAGCGAGATGGTGGCACGGCTACCGCCGCGGGCACTGGCCGCACATGCCGAGCGGGTCCGTCTCGAGCCGGATTTGGGCCAGTTGCACCTGTTCGACGCAAAAAGCGGTCGCAGCCTCGCGGCGGGCGAGGTGTCGTGACGCAACGATGGGGCCTCGTCGGATTCGGCCGTTTCGGCCAGTTGCACGCGCGGGCGATCACCAAGGCACCGGGTGCCGAGCTGGCGGCGATCTGCGTCGCCAGCGAGACGACCGCGGCCGCAGCCCGCTGGGCCCATCCCGAGGCGCGGATCCTGCGCGATGTCGAAGCGCTGCTGGCCGATCCCCATCTCGACGTGATCGACATCGTCGCTCCGAACCATCTGCATGCGGGGATGGCGATCGCCGCACTCGAAGCCGGCAAACATGTGCTGGTTGAAAAGCCGATGGCGGCCACGCTCGCCGATTGTGATGCCCTCGTCGCCGCCGCCGAAGGGGCGCGGGGCCGGCTCTGCGTCGGCCTGGAACTGCGCCACTCGATCCAATGGGGTCGCATCAAGCGGCTGATCGACGAAGGACGGATCGGCCGGCCGCGCTATGCTGCCGTGTCGCTCTTTCGCCACCCCTATCGCGCCGGCGCGAGCGGCTGGCGGCAGGCCGCCGACCTTGTGGGCTCTTGGATCCTCGAAGAGCCGGTGCATTTCTACGACTTGGCACTCTGGTACCTCGAAGCCCTGGGCGAACCGGTCTCCGTCACCGCCCACGGCACCCGGGCCGCCGGTGCGGCGAGCGGCATGTACGACAATTTCGCCTCCATCGTCCGCTACGCCGACGGCGGGTTCGTCACCGTGACGCAGTCGCTGGCGGGCTTCGGCCATCACCTCGTGGTGGAAGTGGCGGGCAGCGAGGGGGCCATCCGTTCGACATGGTCGGCCGCCGAGGCGGCGAGCGAGACACCCGCCTTCGAGCTACTGGTGGGGCCGGCCGGCCTGCAGGCGCCCGAGCGGATCGAGCTCACCGGCTCTTCGGGCGAAGTATTCGAGCTCGACGAGGAGATCAGGCTGGCGGCCGAGGCGTTCGCCCGGGGACGAACGTTGCTGGGTGCCGCCGAAGCGGCAAAATCGTTGCGCGTCTGCCTCGCGGCGGAGCGTTCGGTGGTGGACGGTCGGGAGATCGTGCTTTGATCGGAGAAAGGGAGAGGATGCGATGCTGACCAGACGTTGGATGATGGCCGCCGCGGCGGCCTTGGTCATGACCGCGGGTGCGCTGCAGACGCAGGCGCAGGAAAAGAAGCTGACGCTCCTGACCTGGAACCTGCCGATCTACGAGGAGACCTTCCGCGGCTGGATCGCCGATTTCAAGGAGATGCATCCGGACTTCGAGGTCGAATGGCTCGACAAGAAGGGCACCGAGTGGGCCGCCTTCTACCAGACCCAGCGCATCGCCGGCACCGCGCCGGACATCGTCGACATCCAAGGCATGCTCTGGGCCGAATATGCCGCCGACGGCGGGCTGCTCGACATGACGCCCTATTTCGATGCCAATCCCGAGATCCGCGAGCGCTACAACGAGGAGGGGCTGAAGCTCTGGACCTATGAAGGCGGCATCTACATGCTGCCCTACTACTTCTCCAAGACGCTGCTGGTCTACAACAAGAAGCTGTTCGACGAAGTTGGCCTCGACGGCCCGCCCAAGGACTTCGACCAGATTCTCGACTACGCCCAGAAGATCGCCGAGAGCGGCGAGGGGCGCAGCGGCTTCATCACGCTGAACTTCGACTGGCTCTACTGGTCGCTGTTCGCGATGAACGACATCGAGCTCCTCAACGAGGACATGACCGAAGCGGCCTTCAACACGCCCGAGATGGTCGAGGTCGTGACCAAGCTGGCGGAGGCGACCAAGTCCGGTGCGATCAACAACATCTCCTGGACCGGCCGCTGGGTCGAGCCGAACAACGCGTTCGCCACCGGCGACATCGGCATGTATCAGGGCCACGGCGCCGCCCTCTTCTGGATCATGGGCCAGGCCGACTGGGCCAATGGCGACACCCTGGGCGTGGTCGAATGGCCGGGCGGCTACGGCGTGCCCAACGCCCATGGTCTCGGCATCTCCAGTTCGACCCAATATCCCGACGAAGCCTTCGACTTCGTGCAGATCGCGATGAACGAGAAGTGGCAGACCAAGATGGCCGACACGTTCACCATCCTCACCCTGCACGAAGCGGTCGACGAGGCGCTGATCGCCAAGACAGAGGATCCGCTCAAGAAGGCGACGCTGGAGACCTCGCTCGCCAATATGGACAAGGCCGTGGCGACCTGGGTCACGCCGCTCGACGCCAAGATCAAGGAGGCCTTCTGGCCCGACATCCAGGCGGCGCTGCTGGGGCAGAAGGACCCGGCCGAGGCCGTCGCCGACGCCGAGAGCAAGGTCAACCGCGTGCTCCGTCGCGCGCGCTGACGCGGCCGGGACCCGAAGGTGGCGCAAAAAGAGGCGAGGCTCGGGATGCCGGTCGAGACGGCATCCCGCGTCGCGCGCACGACGACCGGACGCGGCGGCCTCTTGGCGCGCAAGCGCCACCGTGAGCTGTTGCTGATCTGGCTTCTGCTCACGCCCGCCCTGCTGATCTTTCTCGCCTACCGCATCCTGCCGCTGCTCTGGAACGGGGTGCTCTCGTTCCAGTTCTGGTCGCCGACCAAGCCTGCGGAATGGGCCGGGCTCTTTCATTACGAAGAGATGTTCGTCTACGACGACGTTTTCTGGACCTCGCTCTACAACACCTTCCTCTACATGCTGACGGCGCCGATCTCGATCGGCATTGCCGTGGTGCTGGCCCTGATGGTCAACAGCCGCATCCGCGGCCGCGGCGTCTACCGCACCATCATCTTCCTGAGCTATCCTCTGATGGTGGTGGCGGTCGGCATCATCTGGCGCTGGCTCTACGACGAGCGGGTCGGGCTGATCAATTACCTGCTGCGCCAGGCCGGCCTGATCGACGAGCCGATCGCGTTCCTCGAGAGCTA
This sequence comes from Geminicoccaceae bacterium, assembly GCA_020446525.1. Classification (GTDB taxonomy): domain Bacteria; phylum Pseudomonadota; class Alphaproteobacteria; order Geminicoccales; family Geminicoccaceae; genus JAGREO01. Next base: position 12,654 of record JAGREO010000288.1, on the reverse strand, counting down.
CGGCACCGCTTTGCCTTCAGTGATAGCCGCCGCCATCTGGCAGATCACCGGTTTCTTCATGATCATCCTGCTGACCGGGCTGCAGAACATCCCGCCCAGCCTTTACGAGGCCGCGTCGATCGACGGTGCGTCGCGCTGGAGCCAGTTCTGGCGGATCACGCTGCCGCTGTTGCGCCCCTCGATCTTCATCTGCTTCGTCATCGCCATCATCGCCTCGTTCACCAGTTTCGATCTGATCTACGTGATGACCGGGGGCGGGCCGGGGCACGCGACCGAACTGCTGATCACCTACATCTACAAGGCCGCCTTCACCCTCAGCCAGTTCGACTATGCCGGCGCGCTGACCATCGTCATGTTCGTGCTGTTCGTCGGCATCGCGCTCCTGGGCAACCTTCTGGCGGGCGGCGACGCCGGCAAGGTCGATATCGCCGAGTAGGGGGCGGAGTAGGGCTCATGCACAACTATCCCCGCTGGCCGATCCACGCCGCCCTGATCCTTGTCTCGCTGGTCATGCTCGTACCGTTCTACTGGGTGTTCAAGACCAGCATCACGGGCGAGAACATCTTCGTCTACCCGCCGTCGCTGATCCCGGTCGACCCGCAGCCCTTCTTCTATGTCGACGCGTGGTACGCGATCCCGTTCCCCTATTTCTTCATGAACAGCGTGATCGTCGCGGTGATGGTGATCGCCGCGAACCTCGTGATCAACGCCGCCGCCGGCTTCGCCCTGACCAAGGAATTCGCCGGCAAGCGCTGGATCGTGCTGCTGTTCCTCGCCTGCATGATGATTCCCTTCCATGCGACCATCGTGCCGGCCTATCTCGTCACCTCCCATCTGGGCCTGCTCAACACCCATCTCGGGCTGGCTCTGCCGGCCTTCTCGCACATCATCTGCATCTTCCTGTTCAAGGCCAGCTTCGACGCCATCCCGCCCTCGCTGATTCAGGCGGCCAAGATCGACGGCGTGCCGGAATGGCAGATCATGTTCCGGATCCTGCTGCCGCTGGCCAGACCCGCCGTCGCCGCCAACGTCATCCTCTCCTTCATCTGGTCGTGGAACGACTTCCTCTGGCCGCTCATCATCATCCGGGACGTGGAGATGCAGACGCTGCCGCTCGGGCTCTCCACCTTCCTCGCCTATTTCGAGGACACCACGGGCTCGCTCTACGCCTTCTGCGTCATGGTCCTCGCACCGGGCCTGCTGGTCTTCCTGCTGGCGCAGCGGCAGTTCATCGAGGGCCTGACCTCGGGCGCGCGAAAGGGCTGAAGCACGGAGAGAAGCATGGGCTGGATCCTCAACCGCGTCACCGTCACCTTCGCCCTGATCGCCGCCGTCGTGATCGGCTGGAACCTCTATGTCGTCCGCCACGACGACGGCATCCTCGAGGGCCGCGTGGTCGATCAGGCGGGTGCACCCGTGGCCGGCGCGCACGTCGTCCTCAACGAGCAGACCCTCGTCAGCCTGGCCCCGATCGCCGAGACCAAGACCGACGCCCAGGGCCGCTTCACCTTCGAGCGTCACGACCGCCACGCGCTGGTGCTGACCGCCGGGAAGGACGGTGTGGGCGCTTCCGGACGAATCGAGGTTCGGCTCTATTTCCGCAACCAGAACCGGGTGATGAGCGAACCGATCGCGCTCGGCGCCGATCGACCGGCTTGACACGTACCACCGATCTTGTACCTGATATGTAAGTTTGCATCGATCGGGGAGGGAATGACGATGCTCGAGAAGATCCTGCGCACCGTGAGCGTCGCGGCGGCGCTGGCGATGATCCTGCCGGCGGCGGTGCGGGCCGAGGCGGAATTCACCATGAAGGTGGCGATCGCCAATCCGATCCTCGACATGCACCATTCGTGGACGCCGCATCTGGTGCTCAAGAACGAGATCGAGAGCCGCTCCAACGGCCGTATCGCGGTCGAGCTCTATCCGGGCGGGCAGCTCGGGCCGGTCGAATCGACGGTCAATCAGGTGCGCCAGGGGATCATCCAAGCGACCGACGCCTCCGAGGGACATTTCGCCACCACCTACCCGCCGGTCCAGGTGTTCTCGATCCCCTATCTGTTCTTGAGCCGCGACATCGCCTGGGAGGTGGTCGACGGGCCGTTCGGCCAGGAACTGATCGACGACATGGCCGCCACCACCGGCATCCGCCCGCTGCACTGGACGGAAAACGGCGGCTTTCGCCACTATTCCAACAATGTGCGTCCCATCCGCACCCCGGCCGACATGGTCGGGCTGAAGATGCGCACGATGAACATCCCGCTGCACATGGAGATCGTCAGCAATCTCGGGGCGTCGCCGACGCCGATCGCCTGGGCCGAACTCTACACCTCGCTGCAGACCGGCGTGGTCGACGGACAGGAGAACGCCATCGCCACCTTCCTCATTCCCAAGCTCGAGGAGGTGCAGGACTACATGGTGCTCGACGGCCACGTCTATTCGGTCAACACGCTGCTGCTCAACGAGGCCTGGTATCAGAGCCTGCCCGACGATCTTAAGGCGGTGGTGCAACAGGCCGGCCGCATCGCCCGCACCGTCAATCGCGGCCTGACCACCTCCACCGAGATCATGGGGCTCGAATATCTCAAGGAGAACGGCGTCGAGGTCTATGCTCCGACCGTCGAGGAGAAGCGCCTGTTCCAGGAAGCGACCCAGGAACCGGCGATCGCTTGGCTCAAGGAGCAGATCGATCCCAAATGGGTCGACGGCATGCTCGAGGCCACCGCCGAGGCGGAAAAGGAACTGGGCTACAACTGAAGCCCTTCAAAGGAGCCGCGCCCGCAGAGGATCACCTCGGCGGGCGCTCCCTCGAGTGCCGGATCCCCGCTCGATGCTGCTTCGTCTGCACCACGTCGCCATGCGCACGAGCGCGGCCATCGTCTTCCTGTGCCAGGGCCTGCTGGTCATCATGACCCTGGTGATCGCGGCCCTCGTCGTCTCGCGCTACATCTTCAACTACTCCTTTTCGTGGGCCGAGGAGCTCACCCGGTTGCTGCTGGTCTGGATGGTGCTGCTGGCGGCGGCGGTGATCCAGCGACGTGACGACCACATCAAGGTCGACTTCTTCGTCGCCCTGCTGCCGGTCCGGCTGCAGGCGCTGATCGATCTGGTGCTGCGGCTGCTGGTGCTGGGTTTCGTCGCGATGCTGGTGTGGTACGGCTGGACCGCAGCCATCGGCATGTACATCACCAAGGCGCCCGCTCTGGGCATCCCGATGACCGTCGGCTACCTCGCCATCCCGGCCTGCGGCCTGCTGATGTCGTTCTTCACGGTATTGAGCCTGATCGACGACGGGCGCGTGCTGATCGGCCTGCCGCGAATCCAGCCGGACCGCGCGGCCGGCCACGGATCGCACTGATCGCCGATGTCGATCACCGCCTTCATCACCGTCTTCTTCGTGCTGCTGTTCCTCGGCCTGCCGATCGGCTTCGTCATGGCCGTCACCTCTGCACTCTACTTCCTGCTCTCCGGCAACATGCTCTACCTGCTGATGCTGCCCGAGCGCATCTTCTCCGGGCTCGACGTGTTCGTGCTGATGTCGATCCCGTTCTTCATGCTGGCCGGCGAGATCATGAACCGGGCGGGCATGTCCGACCGGCTGGTCGCCTTCTCCAACATGATCGTCGGCCGCTTCCGGGGCGGGCTGGCCCAGGTCAACGTGCTGGCCTCCATCCTGTTCGCCGGCATCACCGGCGTGGCGCTCGGCGACGTCGCGGCCCTGGGCAAGATCTTCATCCCGCAGATGGAGAAGCAGGGCTATACGCGCGCCTTCGCCGCAGCGGTGACCGCCGCCTCGTCCCTGGTCGGGCCGATCATCCCGCCGTCGACGATCATCGTGCTCTACGGCGCCATCATGGGCGTCTCGGTCGGTGCCATGTTCGCCGGCGCCATCATCCCGGGTCTGCTGATCGGCATCAGCGACATGATCGTGGTCTATTACCTCGCCCGCAAACGCGGCTATCCGCGGCAGACGGTCGAGGTCACGCCGCGCAAATTCGTCAAGGGCGGCGCCGACGCTTCGCTCGCCATCGTCATGCCGGTGATCATCGTCGGCGGCATTCTGGGCGGTGTCTTCACACCCACGGAAGCCGCGGCCGTGGCAGTGATCTACGCCCTGATCGTCGGCCTCTTCGTCTTCCGCACGCTGAACCTGAAGGACGGCGGCGCCATCCTCTACAACGCCGTCATCGACAGCTCGCGGCTGTTCTTCATCATCGCCGGTGCGGCCACCGTCGGCTGGGTGTTCGCCATGGAGAACATCCCGGCCGTGGTCGAGCAGGCGTTCCTTACCGTCAGCGAGAACCCGATCGTCCTGGTGCTGCTGATCAATCTCTTCTTCCTCGTCATGGGCATGTGGATGGAGCCGGGCGCCCTGATCATCCTGTTCGCGCCGGTGATCGCGCCTCTGGCCTACAAGGCCGGGCTGCATCCGGTCCAGTTCGGCATCATGCTCATCATCAACGGCAATATCGGCCTGTGCACGCCGCCCGTCGGCAACGTTCTGTTCGCCGTCGCCAACATCGCCCGGATCGGCATCGACAAGCTGGCGCGCGAGCTGCTGCCGTTCCTCGTCCTCAATTTTAGCATCATCCTTCTCGTCGGCTACTGGGCCGACCTCTCCTTGTGGATACCGCGCATGCTGGGGCTCATTCGATGAAGATCACCGGGGTCACGATCTACGACTGCGACTACGCGCCCGCTGCGAGGGCGGGCTGGCAGGCGCCGATCGTGGTGCGAATCGACACCGACGAGGGCCTCTATGGCGCCGGCGAGGTGGGGCTGGCCTACGGCACCGGCGGCAAGGCCGGGGCCGCCATGGTCGCGACGCTGGCCGAACGCTTCCTGATCGGCTGCGATCCGATGCGCATCGAAGCGGTCTGGGACATGTTCTTCCGCAAGACCTTCTGGGGCCAGGCCGGCGGGCCGGTGGTCTATGGGGCCATGAGCGCCATCGACGAGGCCTTGTGGGACATCAAGGGCAAGGCGCTGGGCGTGCCGGTCTGGCAGCTGCTCGGCGGGCGGATGTGGGACGACATCCGGCTCTATGCCAACGGCTGGTCGAAAGGTCTCAATTCGCCCGAGGAGCACGCCGAGGCGGCGCGCAAGGTGGTCGCCGACGGCTATGGCGCGATGAAGCTCGATCCCTTCGCCACCCGGGGCGACGGCGTGTGGGACTATCCGCGCCGTCACATCGACCGCGAGACCGGCATGCTCGCGGTGCGGCGCATCGAGGCGGTGCGCGACGCCGTCGGTCCCGATGTCGACATCCTGGTCGAAGTGCACGGCAATCTGGGCGTGACCGATGCCATCACCTATGGCCGCCTGCTCGAGCCGACGCGGCCCTTCTTCTACGAGGAGCCGGTCGATCCGATGAACCCCGCCTGCATGAAGAAGGTCTCGGAGCATGTGAGGATCCCGATCGCCGCCGGCGAACGGCTCTACACCCGCTACCAGTTCCGTCCCTATCTCGAGGCGCTGGCGCTCGACATCCTGCAGCCGGATCTGGGACTCTGCGGCGGCATCACCGAAGTGCGCAAGGTGGCGTCGATGGCCGAAGCCTATGATCTGCACTTCCAGCCGCACAATTGCGGCGGGCCGATCGCCACCGCCGCATGCGTGCAGATCGACTTCTCCTCGCCCAACTTCATCATCCAGGAGTGGTTTCCCTACTGGCCCGACGGACGCTACGACATCGTCGAGGAGCATTACGAGCACACCCAGAAGGACGGCCGCTTTGCCGCACCGACGCGCCCCGGCCTCGGCGTCACCCTGAACGACGACTACCTCGCCCGGTTCGAGAAGATCGAGATCGGAGGCGGGCGATGAAGATCACGAAGGTCACGATCTATCGCATCGACTACGGCGCCTCGCTCAACGTGCGTCAGGGCCCGATCACCATCCGCATCGACACCGACGAGGGCCTCTACGGTGCGGGCGAAGTGGGACTGGCCTACGGCGACGCTCAGGGCGGCGGTATCGGCATGGTGCAGACGCTCGCCGAACGGCACCTGATCGGCGCCGACCCGATGCGCATCGAGGCGATGTGGGACCGGCTCTACCGCCGCAGCTTCTGGGGGCAGGGTGGCGGTCCGGTGGTCTTCGGCGCCATCAGCGCCATCGACGAGGCCCTGTGGGACATCAAGGGCAAGGCGCTCGGCGTACCGGTCTACGAGCTTCTGGGCGGGCGCTTTCGCGACGAGCTGCGCTGCTACGCCAACGGCTGGAACGTCGACATGTCGCGGCCCGAGCAGTATGCCGAGCGCTGTCTCGAGATCGTGGCCGAGGGCTGGGACGCCCTCAAATTCGATCCGTGGGAGCGCAACACGCAGGGCGCGTTCGAATTTCCGAGGCGTCACATCCCGCGCGACTGGGCCATGCTCGGCGTCGAGCGGGTGCGGGCGGTGCATGCGGCGGTGGGCGACGACGTCGATATCTGCCTCGACATCCACGGCAACCTGGGTATCACCGATGCGATCACCTATGGTCGCATGCTCGAGGAGACGCGGCCCTTCTTCTACGAGGAGCCGGTCGACCCGTTCGATTTCGAGGGTACGACCAAGGTGATGGAGAACGTGAAGATCCCCATCGCCGGCGGCGAGCGGCTCTATACCCGCTACCAGTTCCGGCCGTTTCTGGAGCGTCAGGCGATCGACATCCTCCAGCCGGACGTCAACCTCACCGGCGGGATCACGGAGACCTTCAAGATCGCCTCGATGGCCGACGTCTGGAACCTGCACCTGCAGCCGCACAATTGCGGCGGACCGGTGGCGACGGCGGCCGCCGTGCAGCTCGATTTCGCCATTCCCAATTTCATCATCCAGGAGATGTTCCCCTACTGGTCCGACGGCCGCTTCGACATCGTCGAGGAAACCATGGAAAGCCGGATCGAAGGGGGCAGGCTCGCGGCACCGACGGCGCCGGGGCTGGGCGTTCTGCTCAACGACGACTATCTCGGGCGTTTCCCCAAAATCGAGATCACCGGCTGAAGAGAAAGGCGAGCACCATGTTCGATCTGTTGTTGAAGGGTGGCCGGGTGATGGATCCGGGCCGGGGGGTCGACAGGAATGCCGACGTGGCGTTCGAAGGCGGCAAGGTCGCCGCGGTCGACGACGGCATCGAGCCCGGTCGGGCGCGCAAGACCGTCGACGTCGGCGGACGCATCGTCACGCCCGGTCTGATCGATCTGCACACCCACGTCTATTGGGGCGGCACCTCGATCGGCATCGACGCCGACACCATCGCCGTGCGCTCGGGCACCACCACCTTTGTCGATGCCGGCACCGCCGGGGCCGCCAACATGCTGGGCTTCCGCAAGCACGTCATCGAGCGGACGCGGGTGCGCATCGTGCCCTATCTCAACATCTCCTTCGCCGGCATCTACGCCTTCTCCAAGAACGTGATGATCGGCGAGAACACCGACATCCGCATGGTCGACGCGCGCGAGGCGCTGGCCTGCGCCCGGGATCACGCCGACATCATCTGCGGCATGAAGGTGCGGGTCGGGCGGGTCGCCAGCGGCTCCAACGGCGCCGCGGCGTTCCACGCGGCGATGGACGTGGCGGACAAGATCCAGAAGCCGCTGATGACCCATCTCGACCTGCCGCCGCCGGCGCGCCACGAGGTGGTCCCGCATCTGCGACGTGGCGACATCATCACCCACTGCTTCAAGCCGTTCCCCAACGCGCCGATCGACGGCCGGCGGGACATCAAGCCGGACGTGATCGAGGCGCGCAAGCGCGGGGTGATCTTCGACATCGGCCACGGTGCGGGCTCGCTCGGCTTCGAGACGGCCAATGCGATGATCGAGCAGGGCTTCCTGCCGGACGTCATCTCCTCCGACGTCCACGTGCTCTGCGTGAACGGCCCCGCCTACGACCTGCTCGCCACCATGTCCAAATTCATGGCACTCGGCATGACGCTCGAAGACGTGATCCGCACGGCGACCATCGAGCCCGCCAAGACCATCGACCGCAGCGATCTCGGCAGCTTCGCGGTCGGTGCCGCGGGTGACGCCTCGGTGCTGGAGCTGCGCGAGGGCAAGTTCCGTCACGTCGACGTCATGGGCGAGGGCGTCGACGCGCACGATCACCTGTTCTGCGACGGCATCGTGATCGGCGGCTCCTGGTGGCCGAAGGACGAAGCGGCATGAGCAGGGAGCGCGACGCCTGGGACCGCGCGCTGATCGGCGAGCCGGGTGGACGCGAGAAAATCGAGACGCCGGCCCTGATCCTCGATCTCGACGCCTTCGAGCGCAATCTGCACAAGATGGCCGAGATTGCCGCCGCCCGGAAGATCGCGCTGCGGCCGCACGCCAAGACCCACAAATGCTCGACCATCGGCCGTCTGCAGATGCAGGCCGGTGCGATCGGCCTCTGCTGCGCCAAGCTGGGTGAGGCGGAGGTGATGGCCCGAGCCCTCGGGGGCGACGGGGTTCCGCTGCTGCTCGCCTCGCCACAGATCGGCTCCGGCAAGATCGGCCGGCTCCTGGCGCTGAACGAGCGCACCGACGATCTGATGGTGGTGCTCGACGATGCGGCCAATGCACACGAGCTCGCCGCCGCCACCGCCGGCCGCAAGCCGCTCCAGGTGCTGATCGACTGCGACGTCGGCACCCACCGCTTCGGCGTGACTTCGGCGGAGCAGGCGCTGGAGCTGGCCCGGATCGCCGAAGGCTGTGACACGCTCCGTCTGATGGGCGTGCAGGGCTATGCCGGTCACTGTCAGGCGATCGTCGATCATGAGGAGCGCCGGCGCGCCACCACCCTGGCGATCGGCATCCTCGCGGACGTGCGCGATGCGCTGCGTGATGCGGGGCACGCCTGCCCGATCGTCACCGGATCGGGCACCGGCACCCACGACGCCGATTCGAAGCTCGGGGTCCTGACCGATCTGCAGGTCGGATCCTACATCTTCTCCGACGTCGTCTATGACGGCATCGAGATGGCGGCGGACGAGCCGCGGCGCTTCGAGCGCGCACTCTTCGTGCAGACCCGTGTCGTCAGTGCGCGGCAGCGGGCCTATGTGACCACCGACGCCGGCTCCAAGAGCTTTTCGATGGACGGCCCGCCGCCGATGATCGTGGCGGGTGCGCCCGCGGGCAGCACCTATGGCCGCTTCGGTGACGAGTTCGGTCGCGTCGAGCTTCCGGACGGCGCCACGCCGCCGCCGATCGGTACGCTGGTGACGTGTCTCGTGCCGCACTGCGATCCGACGCTCAATCTCTTCGACGCCTTCCACTGCGTGCGCGGCGGCACGCTGGTCGACATCTGGCCGATCGACGCCCGCGGCGAGAGCGGCTGACGCCGTTCCCCGAAGCGCCCGCGAGCGCGGCTCAGACCATGCCCAGAGCCGATTTGTAGAGATCGAGCAGCTCTTCCTGCTCGGAGCGGTCGTGCGGCTTCATCTTTCGCAGCTTGAGCACTTCTCGCATGGTCTTGACGTCGAAGCCCTCGCCCTTGGCCTCGGCGAAGACGTCCTTGATCTGCTCGGCGACGTCACGCTTTTCGTCCTCGAGCCGTTCGATCCGCTCGATGAAGGCGCGCAACTGCTCGCCGGTGACGCCCTGCACGTCGGCCATTCCCGTCTCCCGCTCGGTGTTCGAGGTCGACCGGCTCGGTAGCGAAAGCCGCCCGCCGCTTCAACCGTGAAGCCGCCGCCCCGAAGAGACCGCGGCCCCGCTGTGCTGTCCGGGCCTTCTCAGGCGGCCCGATCGGCCCGGGCGGACCGGATCGCCCGCCATACCTTCTCGGGTGTCGCCGGCATGTCGAGGTCGTGGATGCCGAGCGGGCGGAGCGCGTCGAGGATGGCGTTCATCACGGTCGGCAGGGCCGCGGTGATGCCGGCCTCGCCGCAGCCCTTGGCACCCAGGGCATTGGTCCTGGCCGGTACCGGACGGTAGTCCAGCTCGAAGCCCGGCAGGTCGTCGGCCCGCGGCATCATATAGTCCATGAAGCTGCCGGCGAGCAGTTGCCCGTCCGGTCCATAGGTCGCGTCCTCGCCCAGGATCTGGCCGATCGCCTGGACCATGCCACCATGGATCTGGCCGTCGACCAGCATCGGGTTGACCATCACGCCGAAATCGTCGACCGCGACGTAGCGATCGAGGCGGACGGTGCCGGTCTCGGGATCGATCTCGACTTCGGCCACATGGGCGCCGTTGGGGAAAGCCGAGGGCGGCGTGTCGACGGCGAGGCTCGCACTCATCGCCTCGGGCTGCTCCATCGCCAGATCGACGAGCGCCACGGCCCGGTCGGTGCCGGCAACCTTGAACGCGCCGTCCTCGAAGAGGATGTCGGCCTCGGCGGCCTCCAGCCGCTCGGCGGCAAGCCGCTTGCCCTGCTCGATCACCTTGGCCGATGCCGCGTGGATCGCCTCACCGCTCGCCATGATCGAGCGCGAGCCGCCGGTGCCGCCGCCGACGAGCAACTGGTCGCTGTCGCCCTGCAGCAGATCGATCCGCTCGAAGGGGATGCCGAGCCGGTCGGCCAGCACCTGCGCGAAGGGCGCTGCGTGGCCCTGGCCGTAGTCCAGCGTGCCGGTGACGATGGTGACGCCGCCCTTCGCATCGAAGCGGATGCCGCCCATCTCCTTGCCGGGCGGGGCCGTCACCTCGAGATAGGTGCAGAGGCCGATGCCGCGCAGCAGGCCCCGCCGCTGCGCCTCGAGGCGCCGCTGCTCGAAGCCGCTCCAGTCGGCGCGCTCGAGCGCCTGATCGAGCAGCGGCTCGAACTCGCCCGAATCATAAGTGAGGCCGGAGCACGCCAGAAACGGGATCTCGTCGGCACGGATCATGTTCCGCCGCCTGAGAGCCACCGGGTCACGCCCGGTGCGTCGCGCTGCCTCCTCGACCAGCCGCTCCATGATGTAGATCGCCTCGGGCCGGCCGGCACCCCTGTAGGCGGTGGTGGGGGTGGTGTTGGTCAGCACGATGCGGGTGCGGATCGAGGCCACCGGCGTGCGGTAGAGACTGGCCAGGTTCTTCTGGATGACCATGGTCGGGATGGCCGGGCCGAACCCGGCGACGTAGGCGCCGACGGCACCCGTGCCGTCGAGACCGACGGCGAGGAAATTGCCGGCGCCGTCCAGCGCCAGGGTGGCGTCGAAGACGGAGTCGCGGCCGTGATAGTCGGTCAGAAAGCTCTCCGAGCGGTCGTTGATCCACTTGATCGGCCGGCCCAGCTCGCGCGCCGCGTGCATCAGCGGCACGTGCTCGGGGAAGATGGACGCCTTCATGCCGAAGGAGCCGCCGATGCTCTCGGCCAGCACGCGGATGCGCTCGACCGGAACACCCATCGTCGAAGCGAGCTGGGCACGCAGGCCGAAAGCGCCCTGGCAGCCCGTGCGCACGGTCCAGCGGTCGTCGGCGAAGGAGACGATCGCACCGCGCGGCTCCATCGGTGCGACGGCGATCCGGTTGACCACGATCCGTATGCGCACGACGTCGGCGGCCGCGGCGATCGCGGCTTCGACGCCCTCGGCATCGCCCCAGCTCCAGTCGAGCGCGACGTTGCCCGGGGCCTCCTCGTGCAGTTGCACCGCATCCCGGGCGACCGCCGCCTCCATGCCGACGACCGCCGGGAGCGCCTCGATCTCGCATTCGATCGCTTCGAGCGCGTCGGCGGCCACGGCGGCGGTCTCGGCCACCACCAGCGCTACCGGCTGGCCGACATAGCGCACCCGGTCCCGGGCCAGCGAGGGGTGCGGCGGGACGATCATCCTGGCACCGTCGCGGCCGGTGAGCGCCACGCTGCAGCCGAGGTCGGCATAGCCGTGACCCTGCAGGTCGGCTTCGGTGATCACCGCGTGCACCCCCGGCATCGCCCGGGCGGCGGCGACGTCGAGACGGCGAAGGATGCCGTGGGCGTATTCGGAGCGGAAGAAGCGGCCGATCGCCTGGCCCTCTTCGGTGACGTCGTCGGTGTAGCGTCCCTTGCCCTGGACCAGACGCGGATCCTCGGTGCGCGGCACCGACTGGCCGATGCCGAACTTGGGTGTGGCCCCGATATTCTGGCCGAGCGTCATGTGCAACGATCTCCGGTCGCCTATTGGTGCCATGGAAGCTAACGGGCAAGTGTCGCCATGAAAAGAGCCGGGGACGATGAAAGTAGCGCTTGCGTCGACCGCCGTCGTCGCGCATAAGCGAAACCGGGCGTCGGTGGTGCTCTCCCGCGTGGAAGCCGTCGAGCCTCATGTCGGGCACGTTGCCCGACGTGCACTGCGTTGCGAGGTTACAGGTTTTGCAGACTGGTACTGTCAAGTGGTTCAATGCCACGAAGGGCTATGGTTTCATCCAGCCCAGCAACGGCGGCCCCGATGCCTTCGTTCACATCTCCGCCGTCGAGCGCGCCGGCATGGACAGCCTGCGCGAGGGCGAGCAGGTGGAATATGAGCTCGTCCGCGGCAAGAACGGCAAGAGCTCGGCGGAGAATCTGAAGCGCGTCGGCTAAGACCGCTCAGAACCGGTCGACTACGCCTTACGAAATCGACCCCTCGGCCCGGCCGGGGGGTCTTTTTCTTGTTCATCGCGAGCCAGCGGAACGGACGATGGGATTCAATTGCGGGATCGTCGGCCTGCCCAATGTGGGCAAATCGACGCTGTTCAACGCGCTGACCGAGACGGCCTCGGCCGCGGCGGCGAACTATCCCTTCTGCACC
>JAGREO010000287.1 GCA_020446525.1 Geminicoccaceae bacterium | reverse complement strand
CATTGTCGCGGACCACGCCCTTGGGGCTGCCGGTGGTGCCCGAGGTGTAGAGGATGTAGAGCGGGTCGGTGGCGAGAACGTCGACGCAGTCGGCCGGCTCGGCGCGCTCGACGGCCTCGGCCCAGTCGACGTCGCGGCCTTCGATCATGGACGCCTTCGCCTCGGGTCGCTGCAGCACGATGCAGCGCTCGGGCTTGTGCGCCGACTGCCCGATCGCCGCGTCGATCAGCGGCTTGTATTCGATCACCCGGCCGGGCTCGATGCCGCAGGACGCGGCGACGACGACCTTCGCCCCGGCATCATTGATCCGTGTCGCCAGCTCGCTGGCGGCGAACCCGCCGAAGACGACGCAGTGCACGGCGCCGATCCGCGCGCAGGCGAGCATGGCGATCAGCGCTTCGGGGATCATCGGCATGTAGACGATCACCCGGTCGCCCTTGGCCACGCCCTGCTCGCGCAGCACGCCGGCGAAGCGGGCCACCCGGTCGCGCAGCTCGGCAAAGGTGATCCGCGCCCTGGTGCCGGTGAGCGGGCTGTCGTGGATGATCGCCGGCTGGTCGCCCCGGCCCGCCGCCACGTGCCGGTCCACGCAATTGTGACAGGTGTTGAGCCGGCCGCCGGTGAACCAGCGGTACCAGGTCCGCCCGTCGGTCTCGAGCACCCGCTCGAACGGCACGGACCAGTCCAGATCCCGGGCCACCTCGGCCCAGAAGGATTGCGGATCCTCCAGCGAGCGCCGGTATATCTGGCGGTAGTCGGCCATCGACGAACTCCCTCGTGCGTGTCGTTTTGCGCACGAGCCTAGCGGCCGGCGGCCCGTCCCACAACGTGGCGAAACGCCCCTGCTGGGCGTCCGACCCCGATCCCGCACATTGTGCGGACGCGGGCGTTGGTGCACCCTGCGGTCGAGGATGCGAGGAGCCGATGACACGGGGTGAGGTGCCGAAGACGCCGGGCCGGGAGCCGGTGATGCGGGCGGGCGGCCGGCGGCGGACCTTCACGCACGACTATGCGGCGCCGGTCGAGGCGATCTGGGCTTCGATGGCCGATACCGCGCGCTACAACGAGGCGGCCGAGCTGCCGCGGCACACGATCGAGGAGGAGGTGCTCGAGCATGCCGGCATCCGCTTTCTCGCCCGAACGCGCATCGGTCCCTTCCCGCTGGCCTGGGAGGATCTGCCGTGCAACTGGGTGCGCAATCACTGGTTCTCGCACCGGCGGCTGTTCTCGAGCGGGCCGCTGGCGGCGCTGACCGCCGAACTGCGGCTCGAGCCCAGCGACGAGGGCTGTCGCGGCCGGTACACGATCGAGGTCGAGCCGGCCAACACCGCGGGCCGGCTGCTGCTGGCGACGGGCTTCTTCCGCAGCGTCGAGCGGATGTTCGAGCGGCTGTCCCGCTCGGCCGATGCCTTCGCCCGGGGGCGGCAGGAGGTCGCCTTTCCGATCCGCCCGCCCGGCCTCGGCGAGGAGGCGCTGCGGCGGCTGGAGGCGGCGGTGGAGGCGCTGCAGCAGACGCCGCGGCACCATGGACTGGCGGAGCGGCTGGCGGCGCTGGTGCGCACGGCGCCCGAGACGGAGGTGGCGCGCATCCGTCCGCTGGCCCTGGCGGCGCGCTGGGCGGTGGAGCCGCGCCGGGTGGTCGAGCTCTGTCTCGAGGCGACCCGGGCCGGCCTGCTCGATCTGCGCTGGGACATCCTCTGTCCGCGCTGCCGCGCCGCCAAGGCGGTCGTCCATGCCCTGGACGAGCTGCCCAAGGGGGCGCATTGCGGCACCTGCAACATCGATTACGAGCGGGATTTCGCCCGCAACGTCGAATTGAGCTTCCGGCCGGCGCCGACCATCCGGCCGATCGAGGGCGGCGAATTCTGCCTGCTCGGGCCGATGAGCATGCCGCACGTGCTGGCCCACATCACCCTCGCGCCGGGCGAGGAGCGCTCGATCGAGTGGACGCCCGGGCCCGGGCCGTATCGGCTGCGCACCCTCGAGGCGGGCCCCCAGGCCGATCTCGACCACGAGGGCAGCGGCTTTCCGGCGGTGATCGTCGAGCCGGAGGCGGTGCGCGCGGGCGAGGCCGGGGCGCCGGGCCGTGTCCGGCTGGTCAACCGCACGCCCTGGGGCCGCACGGCGGTGATCGAGGACCGGGGCTGGGCGGCGGACGCGCTGACCGCCGATCGGGTGACGGCGATGCAGGCCTTTCGCGATCTCTTCTCCGATCAGGTGCTGCGGCCCGGCGACGAGGTCGGGATCAGCCGGATCGCGCTGCTGTTCAGCGATCTCGAGGGCAGCACGGCGCTCTACGGCCGGATCGGCGACGCCGACGCCTATCATCTCGTCCGCGAGCATTTCGCCTTCATGCAATCGATCGTGCGGGAGTTCGACGGCAGCGTGGTCAAGACCATCGGCGACGCGGTGATGGCCGTCTTCGTCGAGCCGGAGACGGCACTGCGGGCCGCTTTGGCGATGCAGAACCGGCTCGGCGCGCGGGACGATGCGGAGCGCCTGCGGCTCAAGCTCGGGCTGCACATGGGGCCCTGCATCGCCGTGACGCTGAACGACCGGCTCGATTATTTCGGCAGCACCGTCAACATGGCGGCACGGCTGCAGGCGCTCAGCCGCGGCGACGATCTGGTGGTGTCGCGCGAGCTCGCCGCCGATCCGGCGGCGGGACCGCTGCTCGAGGCCCTGGCACCGCAGATCGAGCGGGCGACGCTCAAGGGCTTCGAGGAGCCCGTCTCATTCCTGCGGCTGCGCTTCGATGAGCCGGCCGGCGCGGCCGCGCCAGACCAGCAGCATGGCGAGGCAGCCCAGTGAGACGGCCAGCATGAAGAGGCCCCATGGCACCACCCGGCCGTCGATCCAGAAGGTGAGCGGCACCACCACGGAAGCGGCGACGACGGGTCCGGCGAAGCCGACGAAGGAGGCGGTGAAGCCGGCGATCGCACCGTGCGGGTCGAGCACGAGGCTGACGGCGTTGGCGTAGACCACGAGGTAGGACGTGTTGAAGGCGGTCATGCAGGCGCAGAGCGTGAGCGGTGTGAGCAGGCCCAGCACGTCGAGCACGAGGACCGAGGTGGCGCTCGCCGCCAGGACCACGGCACCGGTGATCGAGGCGGAGACGGCACCGAGCCGCGCGATCAGCCGGCGGTTGGCGATCTGGCCCACCACGATGCCCGCACCGGAAAGCGCGAAATAGACGACGAAGGCGAGCTTGCTCGCGCCCAGCGCGTCGACGAACAGCAGCGGCGCCTGGGTGAGGTAGGCCATGATCGACATCATCGCCACGGCCGAGAGCAGCAGGAACCAGCGCGACTGCGGATGCCCCAGCACCCGCGCCGCCCGGCGCTTCAGTTCGCGCGGCTGGAGCGCCTCGGGCGAGGGCCGGGCCAGGGTCTCGCTCGAGCGCCAGGCGAGCGCGCCGAGCCCCGCTCCGAACACCAGCATGGCGACGAAGGCGGTCTGCCAGGCGTGGAAGGACAGCAGCGCGTAACCGAGCAGGGGAGCCACCACCGGGCCGATCGCGAAGATCGCCGTGACGACCGCCATGTTCTGCACCAGTTCGCTGCCGGAGAAGCGGTCGCGGACGATCGCCCGGGCGATCACCTGCCCGGCACCGCCGCCCAGCCCCTGCACCAGACGGCCGGCCAGCACCGTCTCGACGTTGGGCGCCACCGTGCAAATCAGGGCGCCGCAGAAGTAGATCGAGAGACCGGCCAGAATCATCGGCCGCCGGCCGAAGCGATCGGAAGCCGGGCCGAAGAAGATCTGGCTCAGGCCCAGACCCAGCATGTAGATCGGGATGGTCAATTGCACCCGCTCGACGGGGCTGCCGAAGTCCTCGATCATCAGGTCGAAGGCCGGCAGCACGATGTCGATCGAGAAGGCCGAGACGGTCATCAGGAGGCCGCAATAGACGACGAGGAACCGGCGGCTCATGATGGCGTCATTCCAGGTGTGGCTTTCGGGCCGTGATGGCTTTCGGGAAAGCCGGTGAGGGGCTAGTTCTTCCACATGGACCGGTCAGGGGAAAGTGCGATGCCGATGGAGCTGACCTTCGTGCCGGGGGCGGTGATCCGCCTGCCGGCCGAACCCGATTGGGGCGAGGGCCACGTGCAGTCCTGTGTCGACCACCGGCTGGTGGTGAATTTCGAGAATCGCGGCAAGGTGACGCTGGACACCCGAAAGGCGAAGGTCGAGCTGGTCCGGGCGGCACCGCTGTGAGCGCGCTCCTGAACGATATCCCGCCGCGGCCCGAGGGTGATCTGCGGCGCGCCTTGGCGGCACGCTACGTCGAAGGCGACGGCGCGGTTGTCGGCCGCCTCGTCGACCGGCTGGCGCACGCCCGGGTCGACACGCAACGAGTTGCCCGGCTCGCCCGCATGCTGGCCGAGAAGCTGCGCGAGCAGGCCGACGAGCAGACCGGCGTCGAGGCCTTCATGCACGTCTACAAGCTGTCGTCGCGCGAGGGCATGCTGTTGATGTGCATGGCCGAGGCGCTGTTGCGCATCCCCGACACCGAGACCCAGGACCGGCTGATCAAGGACAAGCTGACCGACGCCGACTGGCTCTCGCACATCACCAAGGGCGCACACTTCCTGCTCAACGCCTCGGCCTACGGGCTGATGCTTTCGGGCCGGGTGATCGGTCTCGACGCGCCCGGCGAAGGCTATGGCAGCCGCATCCGCCAGACCGCCGCGCGGCTGGGCGAGCCGGTGATCCGCGAGGCGGTGCGTCAGGCGATGCGGGTGCTGGGCCGGCAGTTCGTGCTGGGCCAGACGATCGAGCAGGCGACTGAGCGTGCGCGGCGCGCCGAGCGCAACGGCTTTCGCTATTCCTACGACATGCTGGGCGAAGCCGCGCGCACGGCGGAGGACGCAAGCCGCTATTGGGCCTCCTATCGCGCTTCGATCGACGTCATCGCCGCATCGACCGGGTCACGGTCGACCGGCGGACGGTCTCATCCGAGCGAAGCGCTGATGGAGCGGCCGGGCCTGTCGATCAAGCTCTCCGCCCTCCACCCGCGCTACGAGATCGCCAAGTGGAAGCGGCTGGACGAGGAGCTCTATCCGCGCCTGCTCTCGCTGCTCGAAGCGGCGCGCGCCAGGGACATCTCCGTCACCATCGACGCCGAGGAGAGCGAGCGGCTCGAGCCTTCGCTGGACCTGATCGAACGCCTGGCCAGGGCGGATTCGCTGCAGGGCTGGAACGGCGTCGGGCTGGCAGTCCAGGCCTATCAGAAACGCGCCCATGCCGTCGTCGACTGGCTGCAGGATCTGGCGCAGCGCAGTTCGCGGCGCATCCCGGTCCGCCTCGTCAAGGGCGCCTACTGGGATTACGAGATCAAGCGGGCGCAGAGTGAGGGCATCGAGGATTTTCCGGTTTTCACCCGCAAGGTCTCGACCGACGTCTCCTACATGGCCTGCGCCCATGCCCTGCTCGAAGGCGGCGACGCCTTCTATCCGCAGTTCGCGACCCACAATGCGCACACGCTCTCCTGGGTGCTCGAAGCCGCGGGCAACCGTTCGGGTTTCGAGTTCCAGAAGCTGCACGGCATGGGCGAGAGCCTCTACAAGGAACTGTCCAACGCGGTGAGCACGGCCGTGCCGTGCCGGGTCTATGCTCCCGTCGGCAGCCATCGCGAGCTGCTGCCCTATCTGGTTCGCCGTCTTCTGGAGAACGGCGCCAACAGCTCCTTCGTCCACAAGGTCGTCGACCCGAACACGGCGCTCGACGCGCTGGTCGAGGATCCGGTGGAGAAGCTCTCGCGGCTGGAGCCCAAGCGCCACCCGGCCATCGCCCGGCCTCCCGAGCTCTTCGGCAAGACACGCCGCAACAGCATGGGTGTCGATCTCGCGGCACACGAACGGCTCGAGAAGCTGGCGAAGGACCTGCAGGCGCACGATCCCAAGGGACTGGAGCGGCCCTCGACCGTTCCGGGCGGCAAGGGCGAATGGGTCGAGGTGACCGCACCGGCCGACCGCCGGGTCACCATCGGCCGGGTGCAGTTCGCCGATGCGGCGACGGCGAAGAAGGCCGTCGACGTGGCGGCGCGCGGGTTCCGTCGCTGGTCGGGCCTCCCTGTCGCCCGCCGCTCGGCCATGCTGGCGAAGACGGCCGATCTGATGGAACACCACCACGCGGAGCTGCTGGCGCTCTGTGTGCGCGAGGCGGGCAAGACGGTGCGCGATTCGGTGGCCGATCTGCGCGAGGCGATCGATTTTCTGCGCTATTACGCGCTCGAAGCCGAGCGGCTGATGGCGGCACCGCAGGAGCTGCCGGGTGTGACCGGCGAGCGCAACACCCTCTCTCTCCATCCGCGCGGCGTCTTCGTCGTCATCAGCCCGTGGAACTTTCCGATCGCCATTTTCACCGGCCAGACAGCCGCCGCCCTTGCCGCCGGCAACGCCGTGGTCACCAAGCCCGCCGAGGCGACCTCGCTGCTGGCGCACCGAATCTGCGACCTGATGCACGAAGCCGGCGTGCCCGAAGACGCGCTGATCTGCCTGCCCGCCCGCGGCCGCGAAGTCGGCGAGGCGCTGGTCACGCATCCCGCCACCGCCGGTGTCGCCTTCACCGGCTCGACCGAGACCGCCCGGGCGATCAACCGCGCGATGGCGGCGACCGATCTGCCGGTCCGCCCGCTGATCGCCGAGACGGGCGGCATCAACGCGATGATCGTCGACAATTCGGCGCTGGCCGAGCAGGCGGTGGCCGACATCGTCGAGAGCGCCTTCCGCTCGGCCGGCCAGCGCTGCTCGGCCCTACGTCTGCTGCTAGTGCAGAGCGAGAGTGCCGACCGGCTGACAAAGATGCTGGCGGGTGCCATGGCCGAGCTGAAGGTGGGCGATCCGGGCGAACTCGCCACCGACGTCGGCCCGGTGATCGACGAGCCGGCGCGCGAAAAACTGACGGCGCATGCCGGACGCATGGAGCGGGAAGCCCGGCTCATTCACCGTTGCGACCTCGGCGCCGAGTGCGCGCACGGCACCTTCGTCCCGCCGACGGCGTTCGAGCTGAAGGACGTGGGTCAACTCCAGCGCGAGGTTTTCGGCCCGATCCTGCACGTGCTGCGCTACGAGGGCGATGCGCTGGATGCGGCGGTCGACGCGGTCAACGCCAAGGGCTTCGGCCTCACCTTCGGCGTGCAGAGCCGGATCGACCACACCATCGAGCGTGCCTGCGCCCGCATCGAGGCCGGCAACGTCTACGTCAACCGTAACATCATCGGCGCCATCGTCGGCTCGCAGC
>JAGREO010000286.1 GCA_020446525.1 Geminicoccaceae bacterium | reverse complement strand
GAGTGCTTCGGGTGGGGCGGTGTGACGGTGGGTCATGGGGCGGATTATAGGTGCATGATCCGATCGTGTCAATGCTTTTTATCCTATAAACGTCCTATGGCCGATCGAGGACCGGCCGGGTGTGATCGGCGCTCGCCGGTCACACCATGAGGACGGGCGGCGTCCGGGTCCGGACAGTTCGAGCGGTGCGGCGGCGTTTCGTCGACGGATCGGGTACGTGGGATCGGTATCGATTCGCCGGGTCGATCGGCCGGGCCATCGTCGGACGATCCGGCAAAGGTCGCCGGACGCGCGACGCGACCCGGTTCGTGCGGATCGGCATGTCACCGCCTATAATTACATGGAGAACAAATCTGTCGTAAGGACACTTTATTTTATGTATATTGGAAATAACCGGTCGTTCATTCACAGTGACGTGATCCCGGCGGGTGGTAGACTTGACAGAGACCGACCCGTGCGTGACCTTCGACAGGCTGCTGGAGAAGTCTCGATGGTGCGACCGGTGTGACGTGACGTCGAGCGGTGAGAGTGAAGCGGTCGATGCGTGTCGAATCCGTGTGATCGCACTCACCTCGTTCGCTCCCGGCCGGCTTGCGCGATCGATGACATCTTCGTCAGTTCTTCGACGTCGACCATCCGACGATCGCAATGCAAGAAAAGGAGACGCGACATGGCCTTTTTCGGTGGCATGTTCCTCGGCGGTATCTTTCCCGGCGCCGGCGGCGGGTTCAACGTGGCGGGATTTCAGAACATCATCAACGGAACCAGTCTTCCCGACGATCTCGACGGCACCTCGAACAATGATCTGATCCTCGGGCTGGGCGGCGACGACATGCTCGACGGCGGTGCCGGTTCCGACGAGATCCAGGGGGGCGGCGGCGCCGACTTCATCCGCGGCCAGGACGGCGACGACGCGCTCTATGGCGGCCGCGGCGACGACTTCATTCGCGGCAATGACGGCGCCGATCTGATCAACGGCGACGGCGGCGACGACAATCTGGCCGGCGGTGACGGCGACGACGTCATCTCGGGCGGTCGCGGCGCCGACTTCATTCGCGGCAATGACGGTGAGGATACGCTCCGGGGCGACGGCGGCGACGACAATATCAACGGCGGCGACGACAACGACGTGATCTTCGGCGGCGCCGGCGACGACGTCCTCCGCGGCGGCGACAATGACGGCGCCGGCGACGTCAACGTCTTCGGCAACATCCTGCTCGACTTCGGTGCCGAATATGACGAGATCACGACGGGCGGCGGCAACGACACGATCCGCTTCGACGGGGGCGACGACGACCGGCTTCTGGTCACCGATTTTCGCGTCGGGCGCGACGTGGTCGACGTCTTCAACGTGGCGCCGGCGGCCGTCGACCAGACGGTGATCGTCGACAGCCCGTTCGGCCGCGGCCTTCTCCTGGTGACCGATACGGTCGACAATGACGACGCGATCTTCCTGCTCGGCGTGCGGGCACCGCTGACCGTGGGTGTCGATCTGATCTGACCGCTTCGGCGGCCCACTCTGGCGGACCTTGGCTGATTCGAGAGCGCCCGGCTTCGGCCGGGCGCTTTTTGTCGTGGCGGTCGCGCGGCTTCGCGAGGAAGCAGGCCGCTTCCGACGCAGGCGGATCGAAGGTGGCCGGTCGTCGAGGACGTGGGGCGCGGCCCGTCGCGGACCGCGCGCGGGGTCGGGTCGCGAAAAAAGCACTCGCTCCTTGTCTCGGTTCGATATATATCGGATCGATGGGGCTCCCGGATGGGCCCCGGGTGGGGAAACGGGACGGTCGCGGCCATGGACGTCAAGACGCTCTGCCTGGGTGTACTCAGCCTGGGCGATCACAGCGGCTATGAGATCAAGAAGCATTTCGAGCAGGCGTTCCGGCATTTTTATGCCGGGGCCGGCTTCGGGTCGATCTATCCGGCCCTGGCCGATCTGGCGGCGCATGGTCTGGTCGAGGTGTGCGAGGTCGCCCAGGAGAGCCGGCCGGCCAAGAAGGTCTATTCGCTGACGCCGGCCGGTCTCGCACTGCTGCAGGAGCGGCTGCTGGCGGCCGAGCCGCGCCAGAAGGTCCGCTCCGAATTCCTGGCGATCATGTATTTCGGTCATCTCCTGCCGGCCGAGCACCAGATCGAGGTGCTCGACCGGATGATCCGCGAATGGGAGCGGTTCGTGACGGAGGAGATCGCGGCGATCGAGCAGGGCGGTGTCGTCGATGCCGACGTGCCGCTCACACCGGGCATGCGGTTCGCGCTCGGCTATGGCCGCACCGTGCGGACGGCGGCGCTCGCCTATTGCCGGCGTCACCGCGACCAGTTGATGCTCGAACTGAAGCGACAAGGGTCCGGTTGGACGGAGCCGGCCGGGGCCGCGACCGCGGCCGGGGACCGGGACGGGGCCGCGACCGCGGCGGGAGATTGAACGATGCGCTCCTCCTACATCATCGCCGCGGCCTTCACCCTGGCTCTGGCCGGCTGGCTGAGTGTGCCCTACCTCACCGGCTCGGCGCGCGAGAGCCCGCGGGAGACCGCCGATGCTTCGGACACTGCGCCGGCGGGTTCGGGCTCTTCCGGTGTGGCCGGGTCGGGGGCGGCCGGGTCTGGTACGGGCGAGCCGGATCCGATGCGGGTGACGACGGAATTGTCGCGGGCCGAGACCATTGATCGCGTGCTGGTGCTCAACGGCCGGTCGCAGGCGGCACGCCGGGTGGTGCTGCGGGCCGAGGTCGAGGGCCGGGTCGTGGCGCTGCCGGTGGCGAAGGGGGCGGCGGTCGAGGCGGGCACCGTGGTGGCCGGCATCGACGAGCGCGACCGGCGGGCGCGGGTCGCGATGGCCGAGGCCCTACTGGCACAGCGGCGCATCGAATATGAGGGTGCGCGCAAGCTGGCGACCAAGGGTTTCCAGGCGGACATGAAGGTGGCCGAGAGCAAGGCGCTGCTGCAGGCGGCCGAGGCCGAGCTGGACCAGGCGCGGATCGCCCTGGAGCAGTCGACCATCGAGGCGCCGTTCGCCGGTGTGCTGGAAGAGCGGCCGGTGGAGCTGGGCGATTTCGTCGCGGTCGGCGATCCGCTGGGCGAGGTGATCGAGCTCGATCCGCTTCTGGTGGTGGCCGACGTGCCCGAGGCGCGCATCGCCGGTGTCGCGGTCGGATCGACGGCGGCTTTGCGGTTCGCCGGTCACGGCACCTTCGACGGGCGCATCCGCTACGTCGCACGGGCGGCCGATCCGGCCACCCGCAGCTTCGCCGTCGAGATCGGGATCGCCAATGCCGATCGGAGTCTGCCGGCCGGCGTCAGCGTCGAGGCGATCCTGCGGCTCGACCGTGTCGCGGCGCATCGCATCTCGGCGGCCCTGCTGGCCCTCGACGACGACGGGACGCTGGTGGTCAAGGCCATCGGTGAGGGCAAGTCCGTGGTCGTGTATCCGATCGAGATCGTCCGGAGCGAGGCCGATGCGATCTGGGTGGCGGGGTTGCCGGACGAGGTGGCGCTGGTGACGGTGGGCCAGGGTTTTCTGGTGGACGGCCAGAAGGTGGAGCCGGTGATGCGCGGCGAGGGAGCCGAGGCGGCGCGGCTGCTGGCGGAGCGCGGCTGATGCACGCGCTGATCGAGACGGCCTTCGAGCGTTCCCGCACGGTGCTGCTGGTGCTGCTGCTGATCCTCGTGGCCGGCTCGTTCACCTATGTCGGCATCCCCAAGGAGGCCGATCCGGACGTCCAGATCCCGATCGTCTATATTTCCGTGCACCAGGACGGGATCGCGCCGGAGGACGCCGACCGGCTGCTGGTGCGGCCGATCGAGACCGAGCTTCAGGGGCTCGAGGGGGTCAAGGAAATACGCTCCTGGGGTCGCGAGGACGGCGGCTCGGTGCTGATCGAGTTCGATGCCGGCACGGACATCGACGAGGCCATCGCCGACGTGCGCGACAAGGTCGACCGGGCCAAGCCCGACCTGCCGGCGGCCGCCGACGAGCCTTCGGTCAACGAGGTCAATCTGGCCTTGATGCCGGTGCTCGTGGTCACGCTCTCGGGCGATCTGCCCGAGCGCGCGCTCCTGGCCGCGGCCCGCGACCTGCGTGATCGGATCGAGGCGCTGCCTTCGGTTCTCGAGGTCGACATCGCCGGCGAGCGCGAGGAGGTGATCGAGGTCGAGATCGATCCCCTGAAGGTGCAGAGCTACGGCCTCGAGCTCGAGAGCATCGTGCGGATCGTCGACCGCAACAACCAGATCGTCGCGGCCGGCGCGCTCGATACCGGCAGCGGCCGGTTCGCGATCAAGGCGCCGGGCGTGTTCGAGGACGGCGCCGATCTGCTGGCCCTGCCGCTCAAGGCCGAGGACGGGCGCGTGGTGCGGCTGGGCGACATCGCCACCGTGCGCCGCACCTTCAAGGACGCCACCGGTTTCGCCCGGGTCGACGGCCGGCCGACGCTGGCCCTCGAGATCAAGAAGCGCATCGGCACCAACATCATCGAGACCACGGAAGCGGTGAAGGCGCTGGTCGCCAGCGTACAGCCGCAATGGCCGGCCGGTCTCGAGGTCGGGTTCAGCCAGGACAAGTCCGACGACATCCGCGCCATGCTCTCGGACCTGCAGAACAACGTGCTCTCGGCGATCATCCTGGTGATGATCGTCATCGTCGCGGCGATGGGCCTGCGCTCGGCGATGCTGGTCGGCTTCGCCGTGCCGGGCTCGTTCCTGGCCGGCATCATGGTGATCGGCGTGGCCGGGCTGACGGTCAACATCGTCGTGCTCTTCGGGCTGATCCTGGCCGTCGGCATGCTGGTCGACGGGGCCATCGTCGTCACCGAGCTCGCCGACCGCAAGATGGCCGAGGGGCTCGACAGGAAGCAGGCCTATCGGGTCGCGGCGCACCGCATGGCCTGGCCGATCACCGCCTCGACGGCGACCACGCTCGCCGCCTTCATGCCGCTCCTGTTCTGGCCGGGCGTGGTCGGCGAGTTCATGAAGTTCCTGCCGATCACGCTGGTCGCCACCCTCTCGGCCTCGCTCGCCATGGCGCTGGTCTTCGTGCCCTGTCTGGGCGCGCTCTTCGGCAAGGCCGAGGCGGCCGATCCGGCGACGATGAAGGCGCTGGCGGCCGACAGCGAGGCCGATCCGCGGGCCATTCCGGGCTTCACCGGCGCCTATGTGCGGCTGCTCGATCGCGCCCTGCGGCGGCCGGGCGCCGTGGCCCTGCTGGCGCTGGCGATCGCCTTCGTCTCGATCTTCGCCTATGGCGCGTTCGGTCGCGGCGTCGAGTTCTTTCCCGACGTCGAGCCCGAGGTGGCGCAACTGCACGTCCACGCCCGCGGCGACCTTTCGGTGGTCGAGCGCGACGCTCTCGTGCGTGCGGTCGAGGAGCGGGTGATCGGAATCGACGGCATCGACCGGGTCTATGCCCGCACCGGCGTCAATCTCGAGGGCGACGAACTGGATGCCGACACCATCGGCACGCTGCTGATCGAGCTGGACGACTGGGACCGGCGGCGGCCGGCGGCGGCGATCATGGCCGAAGCCAAGGAGCGCACCGCCGAGCTGGCCGGCATCCACGTCGAGGAGCGCAAGGTGCGCGCCGGACCGCCGGTCGGAAAGCCGGTGACGCTGGAGATCCGCTCGGTCCATCCCGACCGGCTCGAGGCGGTGGTCGAGGCGGTGCGGGCGAAGTTCGAAGAGGTCGACGGGCTGATCGAGATCACCGACAGCCGGCCCATTCCGGGCATCGAGTGGCAGATGGACATCGACCGCGAGATGGCGGCACGGTTCGGCACCGATCTGGCGACCGCCGGGGCCACCGTGCAACTGGTGACCAACGGGCTGATGCTCGGCACCTCGCGGCCCGACGACGCCGAGGACGAGCTCGACATCCGCGCGCGGTTTCCCGCCGATCAGCGGCATCTGGACCAGCTCGACCGGCTGATCGTCAACACCGCCATGGGCTCGGTGCCGCTCTCCAACTTCATCGAGCGGCGGGCGGTGCCCAAGGTGAGCGAGCTCGAGCGGGTCGACGGCAAGCGGGTCTTCACGGTTGCCGCCGACGTCGCGGAGGGCGTGCTGGTCGCCGACGAGGTCGCCGAACTGCGCGGCTGGCTCGACCGGCAATACGCCACGGGCGCCATCGACCCTTCCGTCGAGGTGGTCTTCAAGGGTGAGGACGAGGAGCAGAAGGCGGCCGAGGAATTTCTCTCCAAGGCGTTCGGCGTGGCGCTCTTTTTGATCGCCATCATCCTGGTGACCCAGTTCAACAGCTTCTATCAGGCGTTCCTGATCCTCTCGGCCATCCTGTTCTCGACGGTGGGTGTGCTGCTCGGTCTCCTGATCACCGATCAGCCCTTCGGCATCGTCATGAGCGGGGTGGGGGTGATCGCCCTGGCGGGCATCGTGGTGAACAACAACATCGTGCTGATCGACACATACGACCGGCTGCGCGAGGAAGGCTGGGACAAGCTCGACGCCGTGCTGCAGACCTGCCGCGAACGCGCCCGGCCG
>JAGREO010000285.1 GCA_020446525.1 Geminicoccaceae bacterium | reverse complement strand
ACCGTGACCGCGCGGCGGTTCTGCGCCCAGGCGGCCTCGTCGTGACCGGGATCGACGGGCCGTTCCTCGCCGTAGCTGAAGACCAGCATGCGCGAGGGCTGGACGCCCAGTGCCACGAGGTAATCCTTGGCCGCCGAAGCGCGCCGCTCGCCCAGGGCAATGTTGTATTCGCCGGTGCCCCGCTCGTCGGCGTGGCCCTCGATCGTCACGGTGATCTCCGGATATTGCAGCAGCCATGCCGCCTGGCGCTCGAGCGTGGTGCGCGCCTCGTCGTTGAGCGTGGAACTGTCGAGATCGAAATAGACGCGGTCGCCGACATTGACTTCGAAATCCTCCTGCGTGCCCGGAGGTGGGCCGCCGGCGAGGTCGCTGGAATTGAGACCCGCCTGGTCCGTGCCGGCACCGAGGCCGGCGCCACCGCCCGCCCCTAGGCCGCCGGCCGCGGCTGTGTCGGAGATGATGTCGTCCTCGGGCGAGGAGGAGCAGGCGCCGAGCAGCAGGAGCACGGTCGCGAAAGCGGCGAAAGTCTTGATCATGATGGTGAACCCCGGGGCAAATCGGCGGTAGGGAGCGGCGCGGGAATTTCCCTTCGAAGGCGTGCGGGGCCCGGCCCGATAAACCATGTCGTCATTACACGGCCGGCTCTCACCAAGGCAAGAGCCCGGCGCGCCTCGTCCTTGGGCCGAACTGCGCCGCTCACGAGCGCAAGGGCGACCAGTCGGGATCGGACGCATCCAGCGGTGTGGGGATCTCGCGCTCGTTGTAGCCCGTGATGTCGATCGAATAGAGCCGGGTACGGTCGGTCTGCGGATTCTGCCGGGTGAACATGATGACGCGGCCGTTGGGTGCCCAGGTGGGCGCGTCGTCGAGGAAGCTTCGCGTCAGCAGGCGCTCGTTGGCGCCGTCCGGTTCCATGATGCCGATGTGGAAGAGCCCGCCCTTGAACTTGGTGAAGGCGATCTGGTCGCCGCGCGGCGACCATGCCGGGCTGCCGTAATTGCCGGCCCCGAAGCTGATCCGCCTGGCGCTGCCGCCGGCCCGATCCATCACGTAGAGTTGCGGGCTGCCGCCCCGGTCGCTGTTGAAGACGATACGGCTGCCGTCGGGCGCATAGGAAGGCGACGTGTCGATCGCCGGATCGTCGGTCAGGCGGCGTCGCTGCCGGGTCGCGGTGATGTAGGCGTAGATATCCGAGTTGCCGCTGTTGGCCTCGGTCATGAGCATCTCCTGACCGTCGGGCGAGAAGCGCGGCGAGAAGGTCATGCCCGAGAAGGCGCCGAGCGGGTTCTGCCGGCCGGTCGCCAGATCGTAGAGATAAACCTGCGGTGCCGGCGTCTGATAGACCATGTAGGCGATACGCCGGCCGTCGGGTGCGATGCGCGGCGTCAGCACGAGATTGCCGCCGTCGGAGAGGAAGCGGTGGTCGGCGCCGTCCTGGTCCATGATCGCCAGTCGCTTGACGCGACGGACGGCCGGCCCGCTCTCGCTTATATAGACGATGCGGGTATCGAAATAACCGGTCTCTCCGGTCATCCGCTCATAGACCACGTCGGCGATCTTATGCGCCACCCGCCGCCAGTTGTCGGCGTCGGTGTCGTAGCGCACGCCGCGCAACTGGCCGCCGGCGAAGACGTCCCAGAGACGGAATTCGACGGCCGTGCCGGCGGGCGTGGTCTGCACCGTGCCGGTGACCAGCGCCTGGGCGTTGAT
>JAGREO010000284.1 GCA_020446525.1 Geminicoccaceae bacterium | reverse complement strand
GCCACCGCCGGCATCATCGTCGGCGTGGTCAGCCAGACCGGGGTGGGTTCGGCGCTCGCCGAAGTCGTCGAGGTGCTCTCCGGCGGCAACATCCTGGCGATCCTGTTCCTGACCGCCTTCCTCTCGCTGATCCTCGGCATGGGCCTGCCGACGACCGCCAACTACATCGTCGTCTCGGCCCTGCTCGCCCCGGTGATCGTCACGCTCGGCCAGCAGAACGGGCTGATCGTGCCGCTGATCGCCGTCCACCTCTTCGTCTTCTATTTCGGCATCATGGCCGACGTGACACCGCCCGTCGGTCTCGCCTCCTTCGCCGCCGCGGCGGTCTCGGGCGGCGATCCGATCAAGACCGGCTTCGTCGCCTTCTTCTACAGCCTGCGCACCGCCGCCCTGCCGTTCCTCTTCATCTTCAACCACCAATTGCTGCTGATCGACGTCGGCTGGATCGAGGCGATCTTCGTCTTCGTCATCGCCACCGTGGCGATGCTGGTCTTCGCCGCCGCCACCCAGGGCTGGTTCATCGACCGCTGCAAATGGTGGGAAATTCCGGTCCTGCTGCTGATCGCCTTCACCCTCTTCCGTCCGGGCTTCTGGATGGACATGATCAGCCCGCCCTTCCAGGAGGTCGATCCGACCAACCTCGCCGCCGCCGCCGAGCGCACGCCGGCCGGCCAGGATCTGCGGGTGCGCATCGCCGGCCTCGACCAGTTCGGCTCGCCGATGGAGACCGTCGCGGTCATCACCATGCCCGAGGGGGCCACCGGCGAGGAGAAGCTGGAGAAGGCCGGGCTCACCCTGCGTCAGGACGGCGACAAGGTGATCATCGACGACGTCGCCTTCGACAGCCCCGCCGCCACGGCCGGCCTCGACTGGGACCAGGAGATCATCCGCGTCCGCCAGCCGGTCGACCAGCCCAACCGCTACTGGCTCTACATCCCCACCCTGCTGATCCTGGCCGGCATCGTCTGGCTGCAGCGCCGCCGGGCCGAGAGGCGCCAGCCGCCGCGCGCCAGCCCGTCGCTGCAGCAGCAGGGCGCCTGAGCGAAGGCCCCGAACAGGGGGGATTGAGGCGAGGAAACCGCCCGCGTGCCGGCGACGAGCCGCCGCGGTCAGATACCGAAGAGCGCGCGGATGCGATCCAGCAGACGGTCCTGCTCACCGCGCCGCTCGCTCCTGTTCGGCGGGCGGTTCGCCGAATCGCGGGTGAGCGCCTGACGCTCGGCCAGCACCCGGCTGAGCTCCTCGGCGAGCTCGGGGCAGCGCTTGAGCACCGGGGCGATCGCCTCCTCGGTGATCTCCAGCAGCACGGCCGGTGCCGCGGCCCGCACCGTCGCACTGCGCGGTGCGCCGGTGAGCAGCGCGAACTCGCCGAACATGGAGCCGGGCGTCAGACGGTTGACGCTGCGCGACCCGCCGTCCTCGGCCTCGACCTGCACGTCGAGCACGCCCTCGAGGACCACGAAGAGCGAGCGGTCCTCGGCACCCTGGCGCACCACGACGTCGCCGCTCGAATAGCGCCGCTCGGTCGTATCCGCCGCGAGCCGGGCCAGTTCTTCCGCCGCCAGCTTGCGGAACAGCTCGGAACGCCCGAGCACCCGGTCGCGGTGGCGCCGGGTGTCGAGATCGCGCTCGGGCATCCGCGCATGGAACAGATCGACCTTGGTATAGGGCAGCGCGATGCCCGCCTGATGCAGATGCTGCAGCAGCGAGCGCTGCACGGCATAGCGCATCTCCTGCAGCCGGTCGTAATCGTCGAGCCAGAACCGCACCTGCCAGGTGACGCCGCCGCCGTCGAACGAGACGATCTTCAGATCCGGCCCCGGCCCGGCGGTGCCGACCTCCGGCACACCGCGCACCGCCGCCAGCAGCACCCGCTCGACCCGTGCGGGACGCAACTGGTGATCCAGCGTGAGCGTGACCTGACTGCGGAAGAGCTGGCCCCGGTGGCCGTAATTCTCGAAATTCTGCGTCGCCAGATGGGCGTTGGGCACGACCACGCCCACCTTCTCCTTGGTCACCAGCCGGGTGGTCAGCCAGCCGACCTCGACCACCCGGCCCACCTTGCCGGGCGCCACCTCGATCCAGTCGCCGATCGAATAGGGCTTCTCGACATTGAGCGCGATGCCGGCGAACAGGCTGGCGAGCATGTCCCGCAGGGCGAAACCGATCACCGCCACCAGCACGCTCGAGGTGGTGACGATGTGGGTGAGCGGCAGATCGAACACTTCGGCCAGGATCAGCAGCGCCACCGCGACGAACAGCAGTGCGGCCAGCAGATCGGTCAGCAGCCGGGGCGGTGCGCTGCCGGTGCGGCGCTCGAGAAGGCCGTGCCACAGGGTGACGTCGAGAAAGCGCACCAGGAGCCAGGTGCCGGCGAGCCAGGCCAGCACCTGCGCGCTGCGCTCGGCCGCGACCCAGGTCGCCGGCAGCAGCCATGCGGCGACGACGGTCGCGACGAGCACGAGAAAGGGCGCCACCAGTCGCCGCACGAAGCCTCCGAGCCGGGCAGAATGACGGGCGCATCATGTGCAACCCTCGCCCACACCGCAAGCACGCGTCGGCGCGAAGGACACGGCAGTGCGCCGCCTGCCGGGCACCCACGCCTCAGAACGCGTCGGGTACCTCGTCCCCGGCCTCCAGCGACACCAGCCGGCGGGCGGTCGCATAATCGAAGCCGGCCCGCGCCATCACCGCCAGCTCGCGCCGGCGCGTCTCCGCCGTGTCCTCTCCGGGCGATGCCGGCCCGCGCCACGGCCCCAGACGCCGGCGCCGCGCATAACCGAGCGCCGCCTGCCATGCCGGATCGCCGATCTCCTCGCCGACCGCCCCGAGCGCCCGGGCCACGGTGTCCGCATCCACGCCCTTGGCCGCCAGCGCCGCCGTCACCCGGCGGGGCGCCGTGCCGCGGGCGATCGCACGCCGGGCGCGACCCTCGGCGAAGCGATCGTCGTCGAGCAGCCGCAGCCGCTCGAGATCGTCGAGCAGCGCCCGCACGAGGCCGCGGACCTCCTCCGGATCGACGTCGAACAGGGCCGCCTCGGGAAGTGCCCGGCGCAGCATCAGCCGCTCGAGATGGGCGCGGCTGGTGGGGTGCCGCTCGAGATGCGCCAGCGCCCGCCGGCGCAGCCGTTCGGCCGTCGGACGCCGGGGCCGGCGCGCCATCGCTCCACCCTCCGTCGCTTCGGCGCTCCGTCGCCTCAGTGCCCGGGCGGCTCGAACACCAGATCGGTGATCGCCACGCCGCCGGGCCGCGAGCCGAACTGATCGCGCAGGTCGCCCAGAAACTCGACCGCCGGCTCGGCGGCCGGCCGCTCGCGGGTGAAGATCGGCTCGCGCGAGGTGACGGCGATCAGCAGTTCCGGCTGGTCGCGATCGCGCACCTGGTAGCCGGTGCGGTAGAGGAAGCGCTCGCCGATGCCGCGACTGTCGATGAACTTCGGCCCCAGATGGCGGATGGTGCCGTCCTCCTCGATGAAGCCGACATAGAAGTAGCGATCCGCCTCGGGCAGCGTCACCTCGAGTGCGATCTCGCTGCCGGTGGGCGGCGGCACCGTTCCGCCGGAGAGCGCCACGGCGAAACCGGGCAATGCGGTGGTGCCGATCTCGGTCGCCAGCCGCAGGGCGTCGCACGAGCCGGGCGGCAGCACGGTGGTGTCGTCCATCACCGCGGCACCGGCGGCGCGCTCCTTGATCCCGTCCAGCAGCCGCTTCTGCTCCTGCCGCGTGCCGACATAACCGGCGACCCGCAAGCGCCGGTCGGAGACCCGCTCGACCTCGACCGCGGCACAGGGGAATTCCGCGGCGAACACGTCCGGCGCTTCGCCCGCCGTCGACGCCGTACCGGCCGCCGGCGCACCGCCCGCCTCACGCCCGGCGATCGACGGCGCCGCCTCGTCCGCCTCACCGAAAGACTCGTCCTCGAGCGGCGGAACCTCGATCGCCAGATCGCCCGGCCGCAGAGCCCCCTCGACGCCCGGGATCAGCACCGCCGGCGCGTCGCCCGGAGCGCCCGCCGGCGATGCCTGCGATCCCGCGGTCTCGGGGCCGGCTCCGGGCCCGGGTCCCGCACCGGGCTCGGGCAGCTCGCTGGTGTCGATCGCCGCAGACCCGCGC
>JAGREO010000283.1 GCA_020446525.1 Geminicoccaceae bacterium | reverse complement strand
GTTGCGGGCGTAGAAGTGGTGGCGGCCGATGGTCGCCGTGCGGCGCACCTGGTCGCCCATCCAGGCCGGGCGGTCGCGGAAGGTCTCGTGGAACCACAGGGCGCCGCCGGTGGGATCGGGGGGCGGTGCGCCGCCGAGCAGGTCGGCCGCCACGTCCTGCGCCAGCGCCCACATGTCGGCCTCGGTCGGCCGGTCCGGCCGGCCGTCGCACCACCAGCCCCATTCGCAGCCTTGGCCGGGCTTCTTCTGGGTGACGACGGCGACCACGTCGTCCGGATAGGCCGGATCGGCGATGCGGTTGAGGACCACCCAGCCCACCGCGACCATGCCTTCGCGGCCTTCCGAGCGCGCCTCGTGATAGAGATCGAGCGCCATCATCCGCAGGCTTTCGGCGTCCTGCGCCCGTGCCGTGCCGTACGCCCATGTCACCAGCAGTACGGCCACGAGCGGGGCCGCTACGATCCGGGCTGCCATGATCGGGGCCGCCACGGGCGCCGGGCGCAGCCGGCCCGGCATGCGCGTTTCCCCCGTTTCTCGCGTTTCCATCCTTCGTTTCCTCGTTCTCGTTGGTCCGATCCGCGCCTCTGCCGTGCGCGGGGCCGCATGGCGACACCGCGCACGCGCGCGCCTCTGGATGCCGCTTCGGCCGCAGCGCGGCAATGGCCCCGCCCGGATGATCCGCCCGATGGCCACCACCGGGTACGAAGAGTCCGGAGGGCACGACCTGTCCGGCGGCTGCCGCACTGTTGCATCGAAGAGACGGCGGCCGGCCGATACCGTGCCCGATTCGCCGCGTCCGGCCGCAGGGGCTGCGGCGGCGGTCGAAGAAGCTCCGTGGAACAAAGGCTTGCGCCGCGCGCCACGCGACGCGCCGCAGTATCGCGTTGCAACAAAGTGCAACACAAAGTGAGTAGAGAGACCTCGTCGCCAGATCTACATTTGCGCGACGCCTGCGTTCGTCGTTCGTCCGACGATGCTCTTCGACCGGCTCTGCGGTTCGCCGCAGCGGTTTTCGAGGCGTGATGGTGTCCGGGGCGCAGGGCGCGCCCGGGATGGTCGGGCGGAACGAAGGGGACGGCTCGCCGGTTCCCCAATTCGGCGGTGTGGTATCGCGGACCCGTGGCGGGCCGTGATATCGGCGAAGCGATGGAAATGGAGTGGTCGATGCCAGAACCGATGCCGGGGCGAACCAGCCCGACACCGACGTGCAACGGCACGCTCGCTTTCGTCACCGACGGTTTCACCACCCTCGCGCAAGGTCTCGACTACGCGGCCGGCGGCGAGACGGGTGTCAATTTTTATTCGCCGCGGGGTGATCTCTCGGCGGCCGTGCCCTATGCCGAGTTGCGTGCGCGGGCGCTCGATGCGGCGCCGCGGCTGGCCGGCCTGCGGCTGCGGCGGGGTGACCGCGTCGCCATCGTCGCCGAGACCTCGCTCGACTTTCTCGTGGCCTTCTTCGCCTGCCAGTATGCCGGCTTCGTGCCGGTGCCGCTGCCGCTGGCGGTCAATTTCGGCGGGCGGGCGGCCTATGTCGAACGGCTGCGCGGCATGCTGCAGGCGGCCGGTGCGCGCGCCGCCCTGGCGCCGGACGATCTGCTCGAGGCGCTGCGCGACGCCGCCCGTCCGACCGCGGTGGGCTTCGTCGGCACGCTCGACGAGGTCATGCAGCAGCCGGCCACCGACCGGCCGCTCGAGCCGCTGGGTGCGGACGATGCCTGCTATATCCAGTATTCCTCGGGCAGCACCAGCTTTCCGCGCGGCGTGCTGGTCACGCAAAAGGCGATCACCGCCAATGCGCGGGCGATCGCCGTCGACGGCGTGCGCTTGCGCCGCGGCGACCGCTGCGTCTCCTGGCTGCCGCTCTATCACGACATGGGTCTGGTCGGCTGCTGCCTGACGCCGGTGCTGGCGCAGGTTTCGGTCGATTATCTGGCGACCTCCTCCTTCGCGCGGCGGCCCTTCGTCTGGCTGCAGCTCATCACCCGCAACAGGGGCACGATCTCCTTCAGCCCGACCTTCGGCTACGAGCTCTGCGCCCGTCGGGCGGCCAACCGGGCCGATCTCGATCTCGATCTCTCCTCCTGGCGGGTGGCCGGCATCGGCGGCGAGATGATCCGTCCCGAGGCGCTCGAGGGCTTCACCGGGACCTTCGCCGCCTCGGGCTTCGACGGCCGCGCCTTTCTGGCGAGCTACGGCATGGCCGAAGCGACGCTGGCGGTCACCTTCGCGCCGCTCGATAGCGGTGTGGCGAGCGACACGATCCTGCGCGGTGCGCCGCTCGAGCGGGCCCGCAAGGCGGTGCCGCCGGCGCCGGACACGCCGGCCGGCGAGACCCGCCGCTTCGCCCGCTGCGGCCGGCCTATGCCGGGCTATGCCGTGGAAATCCGCGACGCCGCCGGCCGCCGTCTCGCCGAGCGCCGGGTCGGGCGCATCTGCATCCAGGGGCCGAGCCTGATGCAGGCCTATTTCCGCGCGCCGGACGCCACGGCGGCGGTGTTCACCAGGGACGGCTGGCTGGATACCGGCGACATGGGCTATCTGGTCGACGGCGATCTGGTGGTCACCGGCCGGACCAAGGATCTGATCATCGTCGGCGGCCGCAACATCTGGCCGCAGGATCTGGAATGGGCGATCGAGCGGCTGCCCGAGGTGCGGGCCGGCGACGTCGCCGCCTTCGCCGTCGCCGACGAGGCGGATCGCGAGCGGGTGGTGGTGGTGGTCGAGTGCCGCCTGCAGGAGGAGCCGGCGATCGAGGAACTTCGGCGGGAGGTGCAGGCGACGGTGAGCCGTGTCGCCGGGGTGGAGTGCCTGGTGGTGATGGCCCCGCCGCGCTCGCTGATCTTCACCACCTCCGGCAAGCTGTCGCGCGCCGCGGCCCGGCAGAAATATCTCGACGGCGAGATCGGCGAGATCGACGCCCGTCCGGTCCCGGCAGCGGAGCTTCCCTCGCTCGCCATCGCCGGTTGAGCGGCGCCTTCTGCGGCGACCGGGCTGCGGCGACCGATCCGGCCGGGCTCGCGATGCGGACACGATGATCGGCGGATCGCCGACCGGCGTGGTGGCGGTGACCGGCGCCGGCGGGTTCATCGGCCGGGCTCTGGTGGCACATCTGCCGGCCCGGGAGACCCGGTTGCTGCAGCGCCGGACGCCGGTGGACGGAGTCGGTCGGCAGGTCGTCGAGGGGGCGCTGGAGGACGAGGGGGCGGTCGAACGCCTGGTCGAGGGTGCCGGGGCGGTGGTGCATCTGGCCGGACGCGTGCAGGCGCCGGACGAGGCCGCCTTCATGGCCGCCAATGCCGAGGCGACGGACCGGCTCGCCCGGGCCGCCGGGCGTGCGGGTGTGCGGCACTTTCTCCTGGTCTCCTCGCTCGCCGCCGCACGGCCGGAGGTTTCGGCCTATGCCCGCAGCAAGCGCGCCGGCGAGGAGGCGGCGGCGGCGGCGCTCGGGCGCACGCGGCTCACGGTGCTGCGGCCGCCGGCGGTCTACGGTCCGGGCGACCGGGCGACACTGCCGATCTTCCAGCAGCTCGCACGCGGCTTTCTCGTCCGTCCGAAAGGCGGGATGCGGCGCTTCTCGCTGCTGCACGTCGGTGATCTGGCCCAAGCGATCCTGCGTCTGCTCGAGCGGCGCCAAGAGGGTCCGCTCGAGATCGACGACGGGCGGCCCGATGGCTATGGTTGGGACGATCTCGTTGCGATCGGCGGGGCGGTCGCCGGGCGGCCGATCCGTCTGGTGGCGCTGCCGCGTCCGGTCTTCGTCGCGGCGGCCGCGGCTTGTGACCTGTTCGCGGCGGTGAGCGGCCGCACGCCGCCCTTGTCGCGCGACAAGCTGGGTGAGCTCTACGCGCCCGACTGGCTGGCGTCGGGGCCGACGATCGACGGCTGGATGCCCCAGCACGACTTCGCCGCGGGTGCCGCCGAGACGATGGCGTGGTATCGCCGCCGGGGCTGGATCGCGCCCGGCCGGTCGCATCCCGGATGATGCCGGTCGCACCGGATGCCGTTCGGACGCTGGAAGAAGGAGGCACGCCCATGGCGCAGCAGGTGGAACCGCAAGTCCTGGCGCTGCTCGAGCGCTACAACCCGAAGAAGATCGAGGTGACCCGCGAGACGGCGCTCGGCGACGATCTCAACATCGATTCGGTGGCGGCGATGGACGTGGTCATGGAGATCGAGGACATGTTCGAGATCGACGTGCCGATCAACCAGGTGGCGGATCTGCGCACCGTCGGCGATCTGGTCGATCTGGTGCGCCGTCAGGTGGAGAAGGACTGAGCCCTTGGACATCTTCGCCAAATATGCCGAGGTCAGGGCGCGTCACGCGCGGCTGCTCGAGGCCGGCGCCGACCCGTTCGGCCAGCGCATCGACGAGATCCGCTCGGCCACCGAGGCGGTCGTCGACGGCCGGCCGACGATCCTTCTGGGCACCAACAATTATCTCGGGCTGACCTTCGATCCGGCCTGTCGCGAAGCGGCCGCGAAGGCGGCGCTCGAGCAGGGCACGGGCACCACCGGCAGCCGGGTCGCCAACGGCACCTACGGGCTGCACCAGCAGGTCGAGGCGGGCTTTCGCCGCTTCTTCGACCGCAGACACGCGATCGTCTTCACCACCGGCTATCAGGCCAATCTCGCCACCATCTCGGCATTGGCCGGGCCCGAGGACGTGATCCTGAGCGACGCCGACAATCACGCCAGCATCTGGGACGGCTGCAGGCTCGCCGAAGCCGAGACCTTCACCTTCCGCCACAACGACCCCGATCATCTCGACAAGCGGCTGACCCGGCTCGCCGACCGGCCGGGCTGCCGGCTGATCGTCGTCGAGGGGCTCTATTCGATGCGCGGCGACACGGCACCGCTGGCCGATTTCGTCGCCGTCAAGGAGCGCCACCCCAACGCCTGGCTGCTGGTCGACGAGGCCCATTCGACGGGTGTCTACGGCGCGCACGGCCGCGGCGTGGGCGAGGCCCTGGGCTGCGAGAAGGGCATCGACTTCATCGTCGGCACCTTCTCCAAGAGCCTGGCCGGCACCGGCGGCTTCGCCGTCTCCGACCATCCGGATTTCGAGCTCTTGCGGCTGACCGCCAAGCCCTACATGTTCGCCGCCTCGCCCACGCCCTCGAGCATGGCCTCGACCGGTGAGGCGCTGCGGCAGATCGAGACCCGCCCGGCCCTGCGCGAGGCCATCTGGGCCAATGCGCGCCGGCTCCATGAAGGCCTCGCGCGGTCGGGCTTCACGCTCTGTGCCGGGGTCGGCCCCGTCGTCGCGGTACGCATGCCGGACGTCGAGACCACGGTCGCCGCCTGGAACGCGCTGATCCGGGCGGGCGTCTACGTCAATTTCGCCATCCCACCGGGCACACCGGGCGGCCTCTGCCTCCTGCGCTGCAGCGTCTCCGCCGCCCACACGGCGGGCCAGATCGACCAGGTGATCGAGCGCTTCGCGGAGGTGGCGTCACTGCCCGCCTGATACGCATCGGGCGCTGCGGAAGACCCGGCCGGAAGATGGCGTCGCGCGGTGAGCGCCAAACCTCGGGGAGGATCAAGGGAAGGTGAAGCGGGATTCCGCATCGGATGAGAACGGCGTCCCGCCGATGACGCTTCACCAGCTCAGAATCTTCTGGGCCGTGGTGCACAGCCCGTCGCTCACGGCGGCGGCCAAGCAACTGGGCCTGTCGCAGCCCTCGCTGTCGCAGCACCTGGCCCGGCTGGAGCAGGCGCTCGGCGGGCGGTTGTTCGATCGCGCCCGCAATCAGCTCCGCCTGACGGACGCCGGGCGCTTCCTGGTGCGCAAGGCGGAAGCGATCCTCACCGAAGTCGCCGAGATCGAGACCGGCTTCGCGGCGTTCACCACCGGTCGCCGCGGCCGTATCGCCATCGGCGCGCTGGGCTCGCTCGCCCGCAGCCTGTTACCGGCGACGCAAGCCGAGATGGCCGAGACCTTTCCCGATCTCGAATTCGACATTCACGAACTGAGTCCGCGCGAGGCGATCGACCAGCTCTACGGACGTTTCCTCCAGATCGCTCTGCTCTCGGTGTCGAGCGTGGCCGACAACCGCGTCACTTTCACGCGGATTCCCCTCACCCGGGATCCCTATCTGCTGGCGGTGCCCCCCGGGCTCGATCTGGACGGCGTCACACAACCCGAGCGCGAGCTGCCGCCCAAGGCGTACGCGCTTCTCAATCGTACGATCCAGTTTCAGTTCGGCAACCAGCACACCAACAGGGTCGAGGCGTTCTACCGCCAGATCCTGCCGCGCCATCATGTCGTCGCGACCAGCCGTCACTACGAGACGGCGCTCGCCATGGTCGAGCGCGGCGTGGGCATCGCCCTCGTGCCTCAGCTCACGACCGAGCTCCGGGGACGGCCGCTCTTCGACGTGCGCCTTCATGCGCTTCCCCTGCCGCCGCGGTCGATAGCGGCTTATCTGCCGAGCCAGAACCTGCGCCTCGAGCCCTACACCGCACTGATCGGTGCGCTCGAGCGAGCCGGAGATGCGATCAGCCTGAGGCCGGCGGCGCCCACCCCGCCATTCGTCGAGACGGCCCTCGCACGTATAAGCCGGGACTTATGGCAGCCAGAACTGGCTTCACGCAGACGAGGCGCGCAATGATCCTTCGGCCCGCATGTGCGGTGCCACCATTGCATGAAGGAGGCTTGCGCCATGGCCATCTGGCAAACCCCGGTGATCGAGACCGAGCCCGTGGGCCTGGAAGTCACCATGTACCTCACCGCCGAGGACTGAGGTCGCGGTGCCGCCGCCGGACGGCGAACGCTCGTGCGCTTCATCGTGCTGGGTGCCGCGGCCGGCGGCGGCTTTCCACAATGGAATGCCGACAGCCGAGCGTGCAGGCGTGCGCGGGCCGGTGATCCGGCGGCACTTCCGGCGACCCAGGCCGGTGCCGCCGTCGGTGTCGACGAAGGGCGCTGGCTGCTGATCAACGCTTCGCCCGACCTGCGGATGCAGATCGAGGCGACGCCGGCGCTCCATCCGCACGACGGCATTCGGTCCAGTCCGATCAAGGCGGTCGTTCTGACCAATGCCGACATCGACGCGATCGCGGGGCTGCTGCACCTTCGTGAGGGCACGCCCTTCGCACTCTACGGTCACGGACGCGTCCTGCGGACACTCGGGGTCAATCCGGTCTTCGAGGTCGTCGATCGGTCGGTGGTACCGCGGCGTGAGATCGAAGCGGACGTCACCTTCACACCCGCCGACGCCACGGGCGAGGCTTTGGGCCTGCGGATCACGCCGTTCCTGGCGCCCGGCAAGGTGCCGCTCTACCAGGAAGGCGAGGATGCAACGGATGTCGCGGCGAGGCAGGGTGACACGCTCGGCCTCGACATCACCGACGGCCGAAGCCGCATCGTCTGGCTCGCCAATTGTGCGCTCGTGGACGAGGCGGTGCGCGCCCGGGTCGAGGGCTGCGATCTCCTGTGCATGGACGGCACCCTCTGGCGGGACGACGAGATGGTCGTTCAGGGTGTCGGACGCAAGACCGGCCGGCGCATGGGGCATGTGAGCATGAGCGGTGAGCAGGGCGCCATGGCGGCTCTCGAGCATTGTCGCATCGGTCGGCGGCTGTTCGTCCACGTCAACAACACAAACCCTGCCCTGCTCGCGGACAGTGCGGAGCGGGCGGAACTGGAAGAGCGCGGCTGGCGGGTCGCGCATGACGGGCTGGAGGTGAGGCTTTGAGGGACATCAGCACGCTGTCGTGCGCCGACGATCTCGAGGCGGCGCTGCGCGAGATCGGCGCCGAGCGCTACCACAATCTGCATCCCTTCCACCGTCTGCTTCACACGGGCCGGCTCGACAAGGGGCAGGTTCAGGCATGGGCGCTGAACCGCTATCTCTATCAGAGTCGTATCCCGATGAAGGACGCGACGCTGATGTCGCGCATCACCGATCCGGAGCTGCGCCGGAACTGGCTCGTGCGCGTGCTCGACCATGACGGCGGGCCGGCGGGCGAGGGCGGGATCGCCCGCTGGTTGAAGCTGTGTGAGTGGCTGGGGCTCGATCCCGCTTATGTGAAGAGCGAGCAGGGCGCGCTGCCGGCAACCCGGTTCGCGGTCGAGGCCTATGTCCATTTCGTGCGAGAGCGGAGCCTTCTGGAAGCGATCGCCTCGTCGCTCACCGAGCTCTTCGCTCCGGGGATCCACAAGGAACGCATCCCGGGGATGCTGGCCGGTTACGACTTCGTTTCCGAGGCGATGATGGGCTATTTCCGCCATCGCATGGACCAGGCCCCGCGTGACGCCGGTTTCGCGCTCGCCTATGTCCGCGAGCACGCCGACACGATGGAGAAGAGGCGCCTCGTCTGCGAGGCGCTGCTCTTCAAGTGCGACGTGCTCTGGGCGCAGCTCGACGCGCTGCACCACGCCTACGTGCTGGACGGGGGCATCCCGCCCGGTCGCTTCGCCCCGGATCGTGCGATGCGGGAAGCGGCGGCATGAGAGAGCCGTTGACGGCCGAGAGCCGGCCGCTCCTGCCACCGTTCTGCCGGTTGCACGAGGACCGGGTGCGCGGCCGGACCGTGCTGCTGGCGCCCGAGCGCGTGCTGTTCCCCTGCCCCACCTCGCTCCTCGTGCTGGCCCGGCTCGACGGTCGCTCGCTCAGCGAGGTGGCGGACGGGCTCTGTCTCGAGTTCGCCGCGCCGCGCGAGGTGATCCTCGGGGATGTGCTCGGCGTGCTGCAGGATCTGGCCGATCAGGGATTCCTCGAGGAACGGACGCCATGACCCTGCAACCGCCGATCGGGCTCCTGGCCGAGCTCACGCACCGCTGCCCGCTCCGCTGTCCCTACTGCTCGAACCCGCTGGAGCTGACACGCGCCGAGCGCGAGCTGGATACGGCGAGCTGGGGCCGGGTCTTTCGCGAAGCGGCGGAGCTCGGCATCCTGCAGGTGCATCTCTCGGGTGGAGAGCCGACGCTGCGGCCGGATCTGGAGGAGATCGTCGCACGGGCACGGGCGGCGGGGCTCTACGTCAATCTGATCACGGCCGGCGTGCTCCTGAACGTCGAACGGGTGGCGCGGCTGAAGGAAGCGGGACTCGATCATGTCCAATTGAGCCTTCAGGACGTCGATCCCGCGTCGGCCGAGCGCATCGGCGGCATGAAGGGTGCGCACGCGAAGAAGCTCGACGCCGCCCGGCTAATCCGCGAGGTCGGATTGCCGATCACCCTGAACGCCGTCATGCATCGTCAAAATCTCGACCGCGTGGCGGAGGTCGTCGAGACCGCGCTCGCCATCGGCGCCCATCGGCTCGAGATCGCCCATACCCAGTATTACGGCTGGGCGCTGGTCAATCGTCGCGCACTGATGCCGCCCCGCGAGCAGGTGGCCCGTGCGAGGGCGGTGGTCGACGAGGCACGACCGCGCCTGAAGGGGCGGCTCGTCATCGATTATGTCGCACCGGACTATTACGCCCGCTATCCGAAGCCCTGCGTGGGCGGCTGGGGAAGGAGCGTGATCACGGTGGGCCCCGACGGCAAGGCGATGCCCTGTCACGCGGCGCACACGATCCCGGGCCTCGTGTTCGACAATGTGGCCGAGCGTCCGCTCGCCTGGATCTGGCGCAACGGTCCGGCCTTCGAGGCCTTTCGCGGCACCGACTGGATGCAGGAGCCGTGCCGCTCCTGCGAGAGACGCGAGATCGACTTCGGCGGCTGTCGCTGCCAGGCGATGGCGCTCACCAGCGACCCGACCGCGACCGACCCCGCCTGCTCGCTGTCGCCGCTGCACGACCGGCTCCTGGCCCTGGCGGACGCCGACTCCCTGGGCGATCCCGATTTCACCTACCGGCGCTTCATGACACGTCCACCCGTCGCCTCCGACGAGCTCTCCCCAAGCTGATGGTCCAATCGCCGGCCGCTGTCACGAGTTTCGGGTCGACGAGGTTCGATAAAAGGTGATTACCGTCTCGGGACAGCTTGTTCCCGGTACCGAACCTCAAGTTGAACGGAAGTACTACCCGCCTCGCTCCGCGGTAACGTCGATCTCGACTTTCATCTCTTCCTCCGCCAATCCGGCCACGATCATCGTCGCCGCCGGGCGGATGTCGGCGAAGGTGTGGCCGAGCACGTCGTAGACGGCCGGGATGTGGGCGCGGTCGGTCACTACATAGCGGGCGCGGACCACGTCGGCCATGGTGAAGCCGGCTTCCTCCAGCGCCGCGGTGATGGTCTCGAGGGCGTTGCGGGTCTGGGCTGCGACATCGTCCGGCATGACCATCGTCGTGTAATCGTAGCCGGTCGTGCCGGCGACGTGGCAGCGGTCGCCCGAGACGACGGCGCGGGAATAGCCCGCCTTCTTCTCGAAGGGCGAGCCGGTGGAGATCAGGCGGCGGGTCATGCCGTTGGTCCTTTCACGCGCTGCGCGGCGCGAGGAAGACGATCGGATGGACGGTTCGCGCCGTCAATACCGCGCCACCTCGATGTCCGTCGCATGAAAGTCGTCGCCCTTGAAGAGGAGTGGCGCGTTCTGCGCCCTGGCGAGGGCGTAGGCGAAACAGTCGCCGAAATTCAGGCCGGCCGGATGGCGGCCGCGGCCGAAGCGCCGAAAGCAGTCCTGCGCGAGTCGAAGCTGGTCGCGATCGAACGGCATCACCTCGATGCCGGCGTCATGCAGGAAACGGTCGACTTCCCCCTGGGCCATCGGTCCCTTGCGCCCTTCGACGACCATCGTGGCTTCGAGATGGTTCGCTGCAGAAATGCGGCGTGCGACGGAGCGTTGCAGGACGAGCGCCAGACGCCGCGCCTCGACTTCGGCGAAAGCGATAGCGATGATGACCGAGGTGTCGACGACGATCATTGCGGCACGCCGGTCTCGTCATAGCCGATGATCTCATCGGGGCTTCGCGGGTCGACGTCGGGCATTGCCGCGATCCGTGCGCTCCACTGCATGATCCGCTCGGTCATTTCGGCCTCGGACTCCCGCGGCGCTTCGATCGGAACCAGCCTCGCCACGGGCTTGCCGCGCCGCGTGAGCGTCAGCCGCTCGCCTTTCTCGACGCGGTCGACGAGCGCGCTCAGATGCTCTTTCGCCTGCCGGATACCGACATCGGACATGCGCACGCCTTTGTGACTACAATGTGCATCTCCTTGTAGTCACTTTGCAGCCGCGATGCAAGCTTCGGCTCCCGAGTCGACCTCGTGCCCTCCGGGGAAGTTGGGGTCCGCGACGCGCGCGGGTCCGATCATTGGCCGGTGTGGGCCAACGTCGATTGTCGATGCCGCTCAGCCTCGGGCGAAGGTGTAGCGGTGGGTGAGGACGAAGGGCGTCGTGCGGTCGGGCTGGGTGTAGATGGCGATCTCGCCGACCGGCATGGGGCGGGCCAGGAGGTCGGCGGTGGCTTCCTGCAGGCGGGTGAGCAGGTGCGGACGTTCGGCGGGGGAAAGGCGGCCGGTCAGGCTCATGTGGAAGCGGAAATCCTCGAAGACGTAGGGGTAGCCCCAGCGCAGCAGGTGGACGTCCTGACGTTCGGTGAGCGTGCTCTGCCGGCGGCGGGCGATGTCCGCCTCGTCGAGCGGCCGGCGTAACGGCTCGAAGGCGCGCACGCATTCGGCGGCCAGCCGGTCGAGGTTCGGCGACGGTTCGGTCGGAACGCAGGCGACGAAGGCGCCCAGCAACCGCACCGAGAGCTTGACGGCGAAGGGCGTGCG
Organism: Geminicoccaceae bacterium; assembly: GCA_020446525.1. GTDB lineage: Bacteria > Pseudomonadota > Alphaproteobacteria > Geminicoccales > Geminicoccaceae > JAGREO01. The sequence continues at coordinate 1,541 of JAGREO010000283.1, read as the reverse complement.
CGCGGCGGCGAAGGCGCGCGCGGCTTCCTGCAGGTCGGCGACGGTGACGTCCGGCGCCAGCGCGAAGGGGGCCTTGAGCGTGGCGTGGAAGCCGTAGTTGCGCGGTGCGGCGGTGAGCGCCTCGTGACGCTCCGGGGTCACGCCCTCGATCGGTCGCAGCGGCACCTCGGCACCGCTCACATGATCGCGGCCGAGCCAAGCGCAGGCGAAGGCTTCGAGCGGCGAGGCCGCCGGCGGCGGAAGATAGATCGCGTGGCGTGCGGTCATGCCACCCGCCGGCCGCCGCACCACACGCCCCGGACGAGTGCGCGTCCCCGCACCAGGCGCACGCGGATGAAGTCGGCGCGCAGGCCGATGGCGATACGGCCGCGATCGTCGAGGTCGGCGGCCCGCGCCGGCCCGGCGGTGACGGTGGCAACGGCGCGGTACAGCGGCCATTCGAAGGGTGCTTCGGTGAGCCGGAACACACCCTGCAGCAGGCTGGAGGGGATGTAATCCGACGCCAGCAGATCGAGCAGGCCGGATTGCGCCAGATCGCCCGCCGCGACGTTGCCCGAATGCGAGCCGCCGCGCAGCAGGTTGGGCGTGCCCATCAGGACCGGCAGTGCGGCGGCGCGCGCCGCTTCGGCCGCCCCGAGTGTCGTGGGGAATTCGGTGAAGCGGGCGCCCAGCTCGACGGCCAGCGCCACGTGGGCCGGCGACGCGTCGTCGTGGGTCGCCAGAGGCACGTTCGCGGCACGCGCACGCGCGCCGAGGGCCCGGGCGTTGGCCGGTCCGAAGCGACGCGAGCCCTCGATCAGCGCGCCCATGTGCCGCTCGACCTCGGCCTCGCTCATGCCGAAGCCGAGATAGCGCCGCCGATAGGCCGCCACGTCGGGCGACTGGCGGTCGCCCGGCGCATGGTCCATGAGCGAGACGAGCATGGGTGCGACGCGCCGGTTCTGCTCCTCGAACAGGGGCACGATGTGCTCGTGGGTGACTTCCAGGCGCAGATGCAGCCGGTGATCGATGCGCAGCATGGCGTGGGTGCGCGCCTCCTCGAGGCCGGCGATCGTCGGCTCGACGAGTTCGTCGCGCGCGTGCCAGCCCGAGGCCGCACCGAGCGTGAGGCTGTCGAAGACGGTGGTGATCCCGGCGGCGGCGATCTGCGCGTCGTGGGCGATGGCGGCCGCCGTCGGATCCCAGACCACGCCGGCGCGCGGCTGGACGTGCTTTTCGAGATTGTCGGTGTGCAGGTCGATCAGACCCGGCAGCAGAAAGTCGCCGTCGAAGTCCAGCCCGCTCGCATGATCGCGGCGGCCGCGGTCGATCGCGGCGATCCTGCCGCCGGCGATCGCCACGCTGCCGGACACCACCTCGTCGGCCAGGACGATCCGGGCATGGTCGACGATCAGCTCCATGAGAGCCCTATCGCAGATCGGCTCGCAGGTCGGCTCGTTCTCGACGGCACCGCCGCTCCCGTGGTCTCGCGCCGGTCGTGTCGCACCGGTCGTGTCACGAAGGTCGTGCTGGTGCCGGCGGCAGGACTTGAACCCGCAACC
>JAGREO010000282.1:3563-12278 GCA_020446525.1 Geminicoccaceae bacterium | reverse complement strand
ATGATGGTGCCGGCGAGCAGGAAGGAGAATTGCAGGCCCATGATCGTGACGATCGGGATCATCGCCACCGGCAGGGCGTGCCGCCGCAGGGCCGCTCCGGCCGTGAGCCCCTTGGCCCGCGCCGTGCGCACGTGATCGGCCGCCAGCGCCTCGAGCACCGCCGAGCGGGTGAGCCGGGCCAGAATCGCCGCCTGCGGCAGGGCCAGGGCCACGGCGGGCATGGCGAGAGAGCCCAGCGCCGCCGCGATTCCCGCCTGCCAGCCCGCGAAGCCCCCGGCCGGCAGCCAGCCCAGTTGCACGGCGAACAGCAGGATGAGCAGGATGGCGAACCAGAAATTGGGCACGGCGACGCCGAGCTGACTCACGGTCATGGTGATGGTGTCCGCTGGGCGGCCGCGGGCCGAGGCGGCCAGGGCACCCGCCGGCAGGCCGATCGCCACCGCCAGCAGCATCGCAAGCAGCGCCAGCGGCAGGCTGACCACGAGCCGCTCGGCGATCAGCTCGGAGACCGGCACGTCGTAGGTCAGGCTTCGCCCGAGATCACCGCGCGCCAGTTCGCCGATCCAGACGAGATAGCGGAGGACCACGGGCCGGTCGGTGCCGAGCTCGCGGCGCAGTGCCGCCAGCGTGTCCGGACGCGCCTCGACGCCCAGCATGACCGCCGCCGGATCGCCCGGCAGCACCTCGAGCACCATGAAGACGACGAGCGTCGCCGCGAGCAGTGTCAGGACGAAGGAGACGAGCCGCCGCAGCAGGAGGACGCTCAAACCGTGTCGCCTCCTCCCTCGGGTGTCACTCGCTCCAGTGCACGGCCGTCAGATCGTTCGCCTGAATCGGGCTGTCGTGCCAGAGGCCCTCGAGCTTCGCGTTCCAGACGCCGTATTTGGGCAACTGGAAGAGAAAGACGTTCACCGCGTCCTCGGCGAGGATGCGCTGTGCCCGGCCGAGCAGGGCGTTGCGCGCGGCCTCGTCGGTGGTGGCCGCCAGTTCGTCCATCAGGGCTGTGAACGCGTCGTTGCGATAATTGAAGTAATAGTCGTCGCGGGCATAGATGCCGATGTCCATCGGCTCCGTATGGGCGACGATCGTCAGATCGTAATCCTTGTTCGTGAATACCTGCTCCAGCCATTGCGCCCATTCGACCGGCACGATGTGGACCGTGATCCCGACCTCGGCCAGTTGCGCCTGGATGATCTCGCCGCTGCGCCGCGCATAGGAGGGCGGCGGAAGCTTCATCTCGAGCTGCAGATCCACGATGCCGGCCTCGGCCAGAAGCGCCCAGGCCGCGTCGACGTCGTAGGCGTTGACGTCGGTCAGATCGACGTGGGCCGGATGATTGGGCGAAAAATGGCTGCCGATCGCAAGGCCGTAGCCGTACATGGCACCGTCGATCACCGCCTGCCGGTCGATGGCCCGGGTGATGGCCCGGCGCACCCGCAGGTCGTCGAGCGGCGGACGGCCGTTGTTCATCGCCAGGATGGTCTCGCCTTCGGTCGAGCCGATCACCACGGAAAAACGCGGATCCGCCTCGAACTGGGCGAGCGCCTCGGGGGCGGGAAAATTGGCGAATGCGTCGACGTCGCCGGCCATCATCGCCGCGGTCGCCGCCGCCGGATCGGGGATGATCTTGAAGGTGGCCGTGCGCAGGGCGACCGGGTCGCCGCGATAGGTTTCGCTGCGTTCGAGACGGATCGCGTCGCCCTTGCGCCATTCGGCGAAACGGAAGGGCCCGGTGCCGATCGGCCGGCTCTTGTTGGTCTCGGCACTGGCCGGGTCGACGATCACCGCATCGCCCCAGCCGAGATCGAACAGCAGATCGCCGGTCGGCCGCTTCAGACGGATCACGATCGTGTCCTCGTCCGGCGCCTCGACGCTCTCGATCGGCTCGAACAGGCCCTTTTGCGCGTTGACGCTGTCCTCGGCCATGGCCCGGTCGAAGGAAAAGAGCACGTCGCTCGAATCGAAGGTGGCGCCGTCGTGGAAGGTGACGTCGTCGGCGAGATCGAAGGTGTAGGTCAGGCCGTCGTCGGAGATCTGCCAGCCCGTCGCCAGGGCCGGGCGCACCGCCCCCTCGGCATCGATGCGGGTGAGACCCTCGAAGATGTTGGCGTAGACCACCTCGTCGATGGCCGCCGCGGCCCCCGCCGTCGGATCGAGATGCGGCGGCTCCAGCACCATGCCCATGACCAGCGTGTCCCTGGCCACCGCCGGACCCGCCCATGCACAGAGGCCGGCCAGAACGAGCGCTGCTTTGGGCGGTGCGTGCATGACGTCTCCTCAATCTTGGCGGGGCCCGTGCGTCGGGGGCCGCCGCCGGACGGCGCGAAGATCAGCACATGATGGAAGGTTTGCCTAGTAGGGGTGCCGCGAAGGTCGGGTACGGGAAACCGGCGCGGCGGACCGTCTAGGTCGAGGTGCCGGCGGATCGGCTCCGGTCGCCGCGGCCCTCGCGCCACCAAGCCGCCGTCGCGGTCGCAAGAAGCAGCAGCAGTGCGGCCCAGGGCGGCAGCAGCGAGGTCTGGCTGGCGCCGGTGACACGGTGTGCCTCGCGGGCGCGCAGGCCGATCCAGCCGCGCCCCTCGGTGCTGCGGCCTTCGGCGACGAGGCGCAGCTCGGGCACGCCGCCTTCGCTCAGCCAGCGGATCGCGCCCCGCGTCGCTTCGGCGACCGGTGCGAGACGCTCGGGCGTGGCCAAAAGGTCGGTCAGCTCGATCGCCGAGATCCGGCGCGGCGAGGCATAGGTCACGCGCTCGCCCTCCTCGATGCGATAGACACCGTCCTCGGGTGCGTCGACGCGACCGCGGGCGATGCCGTCCGCGTCGACCTGCAGCATCATGTCGGTCACCGCACCCGAAGGGCTGGTGATCGTCACGCCGACCGGCTCGGCCTTGAGCGAGCGCCGCTCGATCAGGAGGCCGTCGCCGTCGGCGCGCGCCTGCAGCGATTCCTCCTCGAGCTCGGGCTCCTTCATCAGCCAGTGGACCAGCCGGCGCAGCAGCGTGGCCTGCGGACCGCCGCCCTCGTAGCCGCGCGCCCAGAGCCAGATCTGATCGGAGAGAAGCTGCGCCACCCGGCCCTCGCCGACCCGGTCGAGCACCAGCAGCGGCCGGTCGGCGACGCCGGTCATCAGCACTTGGGCGTCGCTGGTCTCCACGTCGATCTGCCGGAACCAGCGCCCCCATTCCGCCCCGTTCGCGCCATCCTCCCCGCCATCCATCCCGCCGGCGCCGGCGAGGCCGTCGTGCAGGCCAGCGGTCACCGGGTGCAGGGCGCCGGTCTCGGTGACGGCGGGCTTGAAGCCGCGCTCGAACACCTCGCCCGAAGGCCGGCCGGGCAGGATGCGCGAGAGGGGCGTGCGATAGAGGCTGGCCGGATCGGCGAATTCGGGTCCGGCCGCATCGAGCAGGGCGCCGCCCTGTTCGACGTAGCGCGCCACATTGTCGAAATAGACCAGCGGCAGCAGGCCTCGGCGGGCGTAGCGGTCGAAGATGATGAGGTCGAACTCGGGCAGCTTGACCTCGAACAGCTCGCGGCTCGGAAAGGCGATCAGCGCCAGCTCGCGGATCGGCGTGCCGTCCTGCTTCTCCGGCGGCCGCAGGATGGTGAAGTGGACCAGATCCACGGCCGGGTCGGCCTTGAGCAGATTGCGCCAGACGCGCAGGCCCGGATAGGGCTGCCCCGACACCAGCAGCACCCGCAAACGGTCGCGGATGCCGTTGATCGTCAGGGTGGCGCGGTTGTTGATCGGCGTGAGCTCGCCCGCCAGCGGCTCGGTCTCGATCTCGATCACCGTGCGGCCGGCCTTGTCCAGCGTCAGCGGCACCGAAAGCGGCTGGCCCGGTATCGCCTCGAGCACACCCTGGCGCTGGCCGTCCTTGTGCAGATCGAGCCGCACCGGCCCGCTCGCCGAAGGCGCCTCGAGATCGTCGACCCGCACGACGATCTCGAGCGGCTCGCCGACCAGCCCGAAGGTCGGCGCCTGCTCGATCACCAGCTTGCGGTCGAACTCGTCCGGCCGGCCCACCAGCAGCGTGTGGAACGGCGCTTCGATCGCCAGCCTGTCCGGCTCGGCCGGCACGTCGTGGACGATCCCGTCGGTCAGCGCCACCACGCCCGCCAGCCGGCTGCGGTCGATCTCCGCCAGCCGCTCGCGCAGGGCGGCGAAGAGCGGCGTGCCGGTGCGCCGGTCGTCGCCCACCGACACCTCCTCGACCACCGTCCGGGGCAGCGCTTCGAGCTTGTCGCGCAGGGCGGCCCGCGCCGCTTCGATCGCCGCACCCCGATCCTCCAGCCGGGCGCTCGCCGTCTCGTCCACCACGAGCAGGGCGATGTCGTCGAGCGGCTGGCGTTCCTCGCGCACCATCTGCGGATCGGCCAGCGCCAGCAGCGCCAGAACGGCGAAGGCCGCACGCCAGCCCGCCCCCGAAGCGTGCCGCCGGAGACCCCAGCCGACGATGAGCGCGATCACCAGCGCCAGGGCCGCCAGCACCGTCACCGGCAGGAACGGGGCGAAGACGATCTCCGTGACCTCGCTCACTGGCCCAGCCTCTCGAGCAGCGCCGGCACGTGCACCTGATCGGTCTTGTAGTTGCCGGTGAGCGCGTACATCACGAGATTGACCCCGAAGCGGCGCGCCATCTCCCGCTGCCGCTCACCGCCCGGCACCACCGGCAGCAGCGGCTGGCCGCGGCCGTCGACCGCCCAGGCACCGGCCCAGTCGTTGGCGCCGACGATCATGCTGGCGACCCCGTCATTGATGCCCGAGGGGTTCTGGTCGACCCAGAGCGGCTGGCCGGTGAAGCGGCCGGGGAAGTCCTGCAGCAGATAGAACGAGCGGGTCAGCACGTGGTCTTCGGGCACGTGGATGAGCGGCGGCAGATCGAGGTCGCGCAGGATGTCGGCCAGACGCTGCTCGCCGGCACCGGCGGCGCTCTGGCCGGGCAGCATGCGCGCCGCATCGCCCGTGTCGATCAGCACCAGCCCGCCCTGCCGCAAATAGACTTCGAGCCGGTCGACACCCTCTTCGGGAATCCGCGGATGGTCCGGCGGCACCGGCCAGTAGAGCAGGGGATAGAGCGCCAGATCGTCCTGGATCAGATCGACGGCGACCGGCTCGCCGGTCTCGATGGTGGTGCGCTGCGCCAAGAGCGTGCCCAGACCTTGCAGACCGGCCCGGGAGCGCTCGTCGACGTCACGCAAGCCGGTGTGCACATAGGCCAGCCGCGTCTCCTGGGTCAGCACCGCCGGATCCATGTCCTGCGCCACCGCCTGCGACGCACCGAGCGTGCCGAACACGAGGAGCACGGCGCCGACGGCCCGCGCCGGCCGCCGCGGCAGCAGCCCCCTGAAGGCGTAGCTGACGACCAGATCGGCCATCGCCAGCAGCAGCGCCGCCAGCAGCAGCCAGGGCAGGAGATCGACCTCGCCGCCGCGCTCGTAGCCGCGCCGCTCGCCGCCGATCCGCTCGAGCGGCAGGGGTGCGAGATCCTTGATCGCCGTCTGCACGTTGAGCGCCACCCGCGCCCGCTCGTCGGCCTGCTCGAGCGCATCCGCCGGTGCCCAGAGACCGGGCGGCGTGGCCGGACCCGCATCGAGCGTGACGAAGGAGGTCCCCGGCACCCGCTCGAGATCAGCCTCGGCCGGCTTCAGCCGGCCCTGCGCGTCGAGCAGCTCGTCGACCTTGAGGAGACCCGTGCCGGCACCGCCCGCACCCGGCGCCATCGCCAGCACCCGGCGCAGGATGTCGATGAACAGGCCCGAGAGCGGCAGGCTGGTCCAGGTGGTGTTGGCCGTGGTGTGCACCAGGATCAGCCAGCCCTTGCCGCGGCGGCTGCCGGTGATCAGCGGCGTGCCGTCCTCCAGCGCCGCGAGCGTCGCCCGGCTCAACCCCGGCGAGGGCTGCGCCAGAACCTGCCGTGAGACCGTCGCTTCCTTCGAGACCTCGAGGCCGGCGAACGGGCTCTCGGCGGGAAACGGCGCCAGCGTCAGCGGCTGCGACCAGGAGAGCGCGCCGCCGAGCTGGCGGTCACCGGCGCGCAGCGGCACCGGCAGCAGCGCGTCACCGCCCGCCGCCAGCCTCGGCCCGGCGAAGCGCAGCAGCACCCCGCCGCTCTCGATCCAGGGCTCGAGCAGCCGCATCTCCCGCTCGTCGATCTGCCGCCGGTCGGTCAGAACCATGAGCGAGATCGGCATCGCCAGCAGATCCTCGATCGAGCCCTCGCGAATCGTCGCATAGGGCTGCAGGGCCCGCTCGACATAATAGGGCTCGGCCAGCAGCGGCGTCGTCTCCGCGCTCTGCGGCGTGGCCACGATGCCGACGCTGCGCCGCCGCCAGCGCTCGTCGAACAGCACCACGCCGCCGATGCCCTGCGACGGCTCGAGCTCCAGCCGGGCGATCCGGTTGCGCAACTCGTCCGGCAGGTCGAGTGGCACGGCGGCCTCGTGCTCGCCCGCCTCGAGCACCGCCTCGCCACGCGCCAGCACCTCACCCGCCGGCCCCAGCGCCCGCAGCCCCACCGTGCGCCGCCCCTCCTCCGTCGCCCGCTGCACCAGCGCATCGACCAGCGCACCGTCGTTCGTCGCCCGGGTATCGGTCCCCGGCCCCGCCGGCGGCGGACGCAGCACCAGCGGCAATGCCGTCGGCGGATCGGCATAGAGCGTGAGCGGACCCAGCCGGTCGAGCGCGCGGCCGAGATCGAGGGCCGCCTCTCGCGCCCCGTCGAGGATGCCGTCGCTCAACCAGAGCGGCGTCGCGGCGTCCAATCCCGCATCACTCAGGGCCGCCACCGCCGCCGCCCGGTCGACCGGCCAGGGCCGCGGCGCCATGCCCGCCAGCCGCTCGAGCGCCGCCGGTGCACTCGAACGCTCCGCCCGCACCACGCCCTCGGCATCGGGTGCAGTGCGCAGCAGCACGACCTCGCGCGCCGACCGCTCGGCCCGCTCGAAGAGATCGCGTATCGCATCGAGCCTGTCGGACCAGCCCGGCGCCGCCGCCCAGCCGTCGTCGACCACCAATACCAAGGGCCCCGAGCCCGCCAGCGTCGGCGCCGGATCGAGCACCGGACGCGCCAGTGCGAGGATGATCGCCGCCGCCAGCACCATGCGCAGGATCAACAGCCAGAGCGGTGTGCGCGCCGGCGTCTCCTCGCGCGCCGTCAGCCGCCGCAGCAGCTCGAGCGGCGGAAAGAGCTCGTGCCTCGGTGCCGGCGGGGTCAGCCGCAACAGCAGCCAGAGGACCGGCAGACCCAGAAGCCCGAGCAGCAGCCAGGGCTGGAGAAAGGCGAGCGGGCCGAGGCTCAGCACGGGCGATCCACCCGAGGGCGAAGGCGCCGCACGGCCTCAGTGCCCACGCCGCGGCGCCATCGACTGATAGAGTGCGAGAAGACCGCTCTCGGCAGAACGGTCGGTGCGGTGCCGCACGAAGGTCCAGCCCCGCCGCCGCGCCATGTCGCGCAACGCCTCGCCATGCGCCCGGAAGAGCCTGCGGTAGCGCTCGCGCACCTCGCCGACATTGCCGATGAGCGCGCTGCCCTCACCCTCCAGCCCGTCGAACATCACCCGGCCGGCGAACGGCAGCTCCGCCTCCGCCGGATCGACGATCTGCATCAGCACACCGTCGACGTGGCGCTCCGCGAGCGCCCCCAGCCGCGCGGCCAGCGCGTCCGGATCGCCCAGCCCGTCGCCGATCAGCACCAGCCGGGCATGGCGCGGAACCGGCGCGGGCGGCGGCAGTGCCGCGCCCGAAGCCGCCGCGGCCAGCATGTCCTCGGCCATCCGCGAGAGGGCGAAACGGCCGCCGCGCGGCCGCGCACCCGCCTCGAGAAATGCCACCTGCTCGCCGCCGCGCACCAGCAGCGCCGCCGCCGCCAGCGCCAGAAGCACGGCCCGGTCGCGCTTGAAGGGCAGCCCGGCCGCCGAGCGAAAACGCATCGAGGCCGATTGGTCGACCCAGAGATAGACGCTCTGCGCCGCTTCCCACTCCTGCTCGCGCACGAAGAGATGCCGCGAGCGCGCCGACTGCCGCCAGTCGATGGCGGTGGCGGGCTCGCCCTGCTGATAGGGCCGATACTGCCAGAAGGTCTCGCCCACACCGGTGCGCCTGCGGCCGTGCACGCCCTGCGACACCATCGACGCCACCCGATCGGCCTCGACCATCAGCCCGGGCAGCATCGAGGCCGGCCGCTCGGCACCGGCGCGAAGGCCGGCCAGCCGCCCCCGATCGAGTGCGGCGGTGCGCTCAGCCGGCATGACGGCAGATGCGCGCGATCACGTCGTCGATGCCGATGCCGTCGGCGCGCGCGGCGAAGGTCACGGCCATGCGATGACGCAGCACCGGCGGCGCCATGGCCAGCAGATCCTCGACCGAAGGCGCGAGCCGGCCATCGAGCAGCGCCCGCACCCGCACCGCCAGCATCAGCGCCTGGCTGGCCCGCGGCCCGGGCCCCCACGAGACCTGCTGCGCCAGACCCTCGATCGGCGAAGTCTCCGGCCGCCCGGCCCGCACCAGTGCCAGGATCCGGTCGATCAGCTGGTCGCCGATCGGCAGCCGGCGGACCAGCGCCTGCAGCGCCATCAGCCTGCCGCCGTCGAGCACCGGCCGGATCGGCTCGGCGGCACCCGTGGTGGTCGCCACCATCATCCGCCGCTCGGCTTCGGGCGAAGGGTAATCCACGTCCACCTGCATCAAGAAACGGTCGAGCTGGGCCTCGGGCAGCG
>JAGREO010000282.1:0-3421 GCA_020446525.1 Geminicoccaceae bacterium | reverse complement strand
TCGGCCATCAGCAACTGGGTGAAGATCGGCCCCTGGATGAAGCGAAAGCTGCGCTGGCCGTCCGGCGCCTCGTCGACCACCTCCGAGCCCAGAATGTCGAACGGCATCAGATCGGGGGTGAACTGCACCCGCTTCTCGCTCAACCCCAGCACGGTGCCGAGCGTCTCGGCGAGCCGCGTCTTGGCGAGCCCCGGCACACCCACGAGCAGCGCGTGCCCGTCTGCCAGGAGCGTGATCAGCGTCTCCTCGATCACCCGCTCCTGACCGAAGATCACCTTGCCGATCTCGGCCCGCACCCTTCCGAGCGTGTCGATCGCATCGGCGATCTCGTTTTCCACATCCGCGGTCGAACCGGCCATTTCCGTGGTCGCAAGAGACGTCTCGCTCAAGGGCTCGCTCCTCGCAGGCGCCACGCACCGCTCGTCGGCGGCAGCGTGGCTGGAATACGGCGTGCTGGTCCAGTAGATAGAGGATCGACGGTGAATTATCACCTGTCTCGACATTACCTCTTCGTTGCAGCCGGGCTCGCTGCAATCGAATAAAGGTGCCGCATGCGCTCACCCTTCGATCCGGACGCCCTCCTGCGCGATCTCGCCGCGAGCGGCGGGGGCGGCCGGTTCGACATCGAGATCGACCGCGACGGCCGCTGGTACTACCGGGGCAGTGCCATCGAGCGGATCGAACTGGTCCGGCTCTTCGCCAGCGTGCTCCGGCGCGATCCGCAGGGCGCCTACTGGCTGGTCACGCCGGCCGAGCAGGGCCGCATCGAGGTGGCCGACGTGCCCTTCGTGCTCGTGCGCATGACGAGCGAAGGCGAAGGCCGCGACCGCCGCCTCCTCTTCCATTCCAATCTCGACGATCGCACCGAACTGACCGCGGCCAACCCGCTCGTCATGCGCCGCCAGCCGGACGGCAAGGGCGCCGCACCCTATCTCACCGTCCGCGACGGGCTCGAAGGGCGCCTCGCGCGCAGCGTCTTCTACGAGCTGGCCGATCTGGCCGAGGAAGCGGACGGTGAAGAGGGCGTGCGGCGGACCGGTGTCTGGGCCCGGGGCCGCTTCCACCCGCTCGACCTCTTCCACGAGGAGGTCGAGCATCCACCCCCCGAACCGGGTGCGTCTTGAGCGACAATCCCTATCTGCGCGATCCGGCGGCCCTGCGCGAGCGGCTGCACGAGGCGGCGATAGAGGCCATCCCCTATGCGCTCGCCGGCGACGAGGGCCGCGAGACCGCCAGCCCGAGACGACCGGCCGCGGTGCTCATCGGCCTCGTCGCCCGGCCGGCCGGCCTCTCGCTCCTGCTGACCCAGCGCACCGCCCACCTGAGCGCGCATGCGGGCCAGATCAGCCTGCCCGGCGGCCGCATGGAGCCCGAGGATCTCAACCCCTCGGCCGCGGCCCTGCGCGAGGCCAGGGAGGAGATCGGCCTCGATCCCGCCAGGGTCGAGGTGCTGGGCGCGCTGCGCACCTACGAGACCGTGACCGGCTTCAGAATCCACCCCATCGTCGGCTGGATCGAGCCGCCCGTCACCTTCCGCACCGATCCCTTTGAGGTCGAGGAGCTCTTCGAGGTGCCGTTCGACTTCGTGCTCGACCCGCGCAATCACCGGCGCGAGGGCGGCATGCGCGACGGGCGCCGCCGGCAGTTCTACGTGCTACCCTATGAACGTCGCTACATCTGGGGTGCCACCGCCGGCATTCTCGTGGGCCTTGCCCGCCTGCTCGCGCGCCCGGAAAGCGGACAGCCGGAAAGCTGACAGTTGGAAAGCTGGCGGCCGGACCCTTGACGGTTTTGCCTCGACGACCTTCACCGACGGAAACCCGACGAGCCCTGCGAACGAACATCCGACAACCACCACGGACGAACAATGGCGCGCATCTTGGCCCAGTACATCCTGCCCTTCCTGCTGCCGTTCCTCGGCTATTTCGCCTATCGCCTGCTGGTCGACCGCGGCCGCGGCTATCTCTCCGACACGCCCTGGTTCATGCTCACCACCATCGGCCTCTCCCTGACCGTCGTCTCGCTCATCGGCCTGGCCCTCACCGACGCCGGCGGTCCGGCCGACGGCGTCTACATCCCGCCGCACATGGAAGACGGCCGGATCGTCCCGGGCCGCATCGAGTAGGGGCCGGTACAAGGTGAGCCCGGTGCGCCCGCTCGCGGCCGACCTCTCGACGGCCCCTTGGCTGCGAGCCCAGGACAGCCGCACGCTGCTCGACCGGCTCGAAGCCGCGGGTGGTCGCGCACGCTTCGTCGGCGGCTGCGTGCGCGACGGTCTGCTGGCACCCGAAGCCGAAATCGCCGATCTCGACGTGGCGACCAGCCTGCGCCCCGAGGCGGTCATGGCCGCGGTCGAACGCGCCTATCCGACCGGGCTCGGCCACGGCACCGTCACCGTGGCGATCGGCGCCCACCGCTACGAAGTGACCACCCTCCGGCGCGACCGGATCTGCGACGGCCGGCACGCCGTGGTCGAATTCACCGACGATTTCGAGGAGGACGCCGCCCGTCGCGATTTCACCATCAACGCCATGAGCTGCGACGGCTCCGGCCGCATCTTCGACTATTTCGGCGGCCGCGACGATCTGGCCCGGGGCCGCCTGCGCTTCGTCGGGGCGCCCGAAGCCCGCATCGCCGAGGATCATCTGCGCATCCTGCGCTTCTTCCGCTTCTGGCCGCGCTTCGGCGCCGGCGAGATCGACGAAGCGACGTTGCGGGCGCTGAACGCCGGCCGCCACGGCATCGACCGGCTCTCGGGCGAGCGCCTGCAATCGGAGCTCTTCCGCCTGCTGGCCCATCCCGGCTGCGCCCCGGCCGTGGCGCTGATGGCCGAGACCCTGGTGCTGGAGAAGATCGTCGCCGGCGCCGATACCGGCCGGCTGCACCGCCTCGTCACCCTCGATGGCGATCTCGCGGACACCGCCTCGGTCCGCCGTCTCTCGGCGCTGCTGCGCGGGGGCGAGGTCGAAGGGACCATCGCCCGGCTCAGGCTCTCCAACGCCGATGCCGCGCATGTGCGCTTCCTTTGCTTCTCGGCCCTGCCCGGGCTCGACGACGAGCCGGCATGGCGCGAAGCGATCTATCGCCGGGGGCGCCCCAAAGCCCTCGACCTCGCCTGCATCGCCGCCGCCGAAGCCGGCCTCGGTCCCGCGAGCTTCGGCCGATATCGGGCCCGCCTCGAAGCCTTCGATCCCGGCATCTTCCCGCTCACCGGCCGCGATCTGATCGAGCGCGGCGTCCCGCCCGGCCCCGGCTTCGGCGCACTTCTCGAGAGGCTCGAGCGGGATTGGATCGATGCGAACTACCCGGCCGATCGTGCTGTGGCGCTGCGCCGTCTCGACCGGATGCTGCGTGAGGCGGACGGGAACGTAAATTCTAAGAAATAATTCTTGCATCCTTGGGCATGTGGTCTTATAATTCG
>JAGREO010000281.1 GCA_020446525.1 Geminicoccaceae bacterium | reverse complement strand
TTGTAGGAGCAGTGCTCGGACCACATCACCGAGAAGATGCCGAGCTCGACCAGATTGGGCTCGCGGCCGAGAATATCGACGATGCGCTCATATTCGGCCGGATCGAGCCCGTGCTCGGCCACGATTTCCGGTGAGATCGCCCCGGGCTGCGTGTCGGCGGGCTTCATCGATCGAGCGCCCCGAGCAGCGAGAGGAAGATGCGCCGGCCGTCGGTGGATCCTAAGAGCGGCTCGATCGCCCGCTCGGGATGCGGCATCATGCCGAGCACGCGCCGGTTCGGCCCGAGCACGCCGGCGATGTCGGCGGTCGAGCCGTTGGGATTGTCGATGTAGCGCAAGGCGATCCGGCCTTCGCCCTCGAGGCGCGCCCGGCCTTCCTCGTCGATCACGTAGTTGCCGTCGTGATGCGCCACCGGCATGCGCAACACCTCGCCTTCGGCCATCGCGGCGGTAAAGGCCGTGTCGGCATGCTCGACCTTCAACCGGACGTCGCGGCAGACGAAGGCGAGGCCGGCATTGCGGATCAGCGCACCGGGCACCAGCCCCGCCTCGGCCAGGACCTGAAAGCCGTTGCAGATGCCGAGCACGGCCACGCCGCGACGCGCCGCCTCGACGACCGCACGCATCACCGGCGAGCGCGCGGCGATGGCACCGCAGCGCAGATAGTCGCCATGGGCGAAACCGCCCGGAATGCCGATCAGATCGACCGGCGGGAGGTCGGCCTCGCCGTGCCAGACGCGGATCGGCTCTCTCTCGAACACCGCCCGCATGGCCACGGCCAGATCGCGATCGCAGTTGGAGCCGGGGAAGGTGATCACCGCGGCGCGCATCGGGGCTCCGATATGGTGGGGCGGCGGACGTCTCAAGGGCCGGTCGTTTCGCGCGGAGGGATACCGCCCGCGTGCCGCTTCCGCAAGGCGCGTCAGCCGCCCCCGGGCCGCCGCAGGCCCAGCTTGCGGAACGCGTTGGTGATCGGGTAGCGGCGGTCACGGCCGAAGGCGCGCTCGCTGATCTTGACCCCGGGCGGCGCCTGCCGGCGCTTGTATTCGGCCAGATCGAGCAGATCGGAGACCCGCCGCACCTCGTCCTCGGCATGGCCCCGCTCGATCAGCTCGGGTGCCGAGAGATCGTTCTCGATCAGCCCGCGCAGGATGGCGTCGAGGCGATCGTAGGGCGGCAGCGAATCCTCGTCCTTCTGGTCGGGCCGCAATTCGGCCGAGGGCGGCTTGAGGATCACCCGCTCGGGGATCACGCGGCCCTGGGGCCCGAGACAGCCCGCGGGCCGGTGCGCGTTGCGCCAGTGGCAGAGACGGAAGACCTGGGTCTTGTAGACGTCCTTGAGAACGGAATAGCCGCCGCACATGTCGCCGTAGAGGGTGGCGTAGCCGACCGACATCTCCGACTTGTTGCCGGTGGTCAGCACCATCGAGCCGAGCTTGTTGGAGATCGCCATCAGCGTCACACCGCGCAGCCGGCTCTGGATGTTCTCTTCGGTCGTATCGGCCGCGCGGTCGCCGAAGATCGGGGCCAGCATCGCCGTCATCGCGTCGAAAGCCGGCGCGATCTCGATCGTATCGAGCCGGACACCGAGCAGCCGGGCACACTCGGCGGCGTCCTCCAGACTCTCGTCCGAGGTGTAGCGAAACGGCATCATCACGCAGTGCACCGCATCGACACCGAGCGCGTCGACCGCGACCGCGGCCGAGATGGCCGAATCGACACCGCCGGAGAGGCCCAGCACCACGCCCGGAAAACGGTTCTTCTGCACATAGTCGCGCAGACCCAGGACCATCGCCCGCCAGATGCACTCGAGCTCGTCCGGCCGGGTCTCCCTGGCGAAACTCGAGGCCGGCACCAGCGCGCCCGCATCGTCGCGCCGCCAGCGGGTCACGAGCTGCGCCTCGGCGAACCACGGTGCCTGCGCCACCAGCCGGCGCTCGCGATCGAGGGCGAAGGAGGCGCCGTCGAACACCAGCTCGTCCTGGCCGCCCACCTGGTTGACGTAGATCAGCGGCAATCCGCTCTCGGTGACCCGGGCCACGGCGTGCTGCAGGCGCCTGTCCTGCTTCTCCAGCTCCCAGGGCGAGCCGTTGATCACCACCAGAAGCTCGGCCCCGCTCTCCTCGAGCGCCTCGGTGACGTCCTGCGACCACATGTCCTCGCAGACCATCAGCCCCAGCCGGAAGCGCCCGCCGCGCGCAGTGACGAAGCCCGCGGGCCCCGGCGCCGGGCCGGCCTCGAACACCCGCGCCTCGTCGAACACGCCGTAATTGGGCAGCACATGCTTGGCGATGCGCGCCCTGATCCCGCCCTCCGCCAGGAGAAAGGCGCAGTTCTGCGGCTTGGCCCGTTCGCCCGCCCCGGCCGCACGATCGGGCGCGCCCACGACCAGAGCCGGGCCGCCGTCGGCCGTGTCCGCCGCCAGACGCGCCACCGCGGCCGCGGCATGGTCCGTGAGCGCCTTCTTGAGCACCAGATCCTCGAGCGGATAGCCGGTCACCACCATCTCGCTCAGGATCACCAGATCGGCGCCGGCGCGCGCGGCCTCGGCCCGCGCCCGGCGGATCCGCGCGACATTGTGCTCGAT
>JAGREO010000031.1 GCA_020446525.1 Geminicoccaceae bacterium | reverse complement strand
GCATGTTGCCGCCCGAGAGCAGGCGCGTGCGCGCGTCCGGCCCGGTGCAGCGAATGTCGAACCGTTCGATCAGGGCGCCCGCGCGTCGCCGGAAGGCGGCAAGGTTCAAGAGCCCCCATCGCCGGCACGCCGGCGCATCGTAACCCTCGAGTGCGAGGTTCTCCCACACCGCCATGTCGCCGACCACGCCCTCCTCGTGGCGATCCTCCGGGACGCGCCCGATACCGGCTCGGACCACCGCCTTGGCGCCGCCTTCGGGCCAGGGTCGCCCGTCGAGCTCGAGGCTGCCCCGGCGCGGCGCGACGAGGCCGGCCAGGAAATCGGCCAGGCTGCGCTGGCCGTTGCCGGAGACGCCGGCGATGCCGAGCACGCGACCGCCGCGGATTTCGAGATCGATCTCGTGCAGCGCCTCGCGTCCCGGTCCCCCTTCGACGCTCACCGCCCGCATGACGAGCACCGGCGCTCCGGCCTCACGCGGCTCGAGCACCGGCGGCGGGATCGCCCGATCGACCATGGCCCGGGCGAGGGCCGCCTTGCCGTGCAGGGCGGTCGTCGTCTCGAGGACCTTGCGGCCGTGCCGCAGCACGGCCACGCGGTGACAGAGCGAGACGACCTCGTCGAGCTTGTGGCTGATGAACACGATGCCGAGACCGCCTTCGGCCAGACCGCGCAGGGTGACGAACAGCTTTTCCGTCTGCTGCGGCGTCAGCACCGCTGTCGGCTCGTCGAGAATCAGCACCCGTGCGTCGCGGTAGAGTGCCTTGAGCAGTTCCACCCGCTGCCGCTCGCCGATCGCGAGATCGCCGATCCTGGCATCGAGCGGCACCTCGAGCCCGGTGCGGTCGATCAGATCGCTCAGGCGCCGGCGTGCCCGAGCCCTTCCCGGTCGCAGCGACGTGATCGGCCGCGTCCCGAGGATCACATTGTCGAGCACGCTCATGTTGGCGGCGAGTGTGAAGTGCTGGTGAACCATGCCGATGCCGGCCGCCAGCGCCGCTCGGGGCGAACCGGGCGCCAGCGGACGCCCGTCGAGCAGCACCTGCCCCGAGTCGGCGACGTAATGACCGAAGAGGATGCTCATCAAGGTCGTCTTGCCGGCACCGTTCTCGCCGAGCAGCGCCAGGATCTCGCCCCGATGCAGGGCGAGATCGACCGCGTCGTTGGCGATCAGCGGACCGAAGCGCCTGGTGATGCCCCGAAGTTCGAGCAGAGGTGTCACGGGCCGGAGGTCGGCTCCGTATCGTCCACCTCGATCTCGAGCGTGCCGTCGCGGATGGCGGCTTCCTTTTCCGCCACCATCGCCGCCACGTCGGCCGGCACCAGGGCGGCATCCAACGGCGCCAGACTGCATCCGCCCTCGGCCAGATGGCTGTAGGCGCCGTAGTCGGCCGCTTCGAACCCACCCGCCTTCACCCGCTCGATCGCGTGATCGATGGTCGGCTGCATGTGCCATATCGCCGAGGCGACGACCACGCCCGGATATTCGTTCTGGGTGTCGATGACGTTGCCGATCGCCTTCACACCGCGTTCCTCGGCCGCGTCCGAAACGCCGTAGCGCTCGGCATAGAGGATGTCGGCGCCCGAATCGATCATGGCGAAGGCGGCTTCCTTGGCCTTGGGCGGATCGTACCACGAGCCGATGAAACTGACCGTGAACTGCGTTTGCGGTGCGACTTCCCGAACGCCGGCCATGAAGGCGTGCATCAGCCGGTTGACCTCGGGGATCGGATAGCCGCCGACCATGCCGATCTTGCCGCTCTCGGTCAGTTCGCCCGCGACCAGGCCGGTGAGGTAGGAGCATTCCTGGATGTAGTTGTCGAACACCGAGAAGTTGGGTTCCTGCGGCTCGAAGCTCGAGCCCATCAGGAATGCCGTCTCGGGGTAGTCCTGCGCCACCTGCCGCGCGCCGCGCTCGACCCCGAACACTTCGCCGACGATCAGGCCATTGCCGGCCTCGGCATATTCGCGCATCACCCGTTCATAGTCGGTATTCGCGACGTTTTCGGAGAAGGTGTAGGTGATGTCGCCGCGCTCGGCCGCCTCGTTGAGCGCTTCGTGAATGCGGCTGACCCATTGCTGCTCGACCGGCACGGTATAGATCGCCGCCACCTCGAGGGCCTCCTCCGCCAGAGCCTTAGAAGCGCCCCCCCAGGAAGCGGTCACCATCATGGCGAGGCCGATCCACCGCCGCGCATCGTTGCACCGGTGCGTCATCTCGATTCTCCGTAGTCCATGTGCGATCGACCCATCGTGCCCCGTCTGCCGGATCATGGGAAGCCGATATCAGCTTGCCTGTTTGCGAGCTATTCGGAAAAAAAATTCGCTTTCTAAGTGAAATTTTCGTCTTTTAAGAGAACATTAAAAATAAATTACAACTTCAGCACGCACTTTGACGCAAATACATCAGGTCGAATATCAACTTGCCACATTGACGCTTAAGGCGACCGAGAATTAATCTGTGATTTATCAAAAGGGATCTAGTCAACCTTACAGGTTAGCCCAGCAGCGGAGGGAATCAGCGATGGTCGAGTACTCCTTCGAGGGATTGGCACTAACTGTTCTGACATATATAATAATACTGGTGAGATCTGATTGGGAATGCCGCAAAATTATCAATAATCTCCAGATAGAGCATAAAAAAACTCAATGGAGATTCAGAAGAGAAAACTTACATAATCAAGTCCGAAACGCATGTTACTCGGTCCGACCAATGCCGACGCATCGCGCAACATGAAAGAAGCCGCTTCTTGAGGAAAGTTCTTCCCGGAAGTGACTAATACAATCTAGAAGCTCAAGAGTGGGGACATATGTCTACCTTTAAGGTGCAAATCGCACACGAGCCGATCTCCAATCCGCGTCTCGCGCCGCTGCTGCCGGACGTTCATTGGCGGGGCAGCCGAGCCATCGTGGACGGTGCCGTCCATTTCACGGCACCGCACTGGATCATCTGCGCCGTGACCGAGACCCTGGCGGCCGCTCGGGGGATCGAACCCGTGCCTTGCGGCATCGATCGACAGACGGCGCGCGCCCTCGTGCGTCAGTGGATCGTCGAAGAAGAGGGAGCGACCGAAGCCTACCGGCTGCATTGTCTCAAGGTGGCCGATTGGGTCGCCGGTATCGAGCCGAAGGCGGAGTATTTCGACCATCTGCTGGATATGACCCACGACATCGTCGGGTTCGATTATGGCGAGCAACCTTTCGACCGTGCGACGCTCCTGCACGGCGTCGGTCTGGGGTGGATATGTCGTGACGAGCACGATTCACCACCCGCGGAACTGAGAGGGCCTTCGGGTGGCCTGGCACTGCTTGCGGCCATGGCCGTGGCCCTTCTGGTGGGCGGCGGTGCGGCCTATCTCGGCGGCAACGCTCCGGCCGTACAGGCGCTCGGATCACTCGAACCCCACGATCTCGGGATCGAGCGCACGGCGACCGGGGCGACAGCAGACATGCCCGAAGGCGCCGATCTCACGCCGACGAGCGACAAGCTCGCGCGTACTCCAGAGCACGGCCCGCGGTCGCGCGAGATCGTGATACTCGACGACGACGCCGAGATCGAGAAGGCGCCCGAACAAAGGACCGCCGGCAATATCGACGTCGTCAATGGCTATATCGTATTGCCGCCGGCGGCGGCCCGGGCGACGAAGCCAGCGGCGGCGACACGCCCGCTCATTCGTCATGCGCCACCCAAGGCGCGGCCCGCGCGCAAGCCCGAAGGTGATGCCGCACTCGCACCGAACGTCGAGATGCGGGTCCGTGAACATCGAGCCGCCATGCGCCATTCCAGCGAAGTCCTGGATAGGGTGGGCCGAGCGGCGCCGGGCGACATCGTCCTGACGGGCAAGCAATTCGCCCGCAACGAAGCGACCCGTTGAACCAGGGCGAGCCGCTATCCGGGCGCCGCGGTCACGCGCCCGATCGCGTGGCCGAGGTTCGGGCGTCGCCCGGAGCCCGTGCCTCCATCTGCTGGAGGGAATTGCGGAACGCGGCGCATGGATCGTAGCCCACGGGCTGTACGCGCGGCGTGAACCACACATAATCGTAGGGAAGGTCGACCGGCAGCGTCTCGTCCTTGCCGATCACTTCGAGGAAGGCGAGGCTGACCACCCGTTTGTCCGGCAGCAACTCGTGCAGATAGAGCGGCACGCCCCAATCGTTGCGCACGTGGCCGGCGCCGGCGACGAGGACGCTGGTTCCGTCGCCCGTCAGTGCCGCCAGACGGTCGGCCATCATCGCATCGCGCGAGCGCTGCACCAGAAGCATCCCCGCAAGCCGGTCCCGGGGCGCGTAGCCGCAATGAGATTCGCTCAGCTCGCGCACCAGCTCCTCTTCGTAGGGCGTCGGCAGCGGTTGCGCCAGGCCGAGCCGTTGCACGACGGATTCCGACAGCGACCCGATGCCCTCGTTCATCAGGCGTTCGCCGGTGGATCGATCGATGTTGCCGGCGACGATCTGAGCGCCCTGGGCCAGAGCCGCGTCGGCGATCGGCTTGTACATGCGCCAGTCCGGCCAGCCGCTCTCGCTCCAGCGCAAGGCCGGTCCGAGCCCCTCGGTGTCGCCCGGTTTGGCAGCCAGATACTCGACGATCAATTGTTGCTGGTCCAAAGTCATCATCTCGAACACCAAGGCGTCGACCTCAGGGGCGAGCAGGTCGACGACGTGCGCCTGCAGACGATGGTGATCCTCGTTGTCGTGCTTTTCGCCGAGCAACACGACGTCGGCTTCGGCCAGGCGGGCCGCCAGCTCCGCTTCGCTCACCGCCTGCTGCCGGCGCACATCCACGATGGTGCCGACGAGCTCGTGGTCACGGCCATAGGTGGTGACCCACGGCCCGCCTCGCGAGGTGGGCGTGCAGGCGGTCACCAGTGCCGTCGCCAGCGCCAGGACCATCGGCAAAGCCATCTTCGGCGACGGTTCGATCATCGACCTGCTCTTCTCTCGATAGCCGCTCTCGAAAGCCGCCGCGGCCAGCACCTTCGGCGTATCGACCGGCATCCATAGCACGCTCGCCAACGATGACCAGCGTTCTCTCAACCCGATGCCATTCGCCACGATCAGAATTCGACCGAAAGTCGAAAGTGCGGGTCAGCCGACACGCCTTTCCATGCGCAGGGCGGCACACCCGTCGGGGTAATACCCCTCGACCCGTTGCACGTGACGATAGCCGGCCCTGGCGTAGCGCTGCTCGAGCGTGTGATTGTCCGCCCGGATCTCGAGACGCATGCGCGTGGCGCCATGATCGCGGACGGCCTGCTCGGCGGCGGCGAACAGGCGACCGCCCACGCCCGTGCCCTGGGCCGCGGGATCGACCGCCAGCGAATAGAAGCGCCCGGCGGAGGAACCGCGCCGGAACAGCACCAGCGCGTAGCCGACGACGCGATCTTCGCGATCTTCGGCGACGATCAGCGCCGCGTTGGCGCCGGTCGGCCCGCCCCGGGCGAAGCGGCGGAACTTGTCGGCGGTGATCAGCCCGTCATAGACGCGCGGATCGAACGCCGCCCGCTCGATCGCCGCCAGACGTTCGGCGTCGTCGATGCGTGCGGCGCGTGTTCCGATGGACGGAACGTCCGGTCGTGCTGGATGCTCGCTCATGGTCGCCTTTGTGTAGCTAAGCGCCGAACGAACCGCTAGATGGCGAGACCACACTCGGAGTGCCATCTACCGGCGGTTGAGGAGTATCCCGATGACAGGCAGGCGATGAGCGGTTGGCTGATCGTCGTCGACCGAACGAGCGACCTGCCTGCCGGAATCGACGGTCATGCGGTCACGACCACGCGAAACTATCTGGTCGATCGCTCGAGACGCACGCGCACGGCGCCCAAGGTGCTCAACCTGGCGCGCGACTACGCTTATCAGACGCGCGGCTACTACTGCTCGCTGCTGGCCGAGGCGCGCGGCCAGAAGGTGGTACCCTCGGTCACGACCATCCTCGAACTGTCGCGACGCAGCGCCTATGCCTTCGCCCTGCCCGAGCTCGAGCAGACGCTCAACCGGCTGATCCACCGTCTGGCCGATCCGCCCACCACCTCGTTCCGATTGCGGCTCTATCTGGGCCAAGCGGACGATCCGCGTTTCCACCGGCTCGCCCTGCAACTGTTCGACTGGTTCCGTCATCCGCTGATCGACGTGGCGGTTCAGGCGGGAGAGTGGTGGCGCATCCGCCGCATCGAGGCCCTGACGATCGGTGATCTCGACGCCGAGGGCAAGGTGGCGCTGGCGCATGCCGTGGCACGCTACACCGGGCGCCGGTGGCGTCAGCCCAAGACACGAACGTCGCCGCGCTTTTCGCTGGCGGTGCTGTTCGATGCGCGCGAGCCGCTGCCGCCGTCCGACACGCAGACCCTGCGCCACCTCGCACGGGTCGCCGAGCCCATGGGCCTGGGAATCGACCAGATCGGAGCCAAAGATCTGCCGCGTCTGGCCGAGCACGACTGCTTGTGGATCCGCGAGACGACCAACATCGATCACCACACCTATCGCTTCGCCCTGCGCGCCGAGCAGGAAGGCATGCCGGTGATCGACGATCCGGCGTCGATTCGCCGCTGCACGAACAAGGTCTATCTGGCCGAAGTCGTCGGCGCGGCCGGGCTCGCCCAACCCAGGACACGGGTTGTCGCGTCGATGAAGGATCTGGAGGCCGTCGAGGCCGAGCTCGGCTATCCGGTGGTCCTGAAGATCCCCGATGGATCGTTCAGCCGCGGCGTGAAGAAAGCCGACGACCGGCCCTCGCTGACGTCGCTGATGCGGGCGATGCTGGAGGAGTCCGACCTCATCCTGGCACAGGAGTTCATGTATACGAGCTTCGACTGGCGGGTCGGGGTGCTCGACGGAGAGCCGCTCTTCGTCAGCCAGTATCAGATGGCCAAAAAGCACTGGCAGATCGTCCGCCACCGCGACGGCCGGCCGGCCCAAGAGGGGGGCTTTCGCACCATCGCCATCGCCGACACGCCCGAAGAGGTGGTGAAGACCGGCGTCGCCGCCGCCGGTCTGATCGGTCGCGGCCTCTATGGGGTCGATCTGAAGCAGAACGAGAACGGCGTCTTCGTCATCGAGGTGAACGACAATCCCAACCTCGTCCACGGTGTCGAGGACGCCGCGGAAAAGGACGCGCTCTGGCAGCGTCTCGCCGGCTGGTTTCTCCACCGGTTGCGCTGAGACCGAGGCGGTCCGAACACGGAACCGGCGCGTTTCGTCGCGGTTCGGCAACAGCGGCGAACCATCGGGAGAAGGATCGTGCCGGCCAAATCGAAAGCACAGCAAAAGGCGGCGGGAGCCGCTTTGTCGGCCAAGAGGGGCGACACCAAAAAAAGTGATCTTCAGGGCGCATCGCAGAGCATGTACGAATCGATGAGCGAAAAAGAGCTCGAGGAGATGGCGTCGACCAAGCGCAAGGACAAACCGGAGCACGTGGACGAGGACTGACGTCCGAAGTCGCACGCGGCGGGCCGTTTACTCCGGCGTGAGCGCCTGCTATGCAGCGCGCCCGAGTGGGGCTGCACCTCCGGCCCGGCTCGGTTTCGGCTCGTCCCGACCCGCCCCACACGGAACCTCGACGCCCATGAAGCTCCTCGCCGGCAACAGCAACCGCCCGCTGGCCGAGGCGATCGCCGCCTATCTGAACGCCGAATTGACGCGGGCCACCGTGCATCGCTTCGCCGACATGGAGGTATTCGTCGAGATTCACGAGAACGTCCGCGGCGAGGACGTCTTCATCATCCAGTCGACCTCCTTCCCGGCCAACGACAATCTGATGGAACTGCTGGTCTGCATCGACGCGCTGAGACGGGCGTCGGCCAAGCGGATCACCGCGGTCGTACCCTATTTCGGTTACGCCCGGCAGGATCGGAAGTCCGGCTCGCGCACGCCGATCTCGGCCAAGCTCGTCTCCAATCTGATCACCCAGGCCGGCGCGCATCGGGTGCTCACGCTCGAGCTGCACGCGGGTCAGATCCAGGGCTTCTTCGACATCCCGGTGGACAATCTCTACTCCACGCCCCTGCTCGCCCCGGATATCGCGCGCGAGATGGGAACCGAGGACCTGATGGTGGTCTCGCCCGACGTGGGCGGCGTGACCCGCGCGCGCGGTCTCGCCAAGCGCCTCAATGCGCCTCTGGCGATCATCGACAAGCGTCGCGAGCGTGCCGGTGTCTCCGAAGTGATGCACGTCATCGGCGACGTGCGCGGCAGGCGGTGCGTTCTGGTCGACGACATCGTCGACAGCGGCGGCACCTTGTGCCATGCCGCCGATGCGCTGCTCGAGGCGGGCGCCGTCTCGGTTCAGGCCTATGTTACCCACGCGGTCCTCTCGAGCGGGGCGGTCGGGAAGATCACGGCGAGCTCGCTTGACAAGCTGGTGGTGACCGACAGCATCCGGCCGACGGAGAGCGTGCGTGTGAGCCACAAGCTGGGTGTGCTCACCGTGGCCCAACTGATCGGCGAGGCGATCCACCGGATCTCCGAGGAGACGTCGGTCTCGAGCCTGTTCGACTGACACCTGCTTCGTTCGCGGCGGGATGGGCCCGCCGCGTCATGCCTGTCCGGGGCGCCCGATCGGGTCGTGCCGGAGGGGGAAAGGAAGATCGATGACCGAAACTCTGACCCTGCAATGCGAAAAGCGCGAGGGGAGCGGCAAGGGACCGGCGCGGGCGATGCGACGCGACGGCTGGATTCCGGCGATCGTCTACGGCGGCAGCGAGCCGCCCTTGAAGGTCGCGCTGTTCCAGCGGCAGATCAAGCGTGAGCTCGAGATGAACCCGCGCTTCTTCAGTTCGATCGTCGAGCTCGACATCAAGGGCGGCAAGGAGCGCGTGCTGCCGCGCGAAGCGCAGCTCCACCCGGTCAGCGACATGCCGCTGCATCTCGATTTCATCCGCGTTGCCCAGGGTGCGACGGTCACCGTCGAGGTGCCGGTGCATTTCCTCAACGAGGAAACCTGCCCCGGCCTCAAGCGTGGCGGCGTGCTCAACATCGTGCGCCGCGAAATCGAGCTGGTCTGCCCGATCGAGAACATTCCGGGTCAGATCGAGGTCGATCTCGCCGGGATCGAAATCGGCGATTCGGTGCACATCAGCCAGGTGTCCCTCCCCGCCGACGTGACGCCGACGATCACCGACCGCGACTTCACCATCTGCGCCGTGGTCGGCCGCGGTCCGCAGGAGGAAGAGGAGACCGAGGACGAAGCTGCCGAAGTGGAGCCCGGCGAGGTGCCGCGCGCCGGTGAGGAAGAAGAAGACGAGGAGGACTGAGCGGGGACGCAGCCGTGCGTCTTCTGGTCGGGCTGGGCAATCCGGGCGAGCGCCACGCCCGGCAGCGCCACAATATCGGCTTCATGGCGCTGGACGCGATCGTCCGGCGCCATGGCTTGCCCGCATGGCGGCGCAAGTTTCAGGGCATGGTCACCGAGGGGATGTTGCCGGCCGTCGGCGGCGCACGCGTGCTCCTGCTCGAGCCGGCGACCTTCATGAACCTGTCCGGCCGGGCCGTCGCCGAAGCGGCCCGCTTCCACAAGATCGCACCCGCCGACCTGATCGTCTTTCACGACGAACTCGACCTCGCACCGGGCAAGGTGCGGGTCAAGCTCGGCGGCGGTACGGCCGGCCACAACGGATTGCGCAGCATCGACGCCTCTCTCGGCAGCCGCGAATTCAGGCGCGTGCGGATGGGCATCGGCCATCCCGGCGACAAGGAGCGCGTGACCGGTCATGTGCTGGGCGATTTCGCCAAGGCCGACAGGGAGTGGCTCGAGCCTCTGCTCGATGCAGTGGCCGAAGCCGTACCGCTCTTGGCCGCAGGTGACGATGCCGGCTTCATGAACAGGGTGGCGCTGCGCACCCGACCGCCCCGCGAAGAGATCGAGGACGGGCCGCCGCGCGGGCGGGCGGCGCCGAGAGCGGAGTGAGACCGCGTCATACGGTGCCGTTCGCCCTCACCCACAAGGCGATCACATAGGCGACATAGCCGAACAGGAAGACGGCGCCTTCGCGCCGCGAGAGGCGCCAGCCGGTTCGGGCGAAGACGACGAGCAGCAGGCTGACACCGCCCAGCACCCACAAATCCATGCCCAGAACCTCTTCCGGCACGGCGATCGGCTGGATCAGTGCGGTGATGCCCAGAATGCTCAGGATGTTGAAGATGTTCGAGCCGATGATGTTGCCCAGCGCCAGATCGGCCTGCCGCCGCATCGCCGCCATTACCGAGGTCACCAGTTCCGGCAACGAGGTGCCGATCGCGACCACCGTCAGGCCGATCACCGTCTGCGAGACGCCGAAGGCCTGGGCGATGCCGATGGCGCCAGAGACCAGCAGACGCGCACCGAGCACCGTGAGCGCGATGCCACCCAGGGTGAGCAGCAGGGCCGGCAGGAAGCCGACCCGCATCGGCTCGACCGCCTCACCCTCCTGAGCGTGCAGCGCCGTCGTCGCGTCGGGCTGCGCACGGTCGTGCAGCCAGGTGGCGACGAGGTAGCACACGAACAGCAGGACGAAGACGCCGCCCGTTATCCGGTCGATGGCACCGACCGTCAGCACGACGATGATGCATGCGGCCGTCGCCGCGATCATCATGGTGCCGTCGCGCGCCAGGGCCGTCGGGTCGCAGGCGATCGGCTGCAGTACCGCCGCTGCACCCAGGATCAACAGCACGTTGGCGATGTTGGAGCCGAAGACGTTGCCGATGGCGATACCGGGCGCGTCGACCAGCGCCGCTTGGATGCTGGTTACGAGCTCGGGCGTCGACGTGCCGAAGCCGACCAGCGTCAATCCGATGACGAACGGGGAAAGACCGGCCTGTCGGGCGACCGTGACCGAGCCGCGCACCAGAGCCTCGCCGCCGCCGATCAGCAGAACGAAGCCGACGGCGAGGTAGAGCATGTCCATGAGAAATCCTCGGCAGGTGGGCCGGACGCCCGGCGCTGGCTGATATGTCGTCCGCAGCGACGAATACCAGCCACAGTTCGGCCGATCGTTCCACGCCGGGGCCGTAACCGGGCACGTACGCTCGCGGCAGTTGCGCGGATGTGCTCGCCAAAGCCACGCCGAGAGTGTAGGAAGCGAGGCCAATCTCAATCATCGCGTTATCTCGGGCGCTCGATCCGTCCGATTTCGCACCACACTCCTTGGCCGCGGGATCCGAGCTCATGGACAAGATTCGCATCAAGGGCGGTAACACGCTGCGGGGCCGGATCCCGATCGGCGGAGCTAAGAACGCGGCTTTGCCGCTGCTGGCGACCTCGATCCTGACCGACGAGCCGGTCCGCTTCGAGCGGGTGCCCGATCTGGCCGACGTGTCCTCGATGCGGCGGCTGCTGCAGGTCATCGGCGTCGAGGCGCGGATGGTCGCCGGAAAGCCAGGCACCATGGAACTGCGCTGCAGCGAGGTGCTGGACACCACCGCACCCTACGATCTGGTGCGCAAGATGCGCGCTTCGGTGCTGGTGCTGGGTCCGCTGATCGCACGGGCCGGTGAGGCGCGGGTCTCGCTGCCGGGCGGTTGCGCAATCGGCACGCGGCCCATCGATCTTCACCTCTCCGGCCTCGAGCGCCTGGGTGCGACGATCGAACTGACCGACGGCTATGTTCACGCCAAAGCCCCCAAAGGACTCAAGGGCGCTTCCATCCGCCTGACCATGCCTTCGGTCGGGGCGACGGAGAACCTCTTGATGGCAGCGACGCTGGCGCAGGGCGAGACGAGCATCGTCAACGCCGCACGTGAGCCCGAGATCGTCGATCTGGCCCGCTGCCTCGTGGCGATGGGGGCCAAGATCGAGGGTGCCGGCAGCGAGACGATCACCATCCAGGGCGTGCCGGCGCTGCACGCGGCGACCCATGCCATCGTTCCCGACCGGATCGAGGCCGGCACTTATGCGATGGCGGCGGCAGCGACCGGCGGCGACGTGCTGCTCGAGGGCATGCGGCTCGAGCTCTTCGGTGCTGCGGCGGAGAGCATGAGCAGCGCCGGCCTCGTGCTGGAGGAAGTCGAAGGCGGCACGAGGGCCGCGCGGGCGAACGGCCTGAGAGGCTCGGACGTGATGACCCAGCCCTTCCCGGGCTTCGCCACCGACCTGCAGGCACAGTTCATGGCCCTGATGTGCATCGCCGACGGCGCGTCGATGATTACCGAGACGATTTTCGAGAACCGTTTCATGCACGTGCCCGAACTGACGCGCATGGGCGCCAACATCACCGTTCAGGGCAATTCCGCTCTGGTGCGGGGCGTCGGCCGGCTCAAGGCGGCACCGGTCATGGCGACCGATCTGCGCGCTTCGGTATCGCTGGTGATCGCAGCTTTGGCGGCCGAGGGGTCGAGCGAACTGCACCGCATCTATCATCTCGATCGCGGTTACGAGCGTCTCGAAGGCAAGCTCGCCGCGGTGGGTGCCGAGATCGAGCGGCTCGCCTGACGGCCATTCGAGCCGCGGGGTGCCGGCCGCCGCCGCGCCGGTGAGGCCGCGTTCGTGTCGCACGGGTCGACGAAACCGTTCGATCGCGTCTGGCCGCCGCCGGCCGCTTGGCGTATTCAGCGACGTCGCGCCCCCGCCTTCGAACGTGAAGCAGGTCCGCCATGCCCGATTTCCCGATCATCGACACCCACGTCCATCTGATCGACAACAGCCGTGTGCCCTTGTCCTGGGGTGAAGGCACGCCCTGGTACGGAAAGCCGCATCTGCCGGCCGATCTCGACGCCGCTCGCGGGCCGGTCGAGATCGAAGCGTTCGTCTTCGTCGAAGTCGCGGTCCGGGCCGGCCTGCACGAACAGGAGGCTGCGTTCGTCGCCGACATCGCCACCGACGAGCCGCGCCTGCAGGCGATCGTCGCCCACGCCCCGATGGAGCACGGTGCCGCGGTCGGCTCGTCGCTCGAGAAGCTGGCCGCACACGCGAGGGTCCGGGGCATACGCCGGCTGCTGCAGGACGAGACCGACCCCGCTTTCTGTCTCCGGCCCGCTTTCGTCGAAGCGATCAAACTGTTGCCGTCGTTCGGGCTGCATTTCGAGATCTGCATCTATCACCCCCAGATGGAGAGCGTGATCGAGCTGGTGCGGCGCTGCCCCGAGGTGACCTTCATGCTCGATCACATCGGCAAGCCGAGGATCGAGCACCGCCTGCGCGAGCCCTGGGCGACCCGCCTCACGGAACTGGCCACCTTCGAGAACGTCACCTGCAAGATGTCGGGCCTGGTGACCGAGGCCGATCATGGCAACTGGCAGCCCGGGGATCTGCGCTTCTATATCGATCACGTGGTGGAGACCTTCGGCTTCGAGCGCATCTGCTTCGGCAGCGACTGGCCGGTCGTGACCTTCGCCGCCCCCTATGCGCGCTGGGTGGAGGTGCTCGATCAAACCCTGTCTGGCACGAGCGAAAGCGATCTGCGCAAGCTCTATGTCGACAATGCACGGCGCTTCTACCGACTGGGCGGCTCTTCTGGTCCATGAACGACTGACGACGATCCGATGCTGCAACTCTTCAGGCCCCGCCGTGTCGACCGAACGGCGCCGGAGCCCACGACCCGACGCAATCCCGCACTGGCACTCCTGGTCGAGACCGGACGGCTCGGGGCCGAGGACGCGGCCCGCGCTGCGAACGAGGCCGAGAACGCGCAGGAGCCCCTCGCCGCCGTGCTCGACCGGCTCGAGCTGGTATCGGGCGAGGACTATGTCCGGCTGATGGCGGATCATTACGGCCTGCAGGTCGCCGAGCCGCAGGATTATCCCACCGTACCGCTGATGCCGGGCGCCTTTTCCAGCCGCTTTCTGCGGCAGCGCTGGGTGCTGCCGCTCGCGCACGAGGAAGAGACGCTGTGGCTGGCGATGGCCGATCCCTCGGACGAGGCAACGCTTCAGGCCGCGCGGCTGGCATCGGAATGCGAAGTCGTGCCGGTGGTGGCCGCGGTCGCCGATCTCAAGGCCGCCTATGACCGCTTCTTCGAGAGCGGCGAGGCGGCGATGCGCGAGATCGTCGGCGGCATCGAGGGGGTCGGTGAAGGCCACGACCACGATTCGGTCGAGCATCTGATCGATCTGGCCAAGGAAGCTCCGGTCGTCCGGCTGGTCAACCAGCTGCTGCTCGACGCGCTGAAGATGGGCGCCTCGGACATCCACATCGAGCCCTACCGCGACCGCCTGCAGGTGCGCTACCGGGTGCACGGCCACCTGCGCGAGATCGGCTCGCCACCGGCAAGGCTGGCGGCTGCGGTGGTCTCGCGCATCAAGATCCTCGCCCGCCTCGACATCGCCGAGCGACGGCTGCCGCAGGACGGACGCACGCGGGTCACGATCGGCGACCGGCGGCTCGACCTGCGCGTCGCCACCATGCCGGCGATGCACGGCGAGAGCCTCGTGCTGCGCCTGCTCGAGGCGGGCAAGGCCGGTGTCGAGCTTGCGTCGCTCGGCCTGCCGGAGGGCGGTGAAGAGCTGCTGCGCCACGAATTGCGCGCGCCGCACGGCATGATCCTGGTGACGGGACCCACCGGCAGCGGCAAGACCACCACGCTCTACGCCTCGCTGCGCCAGCTCGACCGGGTGCAGGGCAAGCTCATCAGTATCGAGGATCCGGTCGAGTATCAGATCGACGGGGTGACGCAGATCCAGGTGCGTCCGGAGATCGATCTGGGTTTCGCGCGCATCCTGCGCTCGGTGGTGCGCCACGACCCGGACGTGGTGATGGTCGGCGAGACGCGCGACGCGGAAACCGCCGACATCGCCGTCCACGCCGCCTTGACCGGGCATCTGATGCTGAGCACGCTGCACACCAACAGTGCCGCCGGTGCCATCGCCCGGCTGCTCGACATGGAGGTGGAGCCCTATCTTCTGGCGTCGGTGCTCCGGCTGGTGGTCGGCCAGAGGCTGGTCGGCATTCTCTGCACAGCCTGCCGCGAGAGCTACGTCGCCGACGAGGACGAACGCATCTCGATCGCCCGCGCCGGAGCGGCCCTGCCCGACCCGCCGCTGCTCTATCGTGCGCAGGGTTGTCGCGCCTGCAACGAGATGGGCTATACCGGGCGTATCGGCATCTTCGAGTTGCTGGAGGTCGACGAGCAGGTGCGCCGCCTGATCCGCGAACGTGCCTCGACGCCCGAGATCGTGAGCCACGCGGTGGCGCGAGGCATGCGTACCATGTTTCAGGACGGCGTGGCCAAGGCGGCGGCCGGCATCACCACCTTCGAGGAAGTACGCCGCGCCACCGAGGAGCGTTGAGGTCGTGACAAGGGGCGGGAATTGACGGGTACCTGGCCGTTCTGGGCGCTGTCGTCAGCGGTCTTCGCCGCAGCGACGGCGATCCTCGCCAAGCTCGGCGTAGCCGAGGTCGAGGCCGACCTCGCCACCTTCTTGCGCACGCTCGTCGTCCTGGCCCTTCTCGCGGCGATCGTCACGGTGGGCGGCCAGTGGCGTTCGCTCGGCTCACTCTCGCCGCGCGGCACCGGCTTTCTCGTCGCATCGGGCCTCGCTACGGGCGCGTCCTGGCTCTGCTACTTTCGCGCCATGGCCCTCGGCGACGCTGCCCGGGTGGCGCCGGTCGACAAGCTCAGTGTCGTGCTGGTGGCGGTCTTCGCGGTGTGCTTCCTGGGCGAGCGATTGGATCTCGGCGACTGGTCGGCCATCGTCATGATCTTCGCCGGTGTGCTGCTGTTGGCCGTGCGGAGCTGAACGGGTGACGCTGTTCGCCTATCGTGCGGTGACGGCGCAGGGCCAGAAGGTCGCCGGCCAGATCGACGCGCACGACCGCAAGGCGGCGATCCTGCGGCTGCAGGCGGACGGTCTCATTCCGATCGAGGCGGAGCCGGCGCAACAGGTGGCGGCCGCGATGTCCTCCCCGGGCGCCACGCGCAGCGGGCCACAGGTGATGATCTTCACCCGCGAACTGGCGACGCTGCT
Organism: Geminicoccaceae bacterium; assembly: GCA_020446525.1. Taxonomy (GTDB): domain Bacteria; phylum Pseudomonadota; class Alphaproteobacteria; order Geminicoccales; family Geminicoccaceae; genus JAGREO01. The sequence goes on along the minus strand of JAGREO010000031.1, from coordinate 4,642 downwards.
GCGCGCCGGCGAGCCCCTGGAGCGTGCCCTGGCGCTGGTGATGGACGATGCCGGAGACCGCAAGCTGACGGCGGCCCTGGGACGGATCTTGAGCAAGGTGCGAGGCGGCGAGCCGTTCAGCGACGCTCTGGCCGCCGAGTCGCGATTCTTCTCGCGCCTCTTTGTCGGCATGGTACGCGCCGGCGAGGCCACGGGCCGGCTCGACGAGGCGCTGGCGGAGGTGGCGACGCTGCAGGAGCGCGAGGCCGAAACCCGGCGCAAGATGGGTGCGGCGCTCACCTATCCGATCATCCTGGCCTTCGTGGCGCTGGCCTCGCTGGGCCTGCTGATGGGCTTCGTCGTGCCGCAGTTCATCCCGCTCTTCGCCGGCTCGATGGACCGCCTGCCGGTCACCACCCGCTGGATCATCGGTCTGTCGCAGTGGATGGAGGCGAACGGCGCGGCGCTGGCGCTGGTGGTGGCGGGGCTGCTGGCGGCGGGATTGGCGGCGGCACAGAGCACCGCCGTCCGGCGTGTGCTCGACCGCGCGGCGCTGGCGGCACCGCTGCTCGGCAAACTGACGCGTGAACGGGCGACGGTGCAGATTGCGCGCGGTCTCGCCACCATGCTCAAGGGCGGCCTCGACCTTCCGGCGGCCATCGCCATGTGTCGTGAGCTGACCGCCAACATCGCCGTTCAGGCGGCCCTGGCACGCGCGCTGGGCAAGCTGCGCCAGGGCCAGCGGCTGGCCGAGGCACTGGCCGAGGAGAACATCGTCGCCCCGATCGGCTTGCGCCTGCTGCGCACGGGCGAGGAGAGCGGGCGTCTGGCCGAGCTTTCGGCCTATCTGGCGGATCAGTTGGAAACCCGTCTGGCGCACCGCACCGCACGCCTCGTGGCGCTGGCGGAGCCGCTCCTGGTCGTGACGCTGGGCATCCTCGTGGGCGGTGTGGTCATCTCCATCCTGTCGGCGGTGCTGACCGTCAACGATCTGGCAATCTGAGCATGGCTCGGCAGTTGCTGCCCTGCGACGGTGCGATGTGGCTCTTCGAGGCGTTCCTGCCGCCGCCAGCGGCGGACCGCGCCTTTGCGACACTGTTCGACGAACTCGACTGGCGCCGGGAGAAAATGCGGATCATGGGCCGCAGCGTCGCCGTCCCGCGCCTCACCGCCTGGTACGGTGCCGCGGCCTACCGCTACAGCGGCATCGACCATCCGCCGCGACCGATGCCGGCCGTGCTGCACGATCTCGCCGCACGAGCCGCCGGCACTACGGGCCGGAGCTTCGACGCCGTGCTGGCCAATCTCTATCGCGACGGTGCGGATGGCATGGGCTGGCACGCCGACGACGAGAAGGCTCTGGGTGAGAACCCGGTCGTCGCCGGGCTTTCGCTCGGTGCCACCCGCCGCTTTCAGATCAAGCACAAGACGAGAGCACTGCCGCGCATCGACCTCGATCTGCCGTCGGGCTCGCTGCTGCTCATGAGCGGGCCGATGCAACACCACTGGCTGCATCGCTTGGCGAAGACGAAGCGGCCGGTCGGGCCGCGAATCAACCTGACCTTCCGGCGGATGGCACGGGCGTGAAGGAGGAGGACGACGAACCGCCGCCGTTTCGCCCCGCAAGGGCGTTCACCCGTCCGTCGATGCCGACCGACGAGCGTCTGCGATCCTTGGGCGCCCGGCTGCGCTCGCTGCTGCGCGAGCAGGAGGAGAAGCCCTTCATCGCCGACGAGCGGCTGCAGAAAGCCACCGCCGGACGGCTCGACCGCCTGGTGGCGCCGCCCGCTCGAGGACCGCTGCACGCGGAGCTCGAAGCCTGCGTGGTCGACTGGCGGGCCGACGACGCGACCCTCTCCACCCATCTGCTCGTCCTGCTGCCGCCTTGCGATCAGGAGGACGTCGTGGGCGGCTGGGCGCGTGCCCAGGGACACGACGTGCTGTCCCCGCCCGATCGCACGACCTTGCGCGCCCGCCTCGGGGCCGGCGCCGCGCCGCTCGAACCGATCGATCTGGACGGAGACGGCATCCTCGTCGTTCCGCAGCTCGAGCGATGGTTCCTGCGCGAGCGCCGCGGTCTGGATCATGTCCGCGCCCTGCTGACGGCACTGGAAAGCGTCGAGCGCCGCTGCGTCGTCGGCTGCAGCAGTTGGGCGTGGGCCTTCTTGTCCATGGCCACCGGCGCCGACATGGTGCTGCCCGAAGGCGTCACCTTCCAGGCGTTCGACGGCGACCGTCTGCGCCGCTGGTTCGCCGCTCTCGCACGGGACGGCATGGCCGAGGGTGTGCGCTTTCGCCTGCCGAAGACCGGCGCGGACGTGTTGCGGCCCGAAGGCGACGACCGTGCCGGCAGCGACTTCCTGCAGAAGCTCGCCGCGCGCAGCCACGGCATCCCCTGGGTCGCCTGGCACATGTGGCGACGCGGCCTCAGAAGCGACCGTGAGGCGCTCGTCGACGGCGAAGCGGCGAGCGGCGACGGCGACGAGCGGGATCGCGCCGCGGCGCTCGCCGACGACGCAGGGGATCGGGAAACGCTCTGGGTGGCGGCGCCGGACGAGCCTGTCGTGCCGGCTCGTGAGACGCAGAACGCGCTGCTGGTGCTGCACGCGCTGCTGATCCACGAGGAACTGACCGTCGAGGAACTGCGCCTCGTGCTGCCGATCGTCGGCCCGTCGCACGTCGTCGCGGCCTTGGTGGGCGCCGGCTTCGTCGAAAGACACGAAGGGGCCCTGCGCTGCAGGCCGGCGGCCTATCCCGCGATTCGCGGCGCCCTCGAAGCGGCCGGATTTCCCATGGGCCGGTTTTGAGCGATGAACGGAAACCGGGGCGAACGCACGGCCACCGATCTGCTCAACGATCTGCAGGACATCAGTTTCGTCGAGATCGCGCTGGTCATAGCCGGCACCTGGGCGACGATCTTCGTGGTCCGCCGGCTGCTGCCCTTCCTGGCGGAGCGCGGTCCGAGCCGGGCGCGGCTCTATCTCCTGGGCGCGGTGCCGATCATCCGGCTCGGCCTGCTGGTGATGGCGATCCTGTGGATCGTGCCGATCGTTTTCGACGTCACCCTGCAGAACTTCCTGATCATCGCCGGTGCCGTCGGCGTCGCCGTCGGTTTCGCCTTCAAGGACTACGTCTCCAGCCTGATCGCCGGCATCGTGGCGATCTTCGAGCGACCCTACAGGCCGGGCGACTGGGTCGAGATCGACGGCGATTACGGCGAGGTGCGGCGGGTCGGCATGCGGGCCATCGTCCTCGACACGGCCGACGACGACACCATCACCGTGCCGCACGCGCGTCTCTGGACCGACAACGTCTCCAACGCCAACGACGGTGCGCGCACCCTGCAATGTGTCGCCGATTTCTACGTGGCTCCCGACCACGACGCCGCGCGGCTGCGCTCGGCTCTGCAGGAGGTGGCACGCACCAGCGCCTATCTCGATTACGCCCGACCTGTGATCGTGGTGTTGAAGGAACTGCCGTTCGGCACCCACTACAAGCTGCGTGCCTATCCCTTCGATCTGCGCGACCAGTTCCAGTTCGTCTCCGACATGACGGTGCGCGGCAAGCGGGCGATCGCCGACGAGGGCGCCGTCGAGATCACGGCACCGGTGGCCGCGTCACGAGACGACACGGACCGCTGACGCTATCGCCGTGAGTCGACCCGATCCCCGTCGGAGATTTTCTCGTCGCACCCGTCGCATGTGATTTCCCGCGGCGGAGAATCGCACTAGGGTTGGTCCATGCCCCGACGAGAGGGCGCCCTCGAGGGGATGAGCTTCGATGCGCGGTGGAAAACTGCCGGCCTGGGTCGATTGGGGGCTGCTGCCGCTGCTCAACCTGACGCTCGCCCTGCTGGTGTCGGGCCTGGTGGTGATCGCACTGGGGGAGAACCCCATCGAGGCGTTGCGTCTGCTGGTGACCGGTGCCTTCGGTTATGGCGAAGCAATCGGCTACACGCTCTTCTACACCACCAACTTCATCTTCACCGGGCTCGCCGTCGCCGTCGCCTTCCATGGCGGTCTCTTCAACATCGGCGGCGAGGGACAGGCCTATCTGGGCGGGCTCGGCCTCGGGCTCGTCGGGCTCTGGTTCGGCCAGTGGCCGCCGCTGCTGGCGGTGCCGCTGGCGATCGCGGCGGCGGCACTGGCGGGCGGCCTCTGGGGCTTCGTGCCGGGCTGGCTGCAGGCGCGGCGCGGCAGCCACACCGTCATCACCACCATCATGCTCAACTTCATCGCCGCCGCACTGATGACCTATCTGCTCGTCAACGTGCTGATCAAGCCCGGCCAGCAGGCACCGGAGAGCGAGACCTTCGGCGAGGGCGTCTGGCTGCCGCAACTGCACGAGGTGGCGGCGGCGTTCGGCCTCGAGGTCGCCCGCTCGCCGCTCAACGCGTCGCTGCTGCTGGCCCTTCTCTGCTGCCTGTTCGTCTGGCTCTACGTCTGGAAGACACGGCTCGGCTACGAATTGCGGGTGGTCGGACGCAGCGAACCCGCGGCGGTCTATGCCGGCATCGATCCGCAGTGGCACATCGTGCTGGTGATGACGATCTCGGGCGCTCTCGCCGGCATGATGGCGACCAACGAACTGCTCGGCGCGCAACACCGATTGCTGCTGGGCTTCACCGGCGGCTATGGTTTCGTCGGCATCGCCGTGGCGCTGA
>JAGREO010000280.1 GCA_020446525.1 Geminicoccaceae bacterium | reverse complement strand
GGGTGCCGTCGGGGCCGAGGGTGAAGTCGGGGCAGAAGCGGACCGGCACGAGCTCGAGGAAGTAGCGCAAGCGGCGAAGCGCGATGTTGCCCAGCACGATGCGCAGGGCGTTCTCGCCCATGGCGCAGAGACCGGCCACCTTCAGCAGCGTCTTCTGGTCGGCGATGTCGAGGCTGACGTGCCAAAGCAGCCGCATCCAGTCTTCCAGCCGGAAGCGGGCGCAGGGAGCCAGGTCGTTGTAGGTTGGAACGCGGGCGGAGCGGGTCATGGGGTGAATTATGGCGCATCACAGGAATATAAGCAAGGACTTTTTTCACCTTTCTCACAACCGGCCGATCGTTCCGCGGCGTCGCTGCGGCGGGGGCGGCGCGCCTTTGCAGATGCGGTGCCGCGGCGAGCTGCTCGCGGTGATCCGGGCCAGGAAACCCGCGCGGCTCAGTGCGAGCGGAGGACGCGGCCGGCGTCGTTACCGGTGCGGGTGCCGTCGCGCATGGAGAAGACGCCGTTGACCAGGACGTGGGCGATGCCGGTGGCGAAGCGGCGCGGCTCGCGGACGTCGCAGTGGCTGGCGATCTGATCGGCATCGAAGACGGTGATGTCGGCCCAGTTATCGCGCTCGAGCGTGCCGCGGTCGTGGACGCCGAGCCGGGCCGCCGGCAGGGAGGTCAGTCGGCGGATGCCCTCGGCGAGGGTCAGCACGCCCTGGTCGCGCACATAGTGCTGGAGGAAGCGTGCGGCCCAGCCATAGCCGCTGAGCGAGCCGATATGATGCTTGAGGCAGCCTTCGGGCGCCAGGGCCAGGGTGTCGGAGATGATGGCGCAGTCGGGCCGGCTGATCGCCAGGCGGATCTGGTCCTCGGAGAAGGATTGCGAGGTCCACATCATGTGATGGAGCTGGTCGCCTTCCTCGATCAGCATGTCGAGCACGGCGTCATAGGGATCGGTGTCCCGGCGGCGACCGATCTCGTCGAAGGTCAGGCCGACCAGCGCCGGATTGGCGGAGGATTGCATCAGCACGATCCTGTGCCAGAGCCCGTCCTTGACCAGCCGCCACATCGGCCGGCGATTGCCCTTGATCTTCCGGCGTGCGTCCTCGTCCGCGAGCCGGGCGAGCACCGTCTCGGCGCCGCCTTCCTGCGCCCATTGCGGCAGGATCGCCGAGACGCGGGTGTGCGACCAGTCGTGCGGGATGACGTCGAAGGCGACGTCGACGCCATGGCCCTTGGCTTCCTCGACCATGCTGATCGCGTGCTCCATGGCGTAGGCCGGGGCGCCGTGCTTGGGCTGGATGTGCGAGATCTGCAGCCGGGCGCCGCCGGCGCGCGCCGTGGAGATCGCCTCGCCGAAGCCGATATCGTAGAAGAGGTCGCGATTGCGCACGTGGGTGGCGTAGAGCACGCCGCGCTTCGCGGCTATGGCGACCATCTCGGTGAGCTGGTCGGGTGTCGCCAGGCTGCCGGGCCAATATTCGAGCCCGGTCGAGAAGCCGTAGGCGCCGCCGTCGATGCTCTCCTCGAGCAGCGCCTTCATCCGGTCGAGCTCGTCGTCGTCGGCCGGCCTCAGTGCGTCGCCCAGGACGGCGCGGTGGATCGTGCCGTGGCCGACGAAGGCGGCGACGTTCACGCCCAGCTTCATCCGGTCCATATGGTCGAGATAACCGCCGAAGGTGCGCCAATCGACTTCGATCATGCCCTCGGCATAGCCCGGCGCCATGATCGCCACGTCGCGGGCGTCGCGCACCGGGGCGCAGGAATAGCCGCACTGGCCGATCACCTCGGTGGTCACGCCCTGGTGCACCTGGCTCTGCGCGCGGCCGTCGGCAGCCAGCGTGAAATCGGAGTGGGTGTGCAGGTCGATGAAGCCCGGCGCGACCGCGAGACCGGTCACGTCGACGGTCTCGCGCGCCTCGGCCGTCGAGAGGTCGCCGATCGCGGCGATGCGGCCATCCTCGATGCCGATGTCCGTCTGCCGCGGATCACCGCCGGTTCCGTCATGGACGGTGCCGTTGGTCAGGATGATATCGAGCATGGCGATCCTCCGCGGCGCGAGGCGCTATCGGGCCGGCCCGTAGAAGAAATCGGGCAGCCAGAGCGACAGCTGGGGAAAGAAGATGAGCAGCAGCAGGCCGATGCAATAGGCGGTGATGAAGGGCAGCACCGCGACGGAGACCTGTTCGATGGTGATGTTGGAGATGCGCGCGGCGACGTTGAGGTTGCCGCCGAGCGGCGGTGTCAGGAAGCCGATCTCGCAGGTGATCACGGTGAACACGCCGAAGGCCACGGGGTCGACGCCCAGGCTGGTGACCAGCGGCAGGAACACCGAGGTGAAGAGGATGATCTGCGCCAGCGATTCCATGAAGGTGCCGATGATGATGTAGAAGATGCCGATCAGGATCATCACCACGAAGACGTTGGTGGTGATGCCGGTGATCAGCGTCTCCACCGCCGCGGGCACGTCATAGAAGGCCGAGAGCTGGCCGAACGCCAGGGTCGGGGTGAGCAGGATCAGCAGCCCGGTCATCAGCGCGGTGAAGCGCAGGCTCTCATAGACCTTGCGCCAGGTCAGCTCGCGATGCACGGCGAGGCCGATGAAGAGGGCGTAGAAGACGGCGACCGAAGCGGCCTCCGTCGGCGTGAACGCGCCGCTGTAGATGCCGCCCAGGATGAGGACCGGCGCGCCGATCGCCCATTTGCCGTCCCAGGCCGCGCGCCTGGCGGGGGCCCAGGAGAAGGCCTCGCCCGAGCCGCCATAGCCCCGCCGCCGGGCGATGATGTAGACGGTGGCCATCAAGAGGGCGGTGACGATGAAGCCGGGGACGAAGCCCGCCAGGAAGAGACGCGGGATCGAGGTCTCGGAGACCAGGCCGTAGATGATCATCAGATTCGACGGCGGGATCAGGCTGCCGAGCGCGCCGGCCGCGGCGGCGATGGCGGCGGCGAACGGCGTCTTGTAACCCTCCTTCTCCATCGCCGGGATGGTGATCGAGCCGATCGCCGCGGTGGTCGCCGGCCCCGAGCCCGAGAGGGCGGCGAAGAGCATGCAGGCGAAGACGGTCACCAGCCCCAGGCTGCCGCGATAGGCGCCGACCAGGCTCGTGGCGATGTCGATCAGCCGCTTGCCCATGCCGCCCACCTCCATCAGCCGGCCGGCCAGGACGAAGAGCGGGATGGTGATCAGCGGAAAGGGCGTCAGGCTGGTATAGCCCGTCTGCGCCATCAGCGTGTAGGGGATGTCGATCAGGAAGAGGGCGAGGAACGTGGTCAGGCCGACGGCGGCGAAGAGCGGCGTGCCGATCACCGTGAGCACGGTGAAGACGATCGCGAGGACGACGAGCTCGTTCATGCCTCAGGGTTCGATCTCGTGCTCGGGGCGCATTCCGGGCAGCCCTCTGGCCCCGGCCCTGAGCCAGATCACGTAGATCTGCACCAGCCGAAGCAGGATCAGCACGTAGCCGAGCACCAGGATCGACTGCGGATAGAGTTCGTCGATACCGAGGCTCGGTGTGCGCGAGGTGAATTGCGCCAGCACGCCCAGATAATCGATCGCCACCACCAGCATGAAGACGCAGAAGAGTGCGGCGAACAGGTCCGCGACGATGACGAAGAATTTCGCGGCCGGCCGGGGCAGCAGCAGCACCCCGGCCATGATGCGGATGTGGAAGCGTTCGCGGACGCACAGGGAGGCGCCCATATAGACCGCCCAGACCATGCAGATGGCGGCGAGCTCCTCGCTCCACTGCAAGGCGGAGTCGAAGACGTAGCGCATGATGACCTGGATGAAGACGCAGATCGCCATCAGGCTCAGGGCGAGGCAGCAGACGATCTCCTCGGCCTGACGCTCGAGAAAGACCACGAACCCGATCATCGGCCGCTCCCGCCCCGGGCCTGCGCGTCCGTGCCTAGGGTGCCGCCTGGCGGATCGTCTCGAGCAGTTCGGCGAACGCCTCGCCGCGCTCCTCGGCGAAATCCTCCTGCACCTTTCGGGCCGCTTCGATGAAGGGTGCGCGATCCGGCCGCGTGATCTGCATGCCGCCTTCCTTCACCAGCCAGTCGCGGGTCTCCTCGATCTTGCCGATCTTGTAGTCCATGTCGGCGTCGCCCGCTTCGCGCGCCGCCCGCCTGACCGCCTCGGCCTGCTCGTCGGTGAGCCGCTTCATGAAGGCGTCGGAGACGAAGAGCGGCGAGAAGCCGGCGAAATGGTCGAGAACCGTCAAGTAGGGCGCGAATTCGTAGAACTTCATCTCCTGGATGACGTTTGTGCCGTTGTCGCCGCCGTCGATCGTGCCGGTCTGCAGTGCGGTCGGCGTCTCCGACCAGGCGAGCGGCACCGGCTCGGCGCCGAAGGCCTCGAAGGTCGCCAGCATGACCTGGTTCTTCGGCACGCGGATCTTCAGGCCATCCATGTCCTCGATGGTCTCGATCGGGCGCACCGAATTGAAGAAGTCGCGATAGCTCGGCCCGCCGAAGGTCAGGAGATGGACGCCGGTGTCGGCGAGGAGCTGCTCCTTCATCCTGTCGCCCGCCGGTCCGTCGGCGACCGCGCGCAGGTGATCGGTGTCCTCGAAGGTGTAGGGCAGGACGAGCACGTCCATCAGCGGCCAGTGCGGCGAGACGTTGTTCTGCGAGATGATGTAGGCGTCCACCGTGCCGAGCTGCAGCGCCCTGAAGGCGTTGTCTTCCGACGCGATCTGGCCGCAGCAGCGCAGCTTCACGTCGATCGTGCCGTCGCTGTACTGCTCGACCAACTCCTCGAACTTGCCGGCGAACACGCCGTAATCCGATTCGAGCGGCGTTTCCCAGCCGACGTTCATGGTCACGTCCGCGGCCGATGCCGCCGTCGTGCCGAGTGCCGATCCGAAGACCGTCAGCGCCAGAGCGGCACCAGTCGCCATTCTCGGGTAGCCCATCGACGTTTTCCTCCTCTCGCTCTCTTGTGCACGAAATGCTAGTCGGGCGGCGGCAGGGTGTACAATGCGAAGTTCCGCCGCGATCGATGCGTATCGTGCATCGTTCGTGCATGAGAGATCGGTCCGATGGACACCGGATTGCGACGGCTGCGTTATTTCGAGGCTCTTCACGACGAGCTGAATTTCCACCGTGCCGCATCACGCTTGAACATCACCCAGTCGACGCTGAGCCGGGCGATCGCCCAGCTCGAGCGGGACGTCGGCACGAAGCTGTTCGAGCGGAGCAACAAGCGGGTGCGGGTCACCCGCGCCGGCGAGGCCTTCGCCGTCGGCTGTGCGCGCGTATTAATGCAGTTGGACGCCACGCTCGACCGTACCCACAAGGTCGCCCGCGGTTATGCCGGCAGCCTGAGGATCGGCTACACGGACACGATCATCGCCGGCTGCCTGCCCGACCTGATCAAGTCGTTCAACGGCATCGCGCCGGACGTGCATCTCAGGCTGATCCAGGGCTACACGGAGGAGCAGGTGACCATGCTCGAGGGTGGCCTTTTGGACATCGGTCTGCTCACTGGACCTTTGAGCCGGCCGGGATTCGAGACCCGTGTGGTGCAGGCCGATCGGCTGCTGGCGATCATGCCGCGCGATCATCCGCTCGCCGGCGAGGCCGATGTCGCTCTCGCCGGCCTCGCGCGATCGCCCTTCGTGATGGGTGACCCGGATCGCTGGGGCGCGTTCAACGCGCACTTCCAGAATCTGTGCGATCGCGCGCACGTGCGGCCCGAGGTCATTCAGACGGCACCGGAATCGCGGGCCATTCTCGGGCTGGTGGCCTGCGGGCTCGGTCTGACGGTCATGCCCGAGAGCTTCGCCGCCACACTCGATGCGCGGCTGGCCGCCCTGCCGATCCGCGGCATGGAGGAGCCGATGACGACGCTCGCCGTCTGGCGTCGGGCGGCGGCCCATCCCGCGCTGATCCGCTTCGTCGAGCACATGGAGGCGGCGACGGCGGTCCGCTAGCGGGTCGATCAGCTTTACCTCGAGGTATGGTTGCGCTACCAGTCGGCTCGGTGGTGTCGCTCGAGGAGGACCGAGAGCGGCTGAAAAGGGAACACGGTGAGGGCGACCCGTGATGGGACCGATGCCGTGGCTGCCCCCGCAACTGTGAGCGCCGGGCCGGATTGGGCCGGGTCGCCCGAGGATGGCCACTGGCTCTTCTGGAGTCGGGAAGGTCCGGGCGACGTCCGAGGCGCGAGCCAGGAGACCTGCCACCGCCCTTGTCCCACCAGCGCGTCCGTCGGGTGAGGCGGCGCGGGAGAAACGCTCATGACCACCATCCCGGCTTCTTCGGCCCTTTCCGCCGCCTCCGGTCGTGCCGCCGCGCTGCCGGCGATCCTGGCCGCACTGATGCTCGGTATCGTCGTTCTCTACGGCGCCGGCTTCGCCGGTGCGGACGTGCTGCACAATGCGGCGCACGACACGCGCCACGCGCTCGGCTATCCCTGTCACTGACGGGGCGGTCGTGTTCCGGCGGATTTTCGCCAGCGCCCTGATCGCGGCGCTGGCGGCGGGCATCGTCACGGCCACGCTTCAGGCGTGCGTGACGACGCCGATCATCGTCGAGGCCGAGCGCTACGAGGGCGGCGATCACGCGGCGGCCGCGGAGGGTCTGCTGCTGCTCGTGCATTCCTCGGATGCCCATGGGGCGCCGGATGGCGCGCAGGCCTGGGCGCCCTCCGACGGCTTCGAGCGCAGCTTCTACACCGCCACGGCGACGCTGGTGACAGCCTTCGGCTGGGCGCTGCTGCTGGTGGCGGCGATGAGCCTGCGCGGCGGGCCGATCGACATGCGCCGCGGTCTCGTCTGGGGGGCCTGCGGGTTCGCCGCGGCGGCGCTGGCGCCGGCGCTGGGCCTGCCGCCGGAACTGCCCGGAGCGATGGCCGCCGATCTCGGTGCGCGTCAGGCATGGTGGCTGCTGGCGTTCCTCGCCACCGCCGCCGGTATCTGGGCGATGGCCGGCCGGACGGTGTGGACGGCGGCGGGCGGTGTTCTCCTGATCATCCTGCCGCACCTTCTGGGCGCACCGCATCCCGAGCGCTTCGGCGGGGCGGCACCGCCGGAGCTGGCGGCGCATTTCGCCACCGCGTCGCTGGCGGTCGCGGCGGTGTTCTGGCTGGTGCTGGGCGGCGTGGCCGGGGCCGTGCTCGCCCGTTTCGATCGCATGGAGCGGCCGGCATGACGGTCAAGATACCGGCCACCATCGTCACCGGCTTTCTCGGTGCGGGCAAGACGACGCTCATACGCGGTCTGCTGGCCCAGGCGCGAGGCCGACGCATCGCGCTCGTCGTCAACGAGTTCGGCGATGTCGGTGTCGATGGCGACCTGCTCGCCGGTTGCGGCATCGAGGGCTGCGCCGAGGAGGATGTGATCGAGCTCGCCAACGGCTGCATCTGCTGCACCGTCGCCGACGATTTCATTCCTGTGATGACCCGGATTCTGAATCGGCCCGAGCCGGTCGACCACATCGTCATCGAGACCTCCGGCCTGGCGCTGCCGCAGCCGCTGGTGCGCGCCTTCGAATGGCCCGAGGTGGCGGATCGGGTGACGGTGGACGGGGTGGTCACGGTGGTCGACGCCGCGGCGGTGGCCGAGGGACGCTTCGCCGACGACGAGGCGGCGGTGCTCGAGCGCCGTGCGGCGGACCCCTCGATCGAGCACGAGAGCCCGATTCAGGAATTGTTCGAGGACCAGCTCGTGTGCGCCGACATCGTGCTCCTGAACAAGGCCGATCTCTTGGATGCGGCGGGGCTCGATCGGGTGCGGGCGGTGGCGGCGCGCGACGTCCGGCCGGGCGTCACCGTTCTGGCCTGTGCGCAGGGCGAGGTGCCGATCACAGCCGTCCTGGGGCTGGGGCTGGCCGCGGAGAAGGACATGGCGCAGCGCCGGACGCATCACGAGCGCGAGGGGGTGAAGGAGCACGATCACGACGATTTCGTGAGCTTCCACGTCGATCTGCCGCAACCGGCCGGGGTGGAGGAGCTGCTGGGTCGGGTGGCGGAGGCCTGTGCCGTGCCGGACATCCTGCGGATCAAGGGCTTCGTCGATCTCGGCCGCGACATGCGCTACGTCGTGCAGGCGGTCGGCACGCGGGTGCAGGGCTATTTCGATCGCGACTGGCGCGAGGGCGAGGAGCGGCTCTCGCGGCTCGTGGTGATCGGTGCCAGGGGCTTCGACGAGGAGCGGGTCGCGCGCGCGCTCGGCGCCTGAGCCGTGCACCTCTTGCGCGCCCAGCCGGGCGACATCGACGACGGTGCGGAGGCGGTCGATCTGGGGCAGGACCCGGCCGAGATCGTCTTCGCCGGGCATGCCGATACCGAGCTCGCCCTTCTGGCGCGCTGTCACGCCCGGATCGAGGACCCGCCCGGCCTGAGGTTGGCCAACCTCGCACGGCTCACCCATCATCTTTCGGTCGACACCTATGTCGCGCGGACGGTCGCCGGTGCCGGGCTCGTCGTGCTGCGGCTCTTGGGCGGTGTCGCCAGTTGGGCCTACGGCGTCGAGCGCGTCGTCCTGACCTGCCGGCGCCACGGCATCCCGCTCGTTCTCCTGACCGGCAGCGACGAGGACGATCCGGCGCTGGCCGAGCGCTCGACGGTCGGGGACGAGCGGCGGGCGGCGCTCTGGGCCTATCTGGCGCAGGGCGGGGCGGAGAACGGCCGACGCTTTCTCCTGGCCGCACGGGCGCTGCTCCGGGACGACGCCTGGCCGGAGCCTGCCGAGCCGGTCGCCCGTGCCGGGCTCTATCGACGCGCGGAGCCGGGAGGCGGGCCGCTGCTGGTCGTGGTCTTCTACCGGGCGCTGCTGATGGCCGAGGATCTGGCGCCGGTGGATGCGCTGATCAGGGAGGCGGCGGCGTGCGGTCTGCGGGTGACGGCGGTTTTCGTCCAGTCGCTCAAGGATCCCGTGGCCCGTGCCTTTCTCGACGATCTCTTAACCGAGGAGCCGCCGGACGTGGTGGTCAATCTCACCGGCTTCGCGGTCTCGCAGCCCGGTGCGGTGCACGAGCCGGGGCCCCTCGATCGCATCGGTGCGGTGGTGTTGCAGGCGGTGGCGGCCGGCACGACGCGCGAGCGCTGGCGGGCGTCGGCCCAGGGGCTGAGTGCGCGGGATCTCGCCATGTCGGTGGTGCTGCCGGAGGTCGACGGCCGCGTCTTCACCCGGGCCATCGCGTTCAAGAGTGCGCGGGCGCGGATCGAGGCCACCCAGTCCGACCTGGTGGCGCTCGAGCCGCTTTCCGATCGCGTCCGCTTCGTCGTGGCGCAGGCCGCGGCATGGGCTCGTCTGCGGCGATCTCCAGCCGGTGCCCGGCGGGTGGCCCTGCTGCTCGCCAATTATCCCAATCAGGACGCGCGGCTGGCCAACGGGGTGGGTCTCGATACGCCCGAGAGTGCCGCGGTGGTGATGCGGGCGCTGGAGGAGGCGGGCTACGTCGTGAGCGGCTGTCCGGAGAGCGGGCGCGCCCTGATGGATATGCTGCGTGCCGGGCCGACCAACGCGCGCCGCCGGACGAGCGACGTGCGGCTCGATCGGGCGGCCTATGCGCGTTTCTCCGATGCTCTGCCGGAAGAGCTCCGCTCGGCCGTCGTGGCGCGCTGGGGCGCGGTCGAGAAGGATCCGGCCTTTCGCGACGGCGCCTTTCATCTGGCGCTGCATCGCATGGGGAACGTCGTCGTCGGCATCCAGCCGGCGCGCGGTTACGAGGTCGATCCCAAGGCCACCTATCACGACCCGGCGCTGGTGCCGCCGCACGGCTACATCGCCTTTTATGCCTGGCTGCGCACGCAGTTCGACGCGCATGCGATCGTCCATCTGGGCAAGCACGGCAATCTCGAATGGCTGCCGGGCAAGGCGCTCGGCCTTTCAGCCGCCTGCTGGCCCGAGGCGGTGCTGGGGCCGCTGCCGCATCTCTATCCTTTCATCGTCAACGATCCGGGCGAGGGATCGCAAGCCAAGCGGCGCACGTCGGCCGTGGTGGTCGACCATCTGACCCCGCCGCTCACACGCGCCGAGAGCTACGGTCCGTTGCGCGACCTCGAAGCGCTGGTCGACGAATATTACGACGCTGCGGGCCAGGATCCGCGCCGCCTCGATCTGCTGCGCGGGCAGATCCACGAGATGATGGCCCTGCATAGTCTGGACGAGGATGCGGGAATCGAGGAGGGCGAGGAGGAGGATGCGGCGCTGGTCAAGCTCGACGCCTGGCTCTGCGACCTCAAGGAGCGGCAGATTCGGGACGGCCTGCACGTCTTCGGTCGCAGCCCCGAGGGCCGGCAGGAGACCGATCTTCTGGTGGCCGTGGCGCGCGGCCAGCGGCCCTCGCTGATCCGCACGCTGGCCGACGATCTGGCGCTGGGCGGTTTCGATCCGCTGGCCTGCGACATGGCGCAACCCTGGACGGGCCCGCGGCCGGAAGTGCTGGCGGCACTCTCGGACGATCTCTGGCGCAGCGTCGGTGATACCGTCGAGCGGCTCGAGCTTCTGGCGGTCGCGGTGGTCGAGGGGCGCGTGCTGCCGCCCGGGCCGGCCTCGGCGGCCAGGCTGGCGGCGATGGAGGAGACGCTCTGCCGGAGCCTGCGTGCCTGCGGGCCGGCCGAAATCGAGAGCCTGCTCACCGGGCTCGACGGCCGGTTCGTCGCGCCGGGACCATCGGGCGCGCCCACCCGCGATCGCGCCGACGTGCTGCCGACGGGGCGCAACTTCTACGCCGTCGACACCCGTTCGGTGCCGACGCCCGCAGCCTGGACGCTCGGCTGGCGCTCGGCGGTGCGGCTGCTCGACCGCTATCGCCAGGAGCACGGAAGCTGGCCTGAGCGGATCGGCCTTTCGGCCTGGGGCACGGCCAACATGCGCACCGGCGGCGACGACATCGCCCAAGCGCTGGCGCTGATTGGCGTCAAGCCGGTGTGGGAGCACGGGTCGCGCCGGGTGACCGGG
>JAGREO010000279.1 GCA_020446525.1 Geminicoccaceae bacterium | reverse complement strand
GTAGATGTTCGACCAGGTGTTCTCCTGACCGTCGACGACACCGGTCTGGAGCGCGCCGTAGACCTCGGAGAAGGCCATCTTCTGCGGGTTGGCGCCGATCGCCTCGAACTGCGCCTGGAGCACGTCGGAGGGCTGGATGCGGAACTTCAGGCCCTTGGCGTCGGCGGGTTCGATCAGCGGCTTGTTGGCCGAGAGCTGCTTCATGCCGTTGTGCCAGAAGGCCAGCCCCTGCAGACCGCGCCGCTTCATCGAATCGAGCAGCGCCTGGCCGGCCTCGCTCTGCTGGAAACGGTCGACGGCATCGACGTTCTCGAAGAGGAAGGGCAGATCGAAGATGCGCACCTTCTTGGTGAAGGTCTCGAACTTGGAGAGCGAGGGGGCTGCGAGCTGCACGTCGCCGGCCAGCATCGCCTCGAGCACCTTGTCGTCGTCGTAGAGCGAGGAGTTGGGATAGACCTCCATGCAGAGCTTGCCGTCCATCTCCTCGTTGACGCGCTTCTCCAGCAGGGCGGCGGCGATGCCCTTGGGGTGCTTGTCGACATTGGTGACGTGGGCGAACTTGACGAGCGTCTCACCGGAGTCGCAGGCGGCCTGCGCACTCTGCGCGAATGCGGCGGCGCCCAGCGCGAGTGCGGCGGTCGACAGCATGAAGCGGGACAAGATATTCGGCATGAGAGCCTCCCGTTGTTGCGTTCAGGTTCGCGCATGACCTTAGCAAGGCCGATCGCCGCCGTCTCTAGTCACGTTCGCCCGCGGTTTCACATGCGCGGCATGATGCCGTTGCTTTGCCTGCTCCTCGCCGCCACGCTGGCCGCCTGCGGCGGCGGCAGGCGCGCCACGCCTGTGCGCTCGGCCTTCGATCTGCCGCCGGCCGCCTGCACGAGTGCCCTTCGCCACTTCACGCCGGTGCCGCGCCCGGCTCCGGCGCTGGGCCGCGGCGCCTGCTCGGTGCCGGCCCCGGTTCGTCTCGAAGCAGGCTTCCGGCCGCCGGTCACCACCGCCTGCGGCATGGCGCTGGCCTGGCTCTCCTTCGCGCCCGAAGCCCAGCGGCTGGCCCGGCGCGAGCTCGGCTCGGCCATCGTCGAGGTGCGCCATTTCGGGTCCTATGCCTGCAGGCGGATGACCGGCAACGGCCGCCGGATGAGCCTGCACGGCAGCGCCCGGGCGCTCGACGTCGCCGGTTTCGTGCTGGCCGACGGCCGGGTGGTCGACGTCGAGGACGACTGGGGCGACTGGAACGACAAGGGCGACTTCCTCGAGGATCTCGCGCGTGCCGCCTGCGATCACTTCAGCGTCGTGCTGACGCCGGCCCACGATCGCGCCCACCGCGACCACATCCACCTCGACATCGGCCCCTGGAAGCTCTGCGGCGCGTGACGCGGGCCGGCCGCTGCTCTATGCACGGGGCCGCCGCCGCCACCGTCACCGCCCCCGCCCCCACCCGAGGAGCACGCATGATCGCCCCTGCCCTGCTGATGCCCGAGATCGTGGCCCTGGCCGAGGCGGCGGGCGCGGAGATCATGCGGCACTATGGAAGCGAGGTCGCGGTCGGGCACAAGGCGGATTCCTCGCCGGTCACGATCGCCGACGGTGCGGCCGAGGCGGTGATCCTGGCCGGTCTGCGCAAGGTGACCCCCTCGATCCCGATCGTCGCCGAGGAAGCCGTGGCGGCCGGCCATGTGCCCGAGGTGGGCGACGGGCCCTTCTGGCTGGTCGACCCGCTCGACGGCACCCGTGAGTTCATCTCGAAGAACGGCGAATTCACCGTCAACATCGCCCTGATCGAGAGCCGCCGGCCGATCCTGGGTGTCGTCTTCGCCCCGGCGGCCGGCCCCGGGGAAGCGGGTGACGGGGCGGGCGGCACCATGTGGTGGGGCGCTCTGGGCCACGGCTCCACGCGCCGCGATGCCGAGGGTGCGCGCGCCATCGCCGTGCGCCGGCGCCCGGCCGAAGGAGCGGTCGCCGTCGCCAGCCGCTCGCACCGCGACCAGGCCACCGACGCATGGCTCGCGGCTCGGGGGATCGGGGAGACCGTGGCGGCCGGCAGCTCGCTCAAATTCTGCCTCGTCGCCGAGGGCCGCGCCGACGTCTACCCCCGCTTCGGACCGACGATGGAATGGGACGTGGCGGCGGGTCACGCGGTCCTGGCGGCGGCCGGCGGACGGGTCACCGACCTCGACGGCGCGCCCTTCACCTATCTCAAGCCGGACTTCCGCAACGCCGGCTTCATCGCCTGGGGCCGGGACTGAGCCCTTGGCCCTGCGGCGGGCCGCCGAACGGCTGCTGCGCGCGGGCCTGCACGCGCTTCCGGCCGAGCCGGCGCACGATCTGGCCCTGCGGCTGCTGCCCTTCGTGCCACCCCGCGCGTCCACGGCCGACCCGCGCCTGCGCACGACGCTCTGCGGCCTCGACCTGCCGCATCCGATCGGGCTCGCCGCGGGCTTCGACAAGGACGCCGTGGCCGTGGACGGTCTGCTGCGGTGCGGTTTCGCCTTCGTCGAGACCGGGACCGTCACCCGCCACGCCCAGCCGGGCAACCCCCGGCCGCGCCTCTTCCGCCTGGAAGAGGACCGCGCCATCGTCAACCGGATGGGTTTCAACAATGCCGGCCTCGACGCCTGTCTGCGGCGGATGGCGCGCCGCCGGACCACGGGTACGGTCGGCGCCAATATCGGCCTGAACAAGGATGCCGCCGCACCGCTCGACGATTACGCCTTCTGCCTCGGGCGCGTGCTCGAGGTCGCCGACTACGTCACGGTCAACGTCTCGTCACCCAACACACCGGGCCTGCGCGCCCTGCAGCAGGCCCAAAGCCTGCGCCCGTTGCTCGAGCGGCTGGTCCGCACACGCGACGCCGCCGAGGAGCGAAAGCCGCTCCTCTTGAAGGCCGCACCGGATCTCGCCGACGACGAGCTCGACGCGCTCACCGATCTTTCGATCGAGCACGGGCTCGACGCCCTGATCCTCACCAACACCACGACCACCCGGCCGGCGCATCTGCGCTCCGCCGCCCGGCACGAGACGGGCGGCCTCAGCGGCGCGCCTCTGGCACCGCTGGCGCTGCGCACCCTGCGCCGGGTGGCGGCGCGGGCGGCGGGCCGTATCGAGCTGGTCGGGGTCGGCGGGATCATGAACGCGGCCGACGCCTATGCCCGCATCCGCGCCGGCGCCGCCGCCCTGCAGATCTACACCAGCTTCGTCTATGGCGGGCCGGCCCAGATCGACGCCATGCTCGAAGGTCTGGGCCGGGCCCTCGAACGTGACGGCTTCGCCCGCCTCGCCGATGCGGTCGGCGCCGACCTCCATTGAAGGGCTTCTGCCCATTTTTTGAGCACTCCGCCTCATCGACGGGCATCGCCGGAGCAGCGAGACCGCCGATCGCGCAGGATGGAGCGTCTGGCACGGTCCGTGCTTCGCTCACGCAGCAGGACGTTGCACCACGACATTCAGGAGAACGCGCGGGCATGAAGAAGATCGAGGCGGTCATCAAACCGTTCAAGCTGGACGAGGTCAAAGAGGCGCTGCAGGAGGTCGGCCTCAAGGGGATGACGGTCACCGAGGTCAAGGGCTTCGGCCGGCAGAAGGGCCACACCGAGCTCTATCGCGGGGCCGAATATGTCGTCGACTTCCTGCC
>JAGREO010000278.1 GCA_020446525.1 Geminicoccaceae bacterium | reverse complement strand
GAGAAAGCTCGCCGTCTCGCCCGAGAGCGCCGTCAGGTTCGGCTCGGCGAGCACCGCCACCAGCCCCTCGCGCTCGAGCGCGTCGATGATGCCGTCCACCGCGAAGGTGTCGTTGGCGAAGCCGCCGAGCAGCCCGCCGGTCGGACCGAGCTGATCGACGAAGCGCGTGAAGGTCTGCCGGTTGGCGCCGAGAAAGTCGCGTCCGGTGACGAGGTTGAAGAAGCTGTCGCCGACCGACAGCGCCGCGTCCCAGTTGACGCCGAAGATCCGGTCGGCCTCGCGGGCGATCTCGGCCACCCGGACGCGCAGATTCACCTGCGTCGGAGACTGGATCACCAGCCGGTTGACCAGCCTTTCCTGCTCGCCCAGGAAGGTCTGGGCGAGCTCGGCCGCGTCCATGGCCATCGACGAGCTCGACACTTCGCCCGAGAGCACGATGGCCCCGTCGAGCGAGGCGACCTCGACATCCTCCTCGGGCAGGAGACGCTGCATCGTCTGGCGCAGCCGCGCCAGCGGATGGACCACCTGCACGGTACGCTGGAGCACCACGTCCTCGTCCTGATCGACGGCGAAGACGGTCGTCGTCCCGGTCTTCTTGCCGAACACGTAGACCATGGTCGGCGAGTGCGCCTGGACGTCGGCGATCTCGGGATCGGCGACGAAGACCGCCGTCACCGGCCGGTCCATGCGCAGGATCTGCCCGGCGCGCACCTCGAGCTCGAGGCGCTCGGGTGCGGCGGCCGCACCACCCTCGGCGCGCGCCGTCGCGGCCGCCATGGAGAGCACGAGCAGGCCGCAGCACAAGGCCGCCATGATCGATCGCCTCGTCATCGAGGTCGTCCCGCGTCGGATGGTCATCGGCCCCAGCTCTCCGTTGCGATGGTTTCTCATCGTGCCGCCTCCTCGCCCAGAACGACGTCCTCGCGCTTCGATCCGCGCAGCACGATCACCGCACCGGCCGAGGTCGGGCTCGCACCCAGCACCTTGCTGACGTCACTGTCCCAGGTCGGCACCGAAGCGGTCGTCGCGGCGTCGCCGTCCTGCGCCAGACCGCGCAGACTGAGCGACAGCTTGCCCAGTTCGTTCACGAGAGCCACGACCTCGGCACCGCGGGGCGTCACCTCGAGCGTCGCCGTGCGCACCTGAACGCTTCCGCCCTTGCCATTGGCTTCGAGGTCGCCGGCCAGCACACCTTCCATGCGGCGGCCCATCGCCAGCACGCGAACCCGCTCCAGCACCGTCTCGCTCACCCGGCGCGGCACGTCCTTCTCCGCACCCCCCGTCGCGGCCAGCGTCTGGGTGAGGATCAGGTCGACGAGGTCGCCCGGAAAGATCAGCCCGGCATTGCTCGAAGCCTCGTCCACCGGCACCGTGATGGCGCGCATGTCGGGCTCCAGCACGGCGGCCAGAAAGCCGCGCTCGCCGGGGCGGATCAGGCTGCCCTCGGTGATCGGATCGCCTTCGATCAGATCCCGCCGCACGACCGCACCCTCGAGCTCTTCGGGATCGTCCTCGCCGCGCACGAAATAGGTCGGCGGCACGTCGATGTCCGGCCACTCCTGCCAGCGCAGGCTGTCGGACCGGCTGAAGGTCCCGACGTGCAGCGGCGACGCCGCCACGAGGATTTCCTTGAAGCTGCGCACCTCCGGTACTGCGGCCGCCGCCGGTGCCGGTTGCGGCCGCTGCCGCTCGAGCCAGCTTCGGGCGCCGTAGGCGGCCGCACCGGCGAGCATCAGAGCGACGACGGGTACGAGAAAACGTCGGAACATGGTCCTATCCGATCACGAAGCTCGAGTGCAGGACGAGCCAGATGCCCGCCGCGGCGATGGCGACGCCGTAGGGGATGCCCTCGGGCGCCTTCGGTCCGTCCACCGGACCGGCCCAAGAGGAGAGCGCATCGAGAGACTGCCGGGCGCATCGCAGGTCGATGCCGGCGCGCACGGGCGCCGCGAGCGCGCGCATTTGCAGCCAGAAGAATTCGATGAACGGGCGGGCCCGCGCCAGCACCAGATGAACGGCGGCCAGAACCCCGCCCGCCAGTGCCGTGAGAAGCAGAAAGCCGCCGATCGTGCCGGCATCGGCCCAGAGCGCCATGGCGGCCAGGAGCTTGACGTCGCCGCCGCCGAGCACACCGCGGGTCCAGAGCGCGAAACCGGCCGCGAAGACGCCGGCGGCACAAGCCAGATGCACGAGAAGATCGTCCGGCACGCCCGAGAGCAGCAGCGCTGCGCCGAAGAGACCGATCAACGCCAGCGAGACGCGGTTGGGGATCTGCCGCCGAAAGATGTCGCTCAGGGCGGCGTACAGGAGAACGGCCACCACCAGGGCGAGCAGAAAATGTTCGGGCTCGATCGTCATCGTTGCTGGCGGACCTCGTCTCACATACCCGGATGCCGCATTCCGGCATCATGGGCAAAAAGGGGGAGGGCCGGCGGGAACGGCCCGCCGGCCCGTTCGATCAGGGCGTGCTGGCGCCGCCGAGCTTGTCGCTGATCGAGGTGAAGGTGGTCTGCAGGTTGTCACCGAGCGTGCCGAGGATGGTCAGGATCGCCACGGAGACGAGTGCGGCGATCAGGCCGTATTCGATCGCGGTGGCACCGTCCTCGTCGCGGCAGAAGTTCTTGAGCGTCTTCACCAGGGAGTACTCCTTTCTTGTATGACCCCATCGAGGCGAGGATGCGCCATAAAGCTTGAGAAAGAGTAAACGGCGCCGCTCTTTCGCCCGGGCACGTTCACCGGCCGCAGCGGTTGTCCCCTCGAACCATCGACACGCCACGAGGCCGGTCCGTGAAGGACCACGGGAGAGGAACATGGACGAACGCCACGTCGAGGTGGCCATCATCGGCGCCGGAACGGCCGGAATGTCCGCTTATCTCGAGGCCGTCGGGACCACCGCCGACGTGCTGCTGATCGAGAGCGGCGCTTATGGCACCACCTGTGCCAAAGTCGGCTGCATGCCCTCCAAACTGCTGATCGCCGCCGCCGACGCGGCCGAGGCGGGGCGGCACGCCGCCACCTTCGGCGTGCGCTACGCTCCGCCCGAAATCGACGGACCGGCGGTGATGCGCCGGATCCGGGCGTTGCGCGACCGGTTCGTCGGCCACATGGTCGAGACGGTCGAGAGCTGGCCCGAGCGCCACAAGATCCGGGCCCGTGCGCGCTTTCTGGACGGGCACCGGCTGGCGCTGGAGGACGGATCGAAGCCGATCGGCCTCGTCCGCGCCGGGCGGATCGTCATCGCCACCGGCGCCCGTCCCCGCGTCCCGGCGATGTTCGCACCCCTGGGCGATCGTGCGATCACCAGCGACGATCTCTTCGAGCTCGACGATCTGCCGCGATCGATGGCGGTGTTCGGCGGCGGCGTGATCGGACTGGAGCTCGGGCAGGCACTGCATCGCCTGGGCGTGCGCGTGGTGCTCTTCGGCAAGGGCGGCCGGGTCGCCCAACTGACCGACGCGGAGGTGACGGCCCATGCCGCACACCTGCTCGTCGAGAGGTTCCCCTTCCATCCCGACGCCGACACGCGCCGCGTCGCGCGCACCGAAGACGGTATCGAGGTCGAGCACGTGGTCGATGGACGCAGCACCGTCGAGCGATTCGATCTGGCGCTGGTGGCGGCCGGACGGACACCGGACCTGAGCGGCCTCGATCTCGAGAAGGCCGGGCTGGAGCTGGACGAAAACGGCGTACCGAAGTGCGACGGAGCGACGCGGCGATGTGGAGAGAGCGGCATCTTCATCGCCGGCGACGCCGATGCCGACCCGCCGCTGCTGCACGTCGCGGCCGACACCGGCAAGAGCGCCGGCGCGCACGCCGCGGGCGCCGAACGGCCGCAGCGCTCACCGCTGCCGGCGTTCCTCTCCATCACCTTCTGCGATCCGCAGATCGCCACCGTCGGCGAGACCCGGCGCGCCCTCGAAGGGCGCGGCGCCGATTTCGCCATCGGCCGCCTCGACTGGGAGGATCAGGGCCGGGCCCGGGTCATGGACGTGAATGCGGGCCTGCTCCACCTCTATGGCGAGCGTCCGACGGGACGATTTCTGGGTGCCGAGATGATCGGCCCGCAGGCCGAGCATCTGGCCCACCTCCTGGCCTGGGCGAAGGCGTGCGATCTCACGGTGGAGGAGATGCTCGAGCGGCCGTTCTACCACCCCTGCCTCGAAGAGGGCCTGCGCACCGCCCTGCGACGGCTGCGCAAGGACATCGAGCGGAGCCCGCGAGAGCCGATTCCGCGCTGCCTGGATTGCGGCCCGGGCGGCTGAACGGCCTTCAGCTCTCGCCCAGAACCGCCTCCAGGCCTTCGCCGGTGGCGCGGGCGCGGCAGGATTCGAGAAAATCGAGCGAACGCATCTCGGCCAGACGGCTGGCCGTGCGCTCGAACTCGAAAGACCCGTCGCCGGCGACGTAGAGCGCCTCGGGCGGCGCTTCGGCGGCGACGAACAGCATCACCCTATTCTCGTAGAGCGCGTCGATCAGGATCATGAAGCGGCGCGCCCGGTCCCGATCGGCCGCACCCAGGCGGGGCACGCCGTCGAGCAGCAGCGCGTCGAACCGTTCGGCCAGCGCCAGATAATCGCCCGCCGCCAGCGGCCGCTCGCAGAGATCGGCGAAGGAGGCGCGGGCGATCCGCTCGTGCGCACAAGCGATCCCGATGCTGCGGCTGCCGACCGGAACCTGCACCGGCGCACCGGCGGCACCGTCGGCCAGCACCCGGAACACGTCGTCGAGCGCCGCCGTCGCCGCCGGTCCGAGCGGGTGCCGGTAGACCGGCAGTTGACGGAGCCGACCCAGCCTGTAGTCGGTCGGACCGTCCAGGGCCACCACCTCGACGCGCGCGACGAGCAGCTCGACGAAGGGCAAGAAGCGGTCGCGGTTCAGGCCGTTCTCGTACAGCCGCTCGGGCGGCCAGTTGGAGGTCGCGACCACCACCACGCCGCGGGCGAACAGGCGCTCGAACAGCCGCTTGAGGATCATCGCATCGGCGATGTTGACGACGTGGAACTCGTCGAAGCAGAGCAGATGCGCGCGGTCGGCCTGCTCGTCGGCGACCGTGCGGATCGGCTGGTCGACATCCTCGCCGCTCTCGCTGCGCAGCCGGTGCAGACGCGCGTGGACGTCGCGCATGAAGGCGTGGAAGTGCACGCGCTCCTTGCGCGCCACCCGGGCACTCTCGAAGAAGAGGTCCATCAGCATGGATTTGCCGCGGCCGACGCCGCCGTGCAGATAGAGCCCGCCCGGTATGCCGTTCGCCGCGGCGGCGGGTATTTCCGAGCGGCCCTTGAAGCGGGCGAGGATGCCGCGGGGGCGGACCGGCGGCAGTGCGTAGCCGTCGATCGCCGTGGCCAGCCGGTCGAGCCGCCGGGCCGCTTCGAGCTGGGCCTCGTCGCGGGCGGCACGGCCCTCGGCGATACGCGCTTCGAGCGTGGTCAGCGGCACACGCGCCCTCCGGGTCCGCCCGTCGTCGCGGCCGCGCTCATGTCCAGCCCGCCAGCTCGCGACGCGCCAGATCGGCCAGAAAGGCCACGTGCGCCTCGCCGTCGTTGAGGCAGGGCACATAGGAGAAGGAGGTACCGCCGGCCGCCATGAACTGCTCGCGCCCCTGCTGGTCGATCTCCTCGAGCGTCTCCACGCAGTCGGCGACGAAAGCCGGCGAGATCACCGCGATCCGCTTCACCCCCTCCCTGGGCAGCGCCTCGAGCGTCTCGTCGAGATACGGCTTGAGCCATTCCTCGCGGCCGAAGCGCGACTGGAACACGGTCAGAAGCCGCGCCCCGGGCCAGCCCAGCTCCTCGCACAGCAGCCGCGACGTCTTCTGGCACATGCAGTGATAGGGGTCGCCCTCCATGAGATAGCGCTCGGGCAGGCCGTGATAGGACACGACCAGCTTTTGCGGCTCGTCCCCGAGGCCCGCCAGATGCGTGCGCACGCTCTCGGCCAGGAGCCGGATATAGGTCGGATGGTCGTGATAGGGGCCCATGGTGCGCAGGGCCGGCTGCCGGCGCATCTTCATCAGGCTCTCGAACACCTTGTCGTAGGCGGTGGCGGTCGTCGGTGCGGCATATTGCGGATAGAGCGCCATGGCGACGATCCGGTCGCAGCCGGCATCGGCGAGCCTGCGCAGCACGAGATCGGTCGAGGGATTGCCGTAGCGCATCGCCCAGTCGACCACGAGATCCGGGCCATCCGCCTCGAGCACCGCCGCCAGCTTCTCGGCCTGGCTGCGGGTGACGGTGCGCAGCGGGCTCTCGTCGCGCTCCTCGTTCCAGATCGCCCGATAGGCTTCGCCCGACTTCTTCGGCCGGCGGGTGAGGATCACCAGTTGCAGGAGCGGCTGCCACAGCCAGGGGGAATAGTCGATCACCCGGCGATCGGAGAGGAACTCGCTGAGATAACGGCGCATCGACCGGTAATCGGTGCCGTCGGGCGTCCCGAGATTGAGCAGCAACACGCCGATCTTCGGGCGTGGCACGGCCGGATGACCGCTCGGCAGATGCTCCTGAGCCATGAAGTGTCCACAAGTTCCCACGAACGGACGTTGGTGCCCGCGTGCCGGCAGATAGCAGGCGTGGCACCGCATGCAAGGGCCCAGAGCGCCGCGATGGAGCGACGAAGGCCCCGATTGTCGCGCCGCCGCACCGCTGATAGAGTGGTTCTTTCATGGGCCGGTACGACCTTCGACCGCCTCTTTCGCTTTGCTGGAGTCCATCATGCCCCTCGCCCCCAACTCGCTCGCCGCGCGCGACGTCGCGTATCAGGTGCACCCCTACACCAATCTGCGGTTGCACGAGGAGAAGGGGCCGCTGGTGATCACCGGCGGTGAAGGCGTCTGGGTCGAGGACGACGACGGCAAGCGCTACATCGAGGGCCTGGCCGGCCTCTGGTGCACCTCGCTCGGCTTCTCCGAAAAGCGGCTCGTCGAGGCGGCGACGCGGCAGATGGCCAAACTGCCCTACACCCACATCTTCGCCCACCGCTCCTCCGAGCCGAGCATCGAGCTGGCCGAGAAGCTGCTCTCGATCGCCCCGCCCTCGGTGCAGAAGGCGTTCTTCGTCAATTCCGGCTCCGAGGCGATCGACACCGCACTCAAGATCATCTGGTACTACAACAATGCCCGCGGCAAGCCGGAGAAGAAGCGGATCATCGGCCGCAAGCGGGCCTATCACGGCATCACCGTCGCCGCCGGACACCTGACCGGCCTGCCCTATGCCCGTGCCGGCTTCGATCTGCCGATGTCGGACCGCTTCTTCCACGTCTCCACCCCCTCCTTCTATCGCGACGGCAGGCCCGACGAGAGCGAGGAGGCGTTCTGCGACCGGCTGGTGCGCGAGGTCGAGACCCTGATCGAGGCGCTCGGCCCCGAGACCGTCGCCGCCTTCGTCGCCGAGCCGGTGCAGGGTGCGGGCGGCGTCATCGTGCCGCCCGAGGGCTATTTCACCAAGATCCAGAAAGTGCTCAAGAAGCACGACATCCTGATGGTCGCCGACGAGGTGATCTGCGGCTTCGGCCGCACCGGCAACATGTTCGGCAGCCAGACCTTCGACATCCAACCCGACATGATGACGGTGGCCAAGCAGCTCTCCTCGGCCTATCTGCCGATCGCCGGCCTC
>JAGREO010000277.1 GCA_020446525.1 Geminicoccaceae bacterium | reverse complement strand
TCGATCTTCGAGAGATCGAGCACGTCGTTGATGAGTCGGGTGAGACGTTCCGATTCGCGCACGACGATCTCGAGAAAATGAGCGCGCTGTTCCGCTTCGAGCTCGGGGCTGTCGAGCAGGATTTCCGAAAACGAACGGATCGAGGTGAGCGGCGTGCGCAGTTCGTGGCTGACCGTGGCGATGAAATCGTCCTTGAGCCGGTCGAGCTCCTGCAATCGCGTGTTGGCTTCACGCAACTCGGCGGTGGCGCGCTCGAGGGCGTGCGATTTCTGCTCGAGACGCTGGCTGTACTCGATCACCTGCGACGTTTCGTCGAGGATCTCCATCACCTGCTCGGGTCCGACCACCTCGCCCCGGACCTCGAGCGAGACCATCACCCGAGCGGAGGCGGCGCCGATGACCCGGGCCAGTTGCCGTTCCGCCAGCTGGACGAAATCGGCGTCCACCGGATCGCCGGGTTGCAGCCTGCGGCCGCGGCGCCGGGCGTCGAGCGCCAGCGTGCGCTCGACCCCGCCGCCGGCGACGAAGCGCTCCATCAGCCGGCAGAGATCGGCCACGGTGGCGTCGCCGCGCCAGACACGCGTGGTTTCGCGGCGCTCCTCGACCTCGACGAAGGAGAGGGCCTGCAGCCGCTCCAGATTGCCCTGCGAGCCGGCCAGCGAGGCGCCGACATAGAGCAGGGTGTTGCAGGCCAGACTCCAGATCGTCGCATGGGTGATCGGGTGCAGGCCGTCGATGCCGAAGAGCGCTTGCGGGCGAAGCAGCGGAATGCCGAAAGCGCCGTGCGTCAGGAAGGCGTCGTCGAGTGCGCCGGCCTGGGCCAGAGCCGGTGCGGCCAGGGTATAGAACCAGATCGCGAAGCCGCCGAGGATACCGAGCACGGCGCCCGACCGCGTGCCGTCGCGCCAGTAGATACCGCCCAGGATCGCCGGCACGAGCTGCACCAGGGCCACGAACGAGACCTGGCCGATGGTCACGAGACCGAAGCGGTTGGCCACCTGCTTGAAATAGACATAGCCGAGCAGCAGCAGGCCCAGGATCGCCGCGCGGCGGATATAGAGGATGATGCCGACCAGATCGCCGCGCTCGGCCATGCGAAAGGCGCGCAGGCGCAGCAGAACAGGGATGACCAGATCGTTGGAGATCATCGTGCTGAGCGCCACCGCGGCGACGATGATCATCGCCGTCGCCGCCGAGAGACCGCCCACATAGGTCGCCAGCGCCAGCCATTCGTGGCCGCTGGCCAGTGGCAGTTGCAGGATGATCATCTGACCCGCCGCCGCATCCGGACCGGCCGCCAGCAGTCCGGCGGCGGCGATTGGCAGGACGAAGAGGTTGATCGCCAGCAGATAGGCCGGAAACAGCCAGGTGGCGGTGCGGATGTGACCCTCGTCGACATTCTCGAGGACGGCCACCTGGAACTGCCGCGGCAGCACGAAGACCATCGAGCCCGCGAGCAGCGTCATCACGAACCAGTCGAGATAGCCGATGCCGCTGCCGGCCATGGAGAGCCGGCCGGCGAAGCCCGCCTCGACGGTCCGCCCGATCAGATCGCGCAGCCCGTCGTTCAGCACCCAGACGGCGGCGATCCCGACGACCAGAAAGGCGAGCAGCTTGACGATGCTCTCGAAGGCGATGGCCACGACCATGCCCTGGTGCGTCTCGGTCGCATCGATGTGCCGTGTGCCGAAGAAGATGGTGAAGGTGGCGAGCAGCAGGGTGATGGCGAGCGCCGTGTCGATGCCGAAGACCGACGAGACGATGCCGCCGTCGAGCCCGGCGATGTCGTCGCCCATCATCAC
Source organism: Geminicoccaceae bacterium (assembly GCA_020446525.1). GTDB lineage: Bacteria > Pseudomonadota > Alphaproteobacteria > Geminicoccales > Geminicoccaceae > JAGREO01. The sequence continues at coordinate 16,379 of JAGREO010000277.1, read as the reverse complement.
CGTGACGCTGCCGGCCAGAGCCTTGAGCTGCAGCGAGATGTAGGGGATGACGCCGACTGCGGCGACGATCGTCACGATGCCGCCCAGGAGCGCCGACTTGCCGTAGCGGGCGGCGATGAAGTCGGCGATCGAGGTGATGCCGTAGGCTTTGGTGATGCGCAGCATCTTGAGCAGCACGAAGGGGAAGGCGAAGGCGGCGAGCGTGGGGCCCAGATAGGTCGGCAGGAACTGAAGGCCGTTCTGCGCCGCGAGCTCGACACTGCCGTAATAGGTCCAGGCGGTGCAGTAGACCGAAAGGCTCAGCGTATAGACGTAGGGGCTGGCGAGCAGGCTGCGGCCGGCATCGGCCCGCCGGTCACCCCACGAGGCGACGGCGAAGAGCAGGCCCAGATAGGCGAAGGAGGCGAGGACGACCAGCCAGGGGGAGATCACCGGCTCAATCCATCTTGGCGCCGCGCATCAGCCAGGCCATGGCCGCGATGCACGAGCCCCACGCGGCGAAGACGAAGACCGGCAGCACCAGCGGATCGATCCGCGCGGCCAGATAGTCGGCCACCGCCAGGACCGGAAAGCCCAGCAGGATGGCGGCCGTGACGATCAGCAGCGCGATCAGCCGACGCCGGCGGCGCTGTCTCACCGTCCATCTCCTCCGCGGGTTTCTCCTCCGGCCGGCTCTTCTCTAGCCGCCACCGTCCGTCGTGCCATCGAGCATCTCCTTGACCTGCTGAACCAGATCACGGGTCGAAAAGGGCTTGGTGACGTAGGCGTCGGCGCCGAGGCTCAGGCCGCGCTCCTTCTCGCTCTCCCGACCGCGGGCGGTGAGCATGACGATCCTCGTGTCCTTCCAGGCGGCGTTCTCGCGGATGCGGGCGCAGACCTCGTAGCCGTCGAAGGCCGGCATCATCACGTCGAGCAGCATCAGATCGGGCGGCGGCCGGTCGAGCGCGGCCAGCGCCTCCGCCCCGTTGCGCGCCACCTCGACCTCGAAACCCTCGCGCTTCATCAGGAATTCGAGCGACATGACGATGTTGGGCTCGTCGTCGACGACGAGTATCCGCTTGCTCATCGGTGCCGATCCTCCCTTGCCGTGCGCGTCCCCGGTCCACGCCACATCGGGTTCACGCCGGATGCTGAACCCAGGCGGGCGTGCGGCGAAGGCCGCCGATCGCCGCAGGCCCCGCTCAGGAGCCCATGCCGAAATCCTTGTCGACGCGGGTGGGGCCGCTCATCCCGATCACCTCGAGCCCGCCCGGCGTGCGGGCCATGGTGAAGAGGCGCTGGGCGAAGCCGGTGCAGGTCCGCGGCACCCTCGGTACACCGTCGTCCGGATAGCCGTCGTCGACGTAGTAGTAGCGCACCTCGAGGACCAGCCGCTCGGCATCGTCCTCGACCACCCGGCTGCGGGTGATTCCGCGCATCCAGGGCCGGGTGCAGATGCCGTTCTCCTCGGTGGCGTGCTCGCGGTAATAGCGCTCCACTTGGACCTGCAGGCCCGGCTGGCCGGCAAGGCTCGGGCCTTCGACGCTGCAGCCGGCGAGACCTGCAGCCCAGAGCGTCAAGACGGTGATCGCAGTGCGCATGATCCTATTCCGCCGCGGTTCGCCGGGCGTCGCCGCCGGCCGTCACCGCCCGTGCCGGCAGCTCGAGCGCGAAGGTGGTGCCTTCACCGCCGGTGCGCACCAGCCGCACGTCGCCGCCGTGACGGCGCATGATCTCGCGGCAGATGGCGAGGCCGAGGCCGGATCCTTCGGTTTGCAGGTCGGTGGCGAACGGCACGAACAGGGTCTCCCGACGGGCCTGGGCGATGCCGTGACCGGTGTCGGCGATCTCGATGGCGAGACCGCGACCGCTCCAGCGCGCCCGCATGCTCAATGTGCCGCCGCCCGGCATCGCCCGCAAGCCGTTGCGCGCGAGGTTGACGACCACGCGATAGACCGCGTCCCGGTCGACCCGGACGAAGAGACCGTCGGCGGCTTCGATCCGCATCTCCACGGCAGGGGCGGTGGGCGCCAGATCGGCGGCGACGTCGTCGAGCAGCTCGTGCAGATCGACGTCCACCGGGCGCAGGGGCGGCGGTCGTTCGCGCGCGAAGGCGAGGGTGGTCTCGCACAATCGTGTCGCCCGTTGCAGGGCGCGGATCAATCGGGGAGCGGAGCGACGCACGGCCGGATCCTCGCTGCGCTCGAGACGGTCGGAGACGAGCAGGGCGCCGGCCAGCATGTTGCGCAGATCGTGATTGATGCGCCCGACGGCACCACCGACCGCAGCCAGCCTCGACTGCTCGAGCAGCGCGGTTCGCAGATCCTGCTGCATGTCGCGCACTTCACGTTCGACCACGCCGATCTCGTCGCCGCGCCGGCTCGGCAGCAGGGCGATGCCGGCATCTTCGGGCGTGCGGCGAAAGCGGGCGAGATGCTCGGTGATCTTGGCCAGGGGGCGGACGATCAGCCGCTGCAGGCGCCAGAGCACGAGGATGGCGACGATCACCGACAGCGTCAGCGACAGGGCCAGGATGCGCCAAGCATAGGCGAACATCTCGGCGCGCATCGGACCTTCGTCGATGACGATCTCGATCTGCGCGCCCGGCTCCATCGGTGCGGCGGCGAAGACCCGCAGATTCCGGTCGCCGCCGCGCACCAGGGTCTCGAACGCCTGCAGGATCTGGTCGGCCGCCGTCACGTGGTCGAGATCGACGGTCCGCTCGACTTCCACGTCGTGGCCGAGCATCAGGCGCGGTCGGGGGTCGCGCACGGTGATGGCCAGCGTGCCCGAGTGGTCGAGCAGACGCTGTTCCAGTTCCGGCGCGATGCGCCCGCCGGTTTCCGCCGTGCGCACCAGGCTCGCCAGATGCGCCGCGGCGATGCGCTGCTCGAGAAAGGCGGTGCGAAAGCGGGCGATCGACGGCACGAAGATGAGCACTTCGCCGAGCAGCAGAAAGCTCACGACCAGGAGCAGGATGCGTGCCGCCAGACCCCTGCCGACCCAAACGTCGCGTGCCGGGCGCCCCGATGATCTCAAGACGGCAGCCGCCGGAGCCGGTGCGCCCGGGCCCGGGCGCACCGGTGCCGCCCGAAAGGCGGTGTCGTCCGGGTCGGATCACGGGCGCAGTCGCGGCGGTGGGCGCAAGCGGAGCGGCCGCCTCGGGCCATTTGACAGGGCTTCATGGCGTCCATATACCCACAGCACTTTGCCATCCATACAGGGTCGGGATTGACACGTGAAGAGAACCTTCCAGCCGAGCCGGCTGGTGCGCAAGCGCCGTCACGGCTTTCGTTCGCGCATGGCGACGGTCGGCGGCCGCCGGGTCATCAAGGCGCGCAGGGCACGCGGCCGGAAACGCCTGTCGGCCTGAATGAGGCCGCCCGAGTATACGCTCCGGGCGACGCTGCCGCACAGCGGGGTGCGGCGCGGCTCGTCCGGCTCGTCGCCCGCAAGGAGTTCCTGCGCGCCGCACGCGGACGGAAATATGTCGGCGACGTGCTGGTGCTGCAGGCGGTCGCTCGCCCGGGCCCGTCGCACGGAGACGAGATCGGCGTGGGATTCACGGCCTCGAAGAAGGTGGGCAACGCCGTGTCGCGCAACCGAGCCAAGCGACGTCTGCGCGCCGCCGCCGCCGAAATTCTCCCGCTGGAAGGTACGCCCGGCACCGATTACGTGCTGATCGCCCGAACGGCCACCACGACATGTCCCTATCCCACCATCCTCGCGGCGTTGCGCGCCGGTTTGCGTCGCGTGCGGCGATCCTCCCGCTCGAGCTGATCGTCCGCTTCTATCGCTACCTCATCTCGCCTATGCTCGGGCCGCGCTGCCGCTTCCTGCCGACCTGTTCGGACTATGCGCTCGAGGCGCTCCGGCGGCACGGTGCGCTGGCCGGCACGTGGCTGAGCCTGCGGCGTCTGTCGCGCTGTCATCCGTTCGGGTCCTCGGGCTACGACCCGGTTCCGCCCGCCGCGGCCGCGGGGCCGATCCACTCACGTCGAAAAGGCGATCTGGCCTCATGAGCGAACAGCGCAATCTGATCCTGGCGATCGTCCTTTCGGTCGGGATCATCCTGTTGTTCCAGCTTTTCTACGAGATGCCGCGGCGCGAGGAGCAGGAGCGGCAGGCGGCGCGTCAGGCAGCCGAACAGAGCGAGACGGTGACGCCCCGGCCCCGGTTGCAGGGCCAGCCGCAGGGCGAGGGCACTGCACCTTCGGGCGTGGCGATTCCGGGCAGCGACGCCGCGGCCGGCCGGAGCCGCGCCGCGGCGCTCGAGGAGCAGCCGCGGATCCGCATCGACAATGGCCGCCTGCACGGATCGCTCTCTCTGCAGGGGGCGCGGATCGACGATCTGACGCTGGCCGACTACCACCTTCGGGTCGACAGGAGCTCACCCGAGATCGAGCTCTTGAGCCCCGCGGGCTCGCCCGAAGCCTATTTCGCCGAATTCGGCTGGGTGGCGCAGGACGCGCAGGTGGCGGTGCCGGGCGGCGACACGCGCTGGCGGACCGACGCCGAGCGGCTGACCGCCGGCAATCCCGTCACCCTGACCTGGGAGAACGGCGCGGGCCTCACCTTCGCCAAGAAGATCGATCTCGACGAGAACTACATGTTCGAGATCGAGCGCAGCGTCACCAATGACGGGGCGCAGCCGGTGACGCTCTTTCCCTACGGTCTGATCAGCCGCTGGGGCACGCCGCCGATCGCCGGCTTCTATATCCTGCACGAGGGGCCGATCGGCGTCTTCGACGACAAGCTGACCGAGATCGACTATTCCGACCTCGTCGAGGACGGGCCCGTCGAGCAGACCAGCCGCGGCGGCTGGCTCGGCATCACCGACAAGTACTGGGCGACGGCGCTGGTGCCCGACCAGCAGGAGCAGGTTCAGGCCACCTTCAGGGCGACCGACGTCGACGGCAAGCCACACTATCAGGTCGACTATCTCTGGCAGGGCCGGACCATCGCACCGGGCGAGACGGTCACCATCGACCACGAATTCTTCGCCGGCGCCAAGGAGGTCGACAAGCTCGACACCTATGCCGAACGCTACGGCGTGCCGCTGTTCGACCGGCTCGTCGATTTCGGCTGGTTCTACTTCCTGACCAAGCCGATGTTCCACCTGCTGACCTTCTTCTACGGGCTGGTCGGCAATTACGGCGTCGCCATCCTGTTGCTGACGCTTGTCGTCAAGCTCCTGTTCTTCCCGCTGGCCAACAAGTCGTACAAGTCGATGAGCCAGATGAAGAAGCTGCAGCCGGAGATGGTCAAGCTGCGCGAGCGTCACGCCGACGACAAGCAGCGCATGCAGCAGGAGCTGATGGCGCTCTACAAGAAGGAGAAGGTCAATCCGCTGGCCGGCTGCCTGCCGATCATCGTGCAGATCCCCGTCTTCTTCGCGCTCTACAAAGTGCTGTTCGTCTCGATCGAGATGCGCCACGCGCCGTTCTTCGGCTGGATCAACGATCTCTCGGCACCCGATCCGACCAGCATCTTCAATCTGTTCGGCCTGCTGCCCTTCGATCCGCCGCACATGCTGATGATCGGCGTGTGGCCGCTCTTGATGGGCATCACCATGTTCCTGCAGCAGAAGCTCAATCCGCAGCCGGCCGATCCGGTGCAGGCCAAGGTGATGATGTTCCTGCCGATCATGTTCGTCTTCCTGTTCGCCACCTTCTCGGCCGGGCTGGTGATCTACTGGACCTGGAACAACACGCTCTCGATCCTCCAGCAGTGGGTCATCATGCGGCGCATGGGCGTGCACAGCGACGGCACGGTGGACAAGCCGGCCGCACCGCCGTCGAAGAGTTGAGGCAGGGGCGGCGCCCGTGACCGAAACCGTGACCGTGCTGCTCGATACCGATGCGATCGCGACGCGGGTCGAGGAACTCGCGGTCGCGATCGCCCGTGACGCGCCGGCCGATCTGGTGCTGGTCGGGCTGCTCAAGGGGGCTTTCATGTTCACCGCCGATCTGGCGCGCGCCCTCGACCGCGAGGGCGTGAAGCCGCAGATTGACTTCCTCCAGGTCAGCTCCTACGGCCTCGAGAAGGAGAGCTCCGGCCGGGTGAAGGTGATCGGCGGCATGCCGGCCAGCGTCGCCGGACGCCACGTGCTGCTGGTCGACGACATTCAGGACACCGGCCGTACGCTCAAGTTCACCCGCGATCTGCTGCTTGAGAACGGCGCGGTCGAGGTCCGCTCCTGCGCCCTGCTCGACAAGCCCTCGCGCCGTCAGGTGAGTTTCGAAGCCGACCATATCGGCTTCACCATCCCCGACGTGTTCGTCGTCGGCTACGGCATCGACTATGCCGAACGCTACCGCCACCTGCCCTTCATCGGCCAGGTGAGCTGAGGGGCGAGGTGAGCTGACGGGCAAAGCGAGCTGACGGACCAAGCGAGCTGACGGGCCAAGTGACCCGACGGCGAGCGGCGCCGTTCAGCCCGATCGTGGCGGGCTCTCGCCCAGGTCCCAGAACAGGCCGGTCATGATCGCCAGCCCCTCGCGGGCGACCGAGGCCAGGAGATGCTCGTCCGGACCGTGCTGCTTGCAGCCGCCGTAGGAGTGCGGGATCCAGATGACCGGCATGCCGAGATTGCGGTGGAAGAGCTCGCTCGGCAGGCCGCCCGACTGGTTGGGCACCAGAGCCGGCGGCTTGCCGGTGGTGCGCTCGACCGAGGCCCGCGTCCAGTCGACCCAGGGATCGTCCGGATCGGTGCGCCAGGCGGGAAAGACGCCGCGCTCGGCGGGCTCGATCGCGACCTTCTCGAAGCCCCGCCCGTCGAGATGGCGGCGCAGGGCCGGCAGCAGGTCGGCGCGATCGACGTCGGCGGTGAAGCGGATCTGACAGCGCGCCCGGGCGTTCGGCTGCACGCCGTTGACCGGATTCTCCGGCCGACCGCAGAGGAACGCCAGCACGATGAAGCTGGTCCAGCCGAACACCTTCTCGGGCAAGCTGAGCCCCGGCTCGCCCCAGTCCACAGGGATCGTCATCGAAGCGTCGCCCGGATCGACCTCGAGCCGGCGCAGCGCCTCCTTCACGGCCGGCGGCACGTCCTTCGGCAGCCAGTCTTCGACCAGGATCCGGCCGCGCGCGTCGGTGATCGAGGCCAGCGCGTGCGCCAGGATGATGCCCGGGTCCTCCAGCACACCGCCCCAGTGGCCGGAATGGACGCTGCCTTCGCGGAGGTGCACCACCAGATCGAAGGCGATGCCGCCGCGATTGCCCAGCACCACGTCGGCGGTGTCCGCCTTCATCCGGGGACCGTCCGAGCCGATCAGCACGTCGGCCGCCAGCAGCTCCCTGTTGGCGGCACAGAAAGCGTCGAGGCCGGGCGAGCCGACCTCCTCGCCGGTCTCGATCAGCAGCTTCGAATTGAAGCCGTGACGGCCGCGCTCGGCCGCCACCTGCGCCAGGGCGGCCATGATGATGGAATGCTGGCCCTTGTTGTCGGCGGTGCCGCGTCCGTACCAGCGATCGCCCTCGACGGTGATCGCCCAGGGATCGAGACCGTCGCGCCACTGTTCCTCGATGCCGCGCACCACGTCGCCGTGGCCGTAGGTCAACAGCGTGGGGAGGTCGTCGCCCTCGTGCCGCTCGGCCACCAGGAAGGGACCGGTGCGGCCGTCGGGATTGCCGTGCAGGCCGCAGCGATAGCCGATCTTCTCGAGCCAGGGCGCGATCTCGTCGGTGAGGTAACGCCGGCAGTCGGGCAGGCGATCCGGCTCCTGGCTCTCCGTCCGATAGGCGACCCGCCGGGCCAGATCGTCCTCAAAGGCGCCGCTGTCGAAATGCGCCTTCGCCCGCTCGATCGCCCCTGCACGCGTGCCGGTCATGAGTTCAACCACCATATGCTGCCGTTGAGGAAGGCCGCGAACGCGGTCCAGGTGAGATAGGGCGCCATCAGCCAGCCGGCCGCCCGGTCGATCTGCCAGAAGGCCAGGGTGGTGGCGGCGATGGCCGCGAGCAATACGAGAATCTCCAGGAACGCGGCGCCGATCGCATGCGCACCGAAGAAGATCAGCGACCAGGCGAGATTGAGCGCCAGTTGCATGCCGTAGAGCATCAGCGCCCGGCCGACGGCGGGGGCCGGGCCGCAGCGCCAGACCCGCCACGCCGCCACCGCCATCATCACGTAGAGCAGCGTCCAGACCGGCCCGAAAACCCAGTCGGGCGGGTTGTAGGGCGGCCGCTCAATGGTGCGATACCAGCCCTCCACACTGGTGGCGGTGACGCTTCCGCCGACGATCGAGACCAGCAGCGAAAGGGCGAGAAAGCCCGCGAGCGCGATCCAGCCCGGATGCCGCCGGCTCAAGCCGTCACCAGACCCGCCGGGCAGGCGACACCGGTACCGCCCAGACCGCAATAGCCCATCGGGTTCTTGGCGAGATATTGCTGATGATAGTCCTCGGCATAGAAGAAGGGCGGCGCCTCTTCGATCTCGGTTGTGACCGGACCTAAGCCCGCCTTCTTCAACGCCTTGCCATAGGCCGCCCGGGCCGCCTCGGCCGCGGCGCGCTGCTTCTCGTCGAAGACGAAGATGCTTGAGCGATACTGCGAGCCCACATCGTTGCCCTGGCGCATGCCCTGGGTCGGATCGTGGCTCTCGAAGAACGTCCTGAGCAGGTCGTCATAAGCGACGACGGTCGGATCGAAGACCACCAGCACCACCTCGTTGTGCCCGGTCTGCCCGCTGCACACCTCCTTGTAGGTCGGATGCGGCGTGTGGCCCCCGGCATAGCCGACGGCCGTCGTCCACACACCGTCAAGCTTCCAGAACACCCGCTCGGCACCCCAGAAGCAGCCCAGCCCGAAGAGGGCCCGCTCGAGATGATCGGGGAAGGGATCCTCGAGCGCGTTGCCCAGCACCGCATGGCGCGCCGGCACGTCGAACGGACGCGCGTCGCGGCCCGGCAGAGCCTCTTCGGCCGAAACCATCGCCTGCTTCTCCTTGAACGGCCACATGGCGGCTTCTCCCTAATCTACCGATCTCAGACGCTCGACATGTACCATTCATATTCGAGCGGCGTGACGTGCGCTTCGAAGCGGTCATATTCCGCCCGCCGGCAGGCCGCGTAGAGCCTGCAGAAGCGCTCGCCCAGGATCTGGGGCAGGATCCGCCCTTTTTCAAACGCACCCAGTGCATCGGCCCAACTGGTGGGCAGCGTCCGCTGGCGGCGCTCGTAGGCGTTGCCGGTGACCGCAGGGCCGGGATCGCCCCGGCCCTCGAGGCCGTGCAGCATGCCGGCCAGGATCGCCGCGGTGACGAGATAGGGATTGGCATCGGCACCGGCCAGACGATGCTCGACCCGCCTGGCCGCATCGGGGCCGGCCGGGATGCGCAGGGCCACGGTCCGGTTGTTGAAGCCCCAGGTGGGTGCCGTGGGCGCGTAGGAGCGGGGGGTGAGCCGGCGATAGGAATTGGCGTTGGGCGCGAAGAGAAGCACCGATTCGGCCATCGCCTGCTGCAGCCCCCAGACGACGTGCCCGAGCATGGTCCCGCCGGCCCCGACCCCTGCTTCGGCCCCGGCGCCGGTCTCGCCATCGGCCCCGGCTTCGGTGAAGACGTTGCGGCCGGCGCGGTCCACCAGGCTCATATGGACGTGCAGGCCGTTGCCGCTGCTGTCCTCGAACGGCTTGGCCATGAAGGTCGTGCGGCGGCCGGTGGCGCGGGCGGCGGCCTTGACGCAGCGCTTGAACATCAAGGCGTCGTCGCAGGCCTGCACGACGTCGTCCACATGCCCCAGATTGACCTCGAACTGACCCGGTGCGAACTCCGAGAGCGCACCCTTGACCGGCAGTCCCTGCGCCGCGCAATAGCCCTCGAGCACCTCGAAGAAGTCCTCCACCTCCTCGAACCGCTCGTGCAGGAAGACCTCGGGGTCGCGCGGCCTGCGGCCGAGCCGGCGGCTGACGGCGTGCTGCGGCAGACCGCGTTCGTCCAGTTCCTCGTCGAGCAGGTAGAATTCGAGCTCGAGCGCGGTCACCGGCCGCAACCCCCGGGCCGCGAGTTCGTCACCGAGCCGCCGCACCATCGCCCGCGGATCGGCGAAGAAGGGCCGTCGGTCGAAATCCAGCAGCCCGCCGATGACCTGCGCACGCCCCTCGCGCCAAGGGATCACCCGCAGCGAGGCCGGATCGAGGGCGAGCGGCCGGTCGGCGTCGCCCTCCTCCCAGACCAGGCCGCTGCGATCGACGTTGGCGCCGGTCGTGTCGAGGGCGTAGAGCGTGCTGGTGAAACAGCATTCCCCGGCGAACGCCGCGCGCAACTCGTCGAGACCGACGCGCTTGCCGCGGATGATGCCGCCCAGATCGGGCAGCAGCAGCTCGACGCTCTCGACCAGCGGCTCGTCGTCGAGAAAGGCGGCCAGAGAGCCGGTCTCTGCTGGACCGGTCGCGTCGACGTCGATCTCTCGCGGATCGGTCATGATGCTCCGAGCGCGGCCGACCCCCGAACGGGAAGCCCGCCGGTTCAGATGCTCTCCTGCACCCACTCCACGAGCTTGCTCTTGGGCAGCGCACCGACCTTGGTGGCCGCCACCTCGCCGTTCTTGAAGAGCATCAGCGTGGGAATGCCGCGCACGCCGTATTTGGTCGGCGTCAGCGGATTGTCGTCGATGTTGACCTTCACCACCTGGACCTCCTCGCTCATCTCGGCGGCGAGTTCTTCCAAGTGCGGTGCGATCATCTTGCAGGGCCCGCACCACTCGGCCCAGAAATCCACGACGACGGGCTTGCTGGACTTGAGCACGTCGGCGTCGAACGCCTTGTCGGAAGTCTGCGTTATGGCCATTTCCGGTCGCCGTCCTTCTCGTCGTTTGCTCGATCGCCCGCCGAGCCCTCGTTCCCGTGCACAGCGGGCAGTTGCCCTGTGTGCCCCGACACTAGGGGCAGCCCCCGAAGCAGGTCAAGCGGGCGCGTCGGGGTGTCGCTCTTCGGTCGCACCGCCCGCCGCACCGCCGATCGGCGCGCCGTCGGGGCCGCTGCGACCCGAGCGCGGCCGGTGGCGCTGCAGCAGGGCGGCCGGTACGTACATCAGCCGGGGCACGGCCGTCCAGACCAGTCCTGCCTTCACCCGCCGGCCCGGATAGATGCGCTCGAGCAGCGCCGCATAGGCGGCGAGCTGTCGCAGATAGACCGTCGGCACCGCCTCGACCGATGTCGGCGGCAGGCGGTTGGTCTTGAAATCGACGATCGTCACCACCTCGTCCCGCGCCACCATCCGGTCGATCTGGCCGCTTATGACCAGATCGCCCAGGCGCCCGACGATCGGCTGCTCGGCGAGGCTGCCCGGCGCGAAGACCGCGGCCAGCTCGGGCATCTCCAGCACCGCCCGCACCTCGGGTGCCAATGCCGCATCGAGCTGCCGGAGCATGCTCTCGCGCACCTCCATCGGGGCGTCGGCCAGCCGGTGCAGCAGGCGGTGCATCTCGATGCCGAAGCTGCGGCCGGCCCGGAGCGCCTGCGGCGAGGCCGAGGGCGGATCGTCCTCACCCGCCGCCGACGGCGCCAGGGGCCGTGTCGGCGCCACTTCCGGCGTCAGCTCGGCTCGCGCCCATGCGGGCAGGGGCGGTGGAGCCGGGGCGGGCGCCGCGACCGACGAAGGGCCCTGAGCCAGGGTGCCGGCACGGTAGCGCCGGGTCTCGCGCCCGAGCGCGTCCCGCTCGATCTCGTGGCCTGCGAGGGTGACGAGACCGCTGCCCACGAGCTTGTGCCAGCACTCGGCCGTCTCGTTGTTGTCGCCACACCAGCCCGCGACGAGGAGCACGTCCTTGGCGCGGGTAATCGCGACATAGAGCAGGCGGCATTGTTCGCGTGCGCGTCGTTCTTTGGCGGCGGCAGCCAGCTTCTCGGTCGTCGGGTCGCGCTCCTTGTCGGATGCGCGCCAGTAGGGGATGTGGTGCGCCTCGTCGAGCAGGATCCGGCCGCGCTCGCTGTTCTGGTGCGGGCCGCAGTCGGCCAGCACGACGAACGGCGCTTCGAGACCCTTGGCACCGTGCACGGTCATCACCCGAACTTCGTCGCGCGCCGGTTCGGAATCGCGCTTCAGGTTGCCCTCGTCCAGCCCGAGCCAATGCATGAAGCCCTGCAGGCTGGCCGGATGACCCTGCTCATAGGCCAGCGCCTGGCCGAGGAATGCTTCCATCGGCTCGGCGGCATCGGGGCCGAGCCGCGCCAGCATCCGCTCGCGGCCGCCTTCGGCGAGCACGGCCGTGAAGAACTCGTAGGGCGGCACGAAATCGGCGCGGCGCAGCCAGTCGTCGATGCGCGCGAACGCCTCGGGGAACGAGGCGCGCTTGGCCCGCAGGGCTTCGAGCAGGCTGCGCGCGCCGCGGTCGTGGGCGAGGGTGAAGAGCTCGTCGTCGTCGAGTCCGACGAGCGGGCTCTTGAGCAGGCAGGCGAAGGTCAGATCGTCCTCGGGCAGCAGCAGTGCCCGGCCCAGCGCCATCAGATCCTTGACCGCGATGTGGCCGACCAGCTCCAGCCGGTCGGCGCCGGCGACCGGCACGCCGCGCTTCTTGAGCGCCTTGATGATCAGCTCCTGCACCCGTCCGCGGCGCGAGACCAGCACCAGCACGTCGGCCGGACGCACGGGCGCACCGGTCGACGCCAGTACCTCGCCCGCCCGCAGCCGCTCGCCGATCGCCTTTGCCAGCCTCGCCGCCAGCAGCTCCACCGCGGTCGGCTGCCACGACTTCGCGTCGGGCAGTGCCCAGGGTTCGCTCTCGCCACGCTTTTCGGGCGGCTTCTGCAGCGGCCAGACGATCACCTCGCCCGCATCGTTGCGGCGAAAAGCGTCGTGCCGCACCGTGGTGTCACCGCCGAGCACGCCATCGAGCATGGTCGGCAGCGCCAGCACGGCGTCCACCACCTCGAGAATGGCGCCGGCACTGCGAAACGAGGTTTCGAGCCGTTCCTCGTCCGGCGCCAGACTGGCACGGATGCGCGCCTGCACCCGCGCGAAGCCTTCGAGGTCGGCGCCCTGAAAGCTGTAGATCGACTGTTTGCCGTCGCCGACCACGAAGAGGGTGCGCGGTCGCTCGTGCTGACCGCGGCCGGCGGCCAGCTCCTCCACCAGCCGCTCGACGATCGCCCACTGTGCCGGGCTCGTGTCCTGCGCCTCGTCGACCAGGATGTGCTCGATCCGCGCATCGAGCTTGAAGAGCACCCACTGGCGCTGCTCCGCGCTCTGCAGCAGCAGCCCCGCCTTGTCCACCAGATCGTCGAAATCGAGCGCCGCCTCGCGCTCCTTGGCACGGGCGTAATCGGCGAGCAGGGCGTGCGCCACCCGCAGCATCGCCACCGTGCGCTGCGCGATCGCGGCCCTCTTGACGTTGTCGTCGAGCCGCAACAGCCGCGCCTGTTCCACTATCAGCGCATTGAAGGCGCCGGGATGAGTGTCGACGACCGCCTTCGTCGCCAGCGGTTTCCGCTCCGTGCCTTTTTGCGTGACGAAGACGGCGCGATAAGGCTCGAACGCCTGGAGGCGATCCGAGGGCGTCATTTTCACCCAGGCGGCGATGGTCGCGGCCTTGCTCTGGTCCGTCGGTGAGCCGCCTCGCATTGCGCCGGTCGCCTCGTTGAGCTTCTGCTCGTTCATCTCCCCATCGGCGCAGGCGGCGCGCATGAGATCGACCGGGTCGGTGCCGGCGACCACCCCCAGTTCCGCGTGCAGTGCGGCCAGCAGCGGATCGAGGCCGCCATGGTGGTCGAGCGCCGCCTCGATGGCCCGGCGCTCGCGGAGGATCTCACGCAGCAGGTCGCCCAGCGTGCTCTCGGCCATCACCGCACCGAGCAGATCGACCGCTTTCGCCAGATCCTCGTCGGCTTCCCGCAGGACGCCGAACAGGCGGTTCTGTGCGTCTCTCGTCAGCTCCTGGGCGGTGCGCTCGTCGATGGTCTCGAAATGCGGCGGAATGCCGGCCTCGATCGGAAAGCGGCGCAGCAGGCCGGCGGCGAAGGCGTGGATCGTCTGGATCGCCAGCCCGTGCGGCAGGTCGAGCACCTGGGCGAAGAGGCGCCGCGCGCGTGCCATGGTCGCCTCGTCCGCCGGCTGGCCGCGAAGCGCCGCGAGGTTCTGCCCGAGCCGCGCATCGTCTGTCTCGACCGCCCACTCGCCCAGCGCCTTTTCGATGCGCTCCGTCATCTCGACCGCCGCGGCCTTGGTGAAGGTGATGCACAAGATGCTCTCGGGCGCCACGCCCTCGAGCAGCAGCCGCAGCACGCGGTCCGAGAGAACCCGCGTCTTGCCGGTGCCGGCATTGGCCGTCACCCATACCGAACGCGCGGGATCGGCGGCGGATAGCTGCGCAGGCGTGGGCTTGCGGACGCTCACGTTCCCGCCTCCGCGGTCGCGGCGTCACTCTCCGGCTCCGTCGTGGAGGTCGCGGTGCCGCGCCACTCGTCGATGCGCGCCAGATGCTCGTAGTCGGACCAGACGGGCGCGATCTCCGGCCGGGGCACCGCCGGATAGCCGTTGGCCGGATCGCGAAACCAGTCGATCAGCCGCGCCACACCCGCGCCCGCCTCTTCCACCAGCTCCTCGAGCGACGCCACGTCGCCGCCGGCATCGGTGCTCTTCGAGCCCTTGTGGCCGCCGCCGAGCGCCCAATAGAGAGCTTCCCTGACCTCGCCCGCGGCTCCCGCGAAGCCGCCGCCCCGGGCGATCAGGCCGGTGAGCGTCAGTTGCGGCGAGATACCGGCCGCGACGTCCCGGGGTTTGGGCGGGTTGCCGGTCTTGTAGTCGATGATCGCGAGGCCGCCGTCCGCGCCGATCTCGACCCGGTCGGCCCGTGCCTTGAGCAGGAACTTGCCCGTGCCCGTATCGATCTCGAGGCGACCCCGGCTCTCCGCCATGATCCTCTGCGCGGTGCTCCGGCGCACTTTCTCCTGCTCGATGAACCAGTCGGCGATGTCGAGAAAGCGGGGCCACCAGATCGCCCGCACCTGCGGATGATGGCCGACCTCCTCGAAGCGCTTTCGTCCCGCTTCGAGCAGCCGCTCCAGGGCGTCGTGCGGCAGTTGGCCGGGCCAGGCGCGCACGAAATCCTCGAGGGCCGCATGGATCACCGTGCCGCGCTCGGCCGCACCCGGCTCCTCGTCCAGCGCGTCCAGCGCGTCGAGACCGAGAATGCGCCGGGCATAAAAAGCGTAAGGGTCGCGGATCAGGGTCTCGATCTCGGTCACCGAAGCCTCGTTCGGCCGAGTCTTCAATGGCGGGCAGGGGACCGGGCGCGGGCAGGGGCTGGGCGGGGCCGCGGGCCGATCGAGCGACGCCGCCCAGGCCGCCCAGCACGGATCGGCGTCGATGCGCTCCTTGTCGCCGGTCGCCTCCAGTACCGCCTGCAGCCGCAACAGCCAGCGCGAGGCCGTCGTCGGCGCGCCGGCGGCGTCCTTGCGGGCCCGGCTGAGCACCACCTCGGGCGCACAGGCGGCCATCACCAGATCATGGGCGGCGATGCCGATGCGCTGCTCGACGGGCGGCAGGCCCAGTGCGGTGCGCATCGCCCGGTTGACCCAGGGCGAAGGATCCGGCCGCTGCGGCCAGACACCCTCGTTCAAGCCGGCGATCAGCATCCGATCGGCGCTCATAAGCCGTGATTCCAGTTGACCCAGGATCGCCGCCCGCGGATGCCGCCCGGCCTGCGGCCGCACGCTCTGCGCCCCCATCAGCACCGCCAGCAGCGCCGGATAAGCGGTGACGGCGACCGGCGGAAAATCGCGCGCGGCCTCGGCCAGATCCGCCATGAAGGTGGCCGCCGCCTCGCCCGCCTCTCTGGCCCAGAGCGCATCCGGCCGCCCTTGGGCGTCGCGCGCCAGCCATTGCGCGAACGCCAGATGCGCCTCGACGAGCTCTGCGAAGGTCGCTTCACCGGCCCCGGCGAGCCGGTCGAGCGGCGCCGCGGCCTCCTCGATCGCCGCCAGCCAGTCGCGCAGGCCCTCGGGCGGCTGCGGCGGGCGCTTGCGGGCATGCGCCGCCTCGAGCGCACGACGCAGGCCGTCGAAGCCGCCGGCGGTGCGCGGGCCGCGCAGCACCGTCCGCTCGAAGGCCCGAACCTGTCGCCTGAAGGCGCCATCTTCGGTGCCGCCCCTGGCCAGCGGATGCTTGAGCAGCGAGAGCAGCGGCACCGGCTGCAAGCCGTCGATCACCGCCCGCGCCGCCAGCAGCAGAAAGCTGCCGGGCGGGCTCTGGTCCAGGGGTGTGCCGGCCGTGTCGTCGATGTCGACGCCGAAACGGCCGAGCTCGATCGCCACCCGCCGCCCCAGCGTCCGGTCGCCGGTGACCAGCGCCACCGTCCGGCCCGGCGCGTCCAGCGCCTCGCGCATCCGAAGGGCGATGGTGAGCGCCTCGGTCGCGAAGTCCGGCGCCTCGATCCGCTCGAGCCCGGCCAGCGCCGCGTCCG
>JAGREO010000276.1 GCA_020446525.1 Geminicoccaceae bacterium | reverse complement strand
CGTCCAGCCCTCCGACGTGCTCGTCGCGCAGATGGAAGCGCTCGACGCCTCGCCGCAGCCGATGGCCTTTTCCGAGGTCTACGGCGCGCTGCAGACCGGCGTTGTCGACGGTCAAGAAAACACCTGGTCGAACATCTACGGCCAGAAGTTCTTCGAGGTGCAGGACGGCATCACCGAGACCAATCACGGCATCATCGACTACATGGTCGTGGCCTCGACCAAGTTCATGGACGGCCTGCCCGAGGAGGTGCGCGAGCAGTTCACGACCATCCTCCACGAGGTCACCGAGCAGCGCAACGCCGAATCGACCGCGGTCGACGAGCAGAACAAGGAGCTCATCGTCGAGGCCGGCAGCGAGATCCGCACCCTGACGCCCGAGCAGCGGCAGAAGTGGGTCGATGCGATGAAGCCCGTCTGGGACAAGTTCAAGGACGATATCGGCCAGGATCTGATCGACCAGGCCGTGGCGTCGAACGCTTCCAACTAGGCGTTCCCGTTCTCTGAACGGGAACCTCTGAACAAAAAACGGCGCCACCGGCGGCCACGTGCCGCCGGTGGCCGGCCATCGAGCGGGGGGCTGGTGGCATGCAGGCTCATGCGACCGAACACTATGGTGCGGCCACGAGCTGGGTCGACACGATCGAGGAGACGTTCATCGCGCTCGTCCTGGGCCTGATGACCATCGTCACCTTCGCCAACGTCGTCGCCCGCTACATCTTCAACACCAACATCCTCTGGGCGCTGGAGACGACCGTCTTCCTGTTCGCCTGGCTGGTGCTGATCGGCACCGCCTATTGCATCAAGAAGCGCAGCCATCTCGGCGTCGACGTGATCCTCAACCTGCTGGCGCCGCCGGCCCGGCGGATCATGGCGCTGGCGGCGGCGGCGAGCTGCGTCGCCTTCAGCCTGCTGCTGCTCTACGGCGCCTGGCAATACTGGCTGCCGTTCGCCGGCACCCAGGTCTGGTACGAGGTCAACGACATCCCCATGCCGGACTGGCTGCGCTTCATCGAGCCGCTCCTGAACGAGAACGAGCCCTACGAGAAGCTGCCGCGCTTCATCCCCTACTTCGCCCTGCCGCTGGGCATGACGCTCATCACTTTCCGCTTCCTAGAGGCGAGCTGGGCGATCTGGCAGGGCCGCGCGGACCGGCTGATCGCCAGCCACGAGGCCGAGGATCTGGTCGAGGAGGCGGCCGCCCGCCGCGCCCGCGAGCCCGACCCGCTCGATCCGCACGAGCGCACGACGGACGGGGAGCCGCGCGCATGACCGTCGCCTTTCTCTTCCTGCTGGTCATCGGCTTCCTCCTGATCGGCGTGCCGATCGCCGTCTCGCTCGGCCTCTCCTCGATCATCTTCCTTCTGATCTTCTCCGACAGCTCGCTGGGATCGATCGCCCAGACCCTCTTCAACGCCTTCTCCGGGCACTACACGCTGCTCGCCATCCCCTTCTTCATCCTGGCCTCGACCTTCATGTCGACCGGCGGCGTGGCCCGGCGCATCATCCGCTTCGCCATCGCCTGCGTCGGTCATTTCCAGGGCGGGCTGGCGATCGCCGGCGTCTTCGCCTGCATGCTGTTCGCCGCCCTCTCGGGCTCGTCGCCGGCCACCGTCGTCGCCATCGGCACCATCGTCATCG
>JAGREO010000275.1:424-4667 GCA_020446525.1 Geminicoccaceae bacterium | reverse complement strand
CGCGCTCCTTGACGGCGTGCAGCACTTCGGCGCTGCGGATGTAGTAGGCATAGGCCAGATCGTAGGCCCGGCCCTTCACCGCGGCTTCGGCCCGGCGCATCTGCGCGCGGTTCCAGAGCAGGCCGATCTGCAGCGGCCAGCCCCTGAAGAGGCCCAGCACCGCGCGCAGGGCACTCTCGACCCGGCCGACGGGCACAAGCGCGAAGGTGCGGCAGCGGCTCTTCAGCCAGGCCTCGTGCTCGCGCCGCAGGGTGTAGCCGGGCGGGGCCAGCGTGATCAGATCGACGGCGTGACCGCGGGCGTGCAGGAATTCGAGCAGATGCGCCACGGTCAGCTCGTCGCCCCGGGTCATCGGCAGCGGCGGGCGGCTGTAGAGGAAGAGAATGTCGAGCCGGCGCGGCGCCGGACCGGGACGCATCGGCCGCGGCACCCGGTGATAGCCCTCGAGCGGCGGGTCCGGGTCTTCGCCCATGGCCGCATCCGTCGCGGACGGGCGGTCCGTTTCTTCCGGTGCGGGCTCCGGGGCTGCGGGCGTTCGGGAGCGTGCGGAAGCGAGGGACGGGGCTTCGGCCGTATCGGTCATCGGCTCAGGCCGAGGCCAGCGAGGTGCCCAGACGGTCGATGTCGATCAGCCGCGGATCCTCGAGCAGCGCCCGCGGCAGATGCTTCATCGGCTTGCCCAGGATCATCACCGCCGCTTTCGCCGCCGCCGGCTCGACGTCCTCGACCATACGCTCGACCAGAACCTCCTGATGCTCGACGCCGAGTGCGAAATTGACGCCGACGAGGCGGGCGGAATCGAGGTCGGGGTCGTGGACGGAGAGATCGTAGCCGGCCTCGAGCAGCATCTCGGCCAATGCCAGGAGCGGGCTGTTGCGCAGATCGTCGGTGCCGGACTTGAAGGAGAGACCCAAGAGCAGCACCGGACCCGGTGCCGGGGCGCGGCGTTTGATCGCCTGGAGGATCCAGGCCAGATGCATGGCGTTGCTCTCCCTGGCGCCGCTCAGCACCGGCACCGAAAGGCCGGATTCGCGCGCCAGGGCGAGCATGGCCGAGAGGTCCTTGGGCAGGCAGGAGCCGCCGAAGGGGCCGCCCGGGCGCAGGTAATAGGGCGAGATGTTGAGTTTGGTATCGGCGAGGAAGAGATCGGCGACGCTCTGCGGGTCGATGTTTTTCGACAGAGCGATGCGGCCGATCTCGTTGGCAAACGCCACCTTGAGCGCATGAAAGCTGTTGTCGACCATCTTCGCCATCTCGGCGGTGCCGAACGGCACCTCGAAGATCGGTGCCTCGATGCCGTCATAGATGCCCATGAGCTTCTTCGTCAGGCCCGGCTCGCGCTCGCCGATGACGATCTTGGGGGGCGAGAAATAATCCTTCACCGCCGTCGATTCCCGCAGGAATTCGGGGTTGAAGGCGATCTCGTAGCGGCCGCCCGGGGCTTCGCCCGCGGCCTTGCGCAGGGTGGGCGCCACCAGCCGGTCCATGGTGCCGGGCGGCATGGTGCTGCGGAAGACCAGCAGGAGCGGCGGCCGGTCCGCGCTGCGGCCGGCCAGGCTGCGGCCGAGCTGGCGGGTGACCTCGAGCAGATGGGTGAGGTCGAGCTTGCCGTCGGCGCGCGAGGGGGTGCCGACGCAGACGATCACCAGATCGAGATCGTCGATGTGCGGTGCGATGTCGGTGGCGGCGGTCATCCGTCCGGCTTCGACACCGGCCTGCAGCCGTTCCTCGACGCCGGGCTCGACCACCGGCGAGCGGCCCCGGCCCAGGGCCTCGACCTTGGCCGGGTTGATGTCGACACCGAGCACGCGGTGGCCGTCCTCGAGCAGACAGGCGGCGGTGGTGGTGCCGACGTAACCCAGGCCCAGGATGGCGGTGCGCAGCAAGACGGTCTCCAAAAGCCGAAAGAGAGGGGGGCGGGCGTGATCCCGGGAGGGGCCGATCTGGAGCAGTTCCCGATCCGGCGGGATCAAAAATTCGCTCCAGCTCCTTGTTTCGACGCATTTCCTGATCGATCCGGTTGGTCCACCAGATCGGGAAAAGCTCTCTAGAGCAATTCCCGATCGGGCGGGATCGAAAAATGCCTCCAGCGCCTTGTCGGGTCGCATGTCCCGGACGATCGGTGCGGGTTCTCCGCCCGACCCTCCGATGCCGTCAACCCCGGTTCGTGAACCCCGAACCCCGAACCGTGAACGATGTACCGAATGGGGGGCGGGTCAGGCGCGGACCGGGGCCGCCAGGGAGGCCCGGCCGGCGTGACGCGGCCAGAAGCTGACCAGGATGCGCTCGTTGCTGGCCCAGCGGCGGCTCTCGAAACCGCCCTCCTCGACGTCCTCCTTGGTCTTGGGGTCGAAGCTCATGGCGATGTGATATTCGGGCAGATCGTCGTCCTCGATCACCCGGCGAAGCTGCGGCTTGAAGAAGCGCGGCTCGAGCACCGAGCCGCATTTCTCGATCAGCTTGGGCAGGCTGATCACCCAGCGGTCCTGATGGCCGCAATGCTTGCGGGCGAGCTCGTAGAGCCGCCGCTTCATGCCCATGGTCAGCTTGAAATAGCGCGAATCGATGGTCAGCACCCGACGGTCCTTGACGATGGCGCGGAACATCCATTCGTTGAGGGTGATCTCGCAGGCGGCCATCACCTGCTTGCCGGCCCTGGTCTTCTTCTCCAGCACGCGGAAGGTCTCGATCCAGCCGAAGCCGCGGCGTTCCTTGGTCTCGCCGGCGGCGATGGTGGTCACGATGGTGGTCGAGCGCAGGCGGAACATGGCATCGAGCAGCAGCTCGTAGGCCCGCTTGCCCGAGCTGCGGCCGGTCACCTGCAGGAGGTTGTAGGCGTTGAAGCGGATGGTCTTCTCGACCGGCAGGCCGCGCTCGATCCGGTCGTTGATCACCGAGGCGATGTAGATCAGCACGTCCTTGTCCCAGATCGTCGCGATGCCGCGATCGCCCGGGCGGACCTCGATCTTGACCTTGCCGTCGTCATAGACGAGCGGCTTCATCCGGGGCGCCTTCTGCAGCGAGAAGAACGGGAACTCCATCAGCGCCCGATCGTCCTTGATCGGCGCGTTGATCAGGCTGTCGAGGAAGAGATCGACCTGGATTTCCGTCATCGGTCACGGTTTTCCGGAGCGACGGGCGGCTCGTGAACGATGTACCGAGTCACCATCGCCGCCGTCTCGTGTCGGCCCATGGCGGCCATCGGCTCGGGCAGGGACGACATGGTCATCTCGATCCCTGGGTGCGGGGGGAGGAGGTCGGGGCACGAAGGGAGCGCCGATCGCACCGGTCTGCTTTAAGCCGCAAGGCCGCGGCTGTCGATGCAATTATCCCGCAGCGGTAGAAAATCTTTCCTTTGTGATGTAATTTCGTGATCCGTGCCGCCGTCTGCCCGGCCGATCCCCGACGAGGCACCCCGCTCATCCGCAAGGTGTTTTCGATGAAGGACTCTGCCCAAAGAACTATGCAGAGCATTTTTCCGGTGTCAGTTCAGCCCTGCTCGCAATCGTTTCGGCCAGCTTCCTGAAATCTCCTCGGGCATCGGCGACGGCGCCGGCATGGCCGCCGATGGCGCCGTCCGCGGATTTGAGATGAAAGATCGGCTTGCGGTGCTCCTGCGCCATCGCGATCAGGCTTCGATAGTGCTTCATCGTGGCGAGGCAGTGCGGGTCCGTCGTCGGTGAGGCGGGCCAGGGACCCTCGAGGTCGCGCAGAAGGCTTCGCGCATATTCGCGCGGCATCCGGTTGATCCACGTGTCGCAGGCTTTCACGGGCCGGCTGAGCCGAACGGAGTGCTGCTGCACGACATAGCCGATCGGCTGCATCCGGCCTTCCGGCAGCGGAAACCCGACGGGTTTTCCGGCTTTCTGCTCGTTCTCCCGCCGTCTCGTCCAGTCCATTCGCCAGCGTTGGAGGGTCGGACCCAGATTGCGCAGGCCCTGCAGCGAGAAGAGATCGGCGCCGAGCGGCACGACGATGCTGTCCGTGGCGATCAGCGCCGATCTGTTGATGGCGCCGAGATTGGGGCCGACATCGGCGAGGATGACGGTGGCGTCCACCGCCGCCGCAGCGGTCTGCATGATGGTCCAGAACGCGGTGAGGATGCGCAAGGGACGGTAGAGATCGGCCGAGCCGAGAGCGTTCGGCCATTGTTCGGAGAGCGCGTCCTCGAAGCCCGACAGGCTCAGATCGCCGGGCAGAAGATGCAGACCGGTCGTGACGGATCGAAGCTTTGGTTCGCGCA
>JAGREO010000275.1:0-370 GCA_020446525.1 Geminicoccaceae bacterium | reverse complement strand
CGCTGTCGCCCCCGTTGTCGTCGTCGTCGTCCCAGAGCTCCTCGATGGCCGTCTCGTCGAGAAAGGCCGAGGTCAGGTTGGCCTGCGGATCGAGATCGCAGGCGAGCACGCGATGACCGGTCTCCGACAGCATCCAGGCGAGGTGGTAGACCAGGGAGGTCTTGCCGACACCGCCCTTGTTGTTGAAGAAGGTGATGACGGGTACCGGCACGCTCAATTCTTTCTGATGATCACCTGGATGTAATTCGGCTCGACGACGAATTCGAGATCGGGCTGTCCCGCGTCCCGCAACAGCTTTCGTGCCGTGGCGATTCCGACGCCGAAGCGCTGCACATAACCGAGCACCTTGAGCGCCTCCGCCAGATTGGGG
>JAGREO010000274.1 GCA_020446525.1 Geminicoccaceae bacterium | reverse complement strand
GGGTAGAGCGCGTAGTTCTGGAACACCATGGCGATGTCCCGATCCTTGGGCGGCACATTGTTCACCACCCGCTCGCCGATCACGATCTCGCCGCGATTGACCTCCTCGAGACCGGCGATCATTCGCAGCAGGGTCGACTTGCCGCAGCCGGACGGGCCGACGAGGACGACGAACTCGCCGTCGGGAATGTCCACCGAGACCTTGTGCAGAACCTGGGTCGAGCCGAAGAACTTGTCGACCTGACGTACGTCCACCGATGCCATGACCGGTTTCCTCCCTGGGTTTTCGCCTTCTCGCCGATCACCGTCGGCGAGAGCCGGCCGGTCGCGCTTTCGGAAGGCCAATCGGGCGCGGCGCGATCATGGCGGGGGAGCGCCGCCGGGGCAACCGCATTCGCCCCGATCCGATCCGCTCGGGGCTCAGCCCAGGCTCGAGCGCAGCGGCGAGGCGGGGTAGGTGCCCAGCATCTCCACCCGATGGGCGAAGAAGTTCAGCTCCTCGAAGGCGTGGCGCAGGCCGTCGTCTTCGGGGTGGCCCAGCACGTCGGCGTAGAACTGGGCCTGGCCGAAGCCCGGATCGATGTAGCTCTCGAGCTTGATCATGTTGACGCCGTTGGTGGCGAAACCGCCCAGCGCCTTGTAGAGCGCCGCCGGCACGTTGCGCACGTTGAAGAGGAAGCTGGTGATGACCGGCGCGGCGGCGTCCGCCGGCGGCAGGTCGGGCGTGCGCGAGAGGACGAGGAAGCGGGTGGTGTTGTGCGCGGCGTCCTCGATGTCCGAGGCGAGCACGTCGAGGCCGTAGATGTCCGCCGCCAGCCTGGGCGAGATGGCGGCGTGCGCCGGGTCGCCGCGCTCGGCGACCTCGGCCGCGGCCCCGGCGGTGTCGCCCGTCACCCGCGGGATCAGGCCGTGCCGCTTGAGAAAGCCGCGGGTCTGGCCCAGCGCGTGGACGTGCGAATGGACCCAGCGCACGTCGGCGAGCTTCACACCCCTGAGCCCCAGCAGGTGGAAATTGATGCGCAGGAAATGTTCGCCGACGATGTGCAGGCCGCAGCCCGGCATCAGATGATGGACGTCGGCCACCCGCCCGGCGATGGAATTGTCGACCGGGATCATCGCCAGCCGGGCCGCCTTCGAGCGCACCGCGTCGAACGCCTCCTCGAAGGATTCGCACGGCACCGGCGTCATCGAGGGATAGGCCTGCTCGCAGGCGATCTGCGAATTGGCGCCGGGCCGGCCCTGATAGGCGATGGCCCGCGTCGCATCGACCGGGTCGCCCGTCGCTCCTTCGCCGCCGGCGGCGGGCTGATCGTCGACGATGTCGCTCAAGGTGCGGGTCTCCTCTCGAGGACGGCGCGGGCGCGCTCCAGATCGGCCGGGGTGTCGACGCCGAAGGGCACCGCGTCGACGAGGCGCACGCCGATCGTCATATCGGCCTCGAGGGCGCGCAGCTGCTCGAGCTTCTCGCGGCGCTCGAGCGGGCTCGGCTGCAGTGCGGCGAAGCGGTCGAGCGCTTCGCGGCGAAAGGCGTAGAGGCCGATGTGATGCCAGACGGGGCCGGCGCCGCCCGGCGCCGAGGCGCGGGTGAAATAGAGCGCCCGGCCGAGCCGCGGCGTGCGCCAGGCGACCACCGCCTTGACCACGTTGGGATTGGCGATGTCGGCCGGATCGTCGGTTTCGTTGACCAGGGTCGCGATGTCGGCGCCCAGTGCGTCGAGCGGCTCGAGCGACTGGTGCAGGGCCGCCGGATCGAGGGTCGGCATGTCGCCCTGCAG
>JAGREO010000273.1 GCA_020446525.1 Geminicoccaceae bacterium | reverse complement strand
GTGCCCCCGGCACGGGACGGTTTCTCTTTCGCGCACGCGCGAAGTGACGCGCGAAGGCCGATGCGGGCCTGTTCCGGTTCACGATGGCCGCACACCCGACGACACCCGTCGCGCGCGACCGAGCATGTCGCGCGTTTGCGGCTCGGCGGCCGGCGCGCGACGATCCCGCGTCATGCGTTCAGCCCCTTCATGCCTTCTTCGGTATAGCGCTCGCCCCTGACGGGTATGCGGGAAACGGCCTCTTCGAGCCTATCCCGCGCGTTCTCGTCCAGGCCGATCGACGCGGCGGCCACGTTCTCTTCCAGATAGTTCAGCCGCTTGGTGCCGGGAATCGGCACGATGTCGTCACCCCTGGCGAGCGGCCACGCGAGCGCGATCTGCGCCGGGGTGCATCCCTTTGCCGCCGCCATGCCGCGTACGAGCTCGACCAGGGCGGTACTGGCCGCCGCATGGTCCGGGGCGAAGCGCGGCAGGCTCGCACGGAAATCGCCGTCCTCGAACGGCGAGCCGGCCTTGAAGCGGCCCGTCAGGAAACCCCGCCCGAGCGGCGAACAGGCGACGAAGCCGATGCCCGCCGCACGGCAGGCCGGCAGGACTTCGGCCTCGACGTCACGGGTCCACAGCGAATATCCGGTCTGCACCGCCGCCACCGGATGAACCGCATGGGCGCGGCGCAAGGTCCCCGCGCTGACCTCGCAAAGCCCGATGTGATCGATCTTTCCCTCGCGCTTCAGGGCAGCCGGCCCTTCCATCGTTTCTTCGATGGGCCGTTCGCGGTCGATACGATGGACGTAGCAGGGATCGATCCGCTCGACCCCGAGACGTTCGAGCGAGGCTTCGCAGGCACGGCGCATGCAAGCTGCGCCGTTGTCGATGCTGCGCGCATCGTCACCCGGTTTCCGCACAATGCCGAACTTGGTGGCGACCTTCACCTTCGCACCGCTTTCGGCGAGGAAGGGGCCGATCAGCTCTTCATTGTGGTGCGGACCGTACATATCGGCGGTATCGGAAAAGTCGATGCCCGGATGGACCGCCCGCCGGAGAACCGCCCGTTTCTCGTCGTCGTCCCGCGGGCCGTGGAATTCGCTCATGCCCATGCAGCCGAGCCCGATGGCGGAGACCAGGAGATCAAGACCGAGCGTTCGCCGCGGCACCGTTTCGCTCCTCGTTCGCCGCGGACGACGATGGTCCGCCATCCCGATGACGGAAACCGCCGCATCCCGCAAGCCGTGTTCCGATGGCGAAATTCCGCTCACACGAGCCATCGTTCGTCGCGGCCGCACGTCCGGCCGCGCCGTCGAGCGGACATTGCCGCGGCGTCGCAGGGAGGTATCCCGTCCGGCCGCGATGACCCGACGTCGAGGAGCACGGCCCCGGTTCACCGCACCCGCACCTGCCCGGGTCACCGCACCTGCTGGAGTCATCGCACCCGCACCCGATAGCCGATGCGGAAGCTCGCGCTCTGGCCGCCGCTCTCGGGGGCGAAGGTGCCCTGCGGCCGGATGCGGATATGGGTGACGGCCGTATCGTAGCCGTCGCCGTCGGGGGTGGGCACATAGGTCCAGCTGCTGCCGCCGTCGTTCGAAAAATCGAGATCGTCGGTGCCGCTCCCCAGGCTGGTGAAGGTGTAGGTCAGCGCCGAGGAAGGGATGCCGTCGGTGAAGGATACCGGCCCCGAGCCGCCGCCGCCGAGATCGCCCGCGAACAGCGCGGCATGGCTCGAAAGGTCGTCCAGGACGACCACCGTGTCGTCGTCCGGGCTGCCGAGACCGGCATTGGTGACGGTGATCTCGTGCCGGACGACCGCACCCGGAACGGCGTGCGGGTTCGAGGCGCCGTCGATCGGATCGTTCAGGACGGTCGCCGTACGACCGAGCGCGAGGACCGGATCGGCGAACGTCACGAGCAATCGCGGCCTGCTGGCCGGATCGCCGGTTTCCCTCGCCTTGAAATCGAAACCGTCGTCGCCGGTCGTCAGGATCATCAGCCCGTCATTGACGGTGATACCCCGATACCAGTCGTCCACCGTCGCGGTGAGGTCGATATCCGCGAACGCCTCCTCGACGGACGGCACGAAGCCGACGATCGCCGCGGGATCGTAGCTGGAGGCGTGGGTGTTCCAGGTGACGCCGCCTTCCGTCCAGGCCGAGGTCATGCGATGGACCGACATGGTGTCGCTCGAACCATCGGTGACATAGAGCCTCAGCGTGGCGTCGGTGACGACCTTGCCCGCCGGCAGCGAGGCGACGTCGAACCGCACGACCGATCGATAGGTGTCCAGATCGGCGATGTTCACCTTGATCCGGTCGTCGCTGCCGAAATTGCCGCCGGGGCTGCTTTCCTCGATGAAGGCGTCGCGGTCGGCGGTGATGTCGTAGGTGCCGAGATTGGTGACGACGTGCAGATAGGGCGGGTTGCCGCCGCCATCGTCGATGGTCTCGAAATGCAGATTGTCGAAATTGCCGCGCATGATCAGCATGACGCCGTCTTCATCGTGGGTGCCGTCGTGCCAGTCCTGCGCCAGCGAGGTGACGTCGACGTCGGTATAGGCGTCCTCGGTGGCCGGAATGAAGCTGGTTTCCGCCACGGCGTCGTGGCTGGCGGCGATATTGCTCCAGGTGACGCCGCCCTCGGTCCATGGCGCCGTCACCCGGTGCACGTCGACCGACTGCGAATAGGCGTTGCGGACATAGAGCTTCAGCCGGGCGTCGCTGATGACCTCACCGCCGGAAATATCGGAGAGGTCGAACGCGACCAGCCCGCGTCGTTCCTTGCTGTCCGTCACCACCACGAGTGTATTCGACCCGCCGTAATTGGTGGTGGGCTTGTTCAACCGGAGCTTCGAATCGGCCTCGGCGACGAGCGTGTGGACCGTCTGGGCCGCCGCCTGTCCCTCGAATACCGCGAGGAGTGCGACGAGCACGGCGAGCAGGGCCGAACGCAAGGCGCTCATCCCACCGGCACCCGACGGGGAACCGCCGGACCCGGGCGCCCGCGCACCGGCGAACGCCCCGGCGCGACACGACGAACGATGCCCGCCGGCCGAAGATCGTCGCGAGCCGATGCGATCGAGATGGCCAAAGCTCCTCGTTTCATCGCCCGTCCCCATCGATCGGAATGGTTCCAGCCGATCGGGAACGGCTCCGGCGACAGCCACCGGCGACGATCACCCTAGCCGACGAAGATGAAGAAAGGGTTGACGAACCGCGCTCAACGGATGCGCGCGAGTTCGCTCCAGCACCACGACCCGCCGTCCCGGTCCCCGGATTCCGAGGCTCGACGGCACCTTCGCGGCGACGGGACGACCGGTCACGACGGGTCTACATTATAGGATAAAAAGCGTTGACAGAATCGGAATGCGCACCTATAAATCGCCCCATGACCCACCATCACACCGCCCCACCCGACGAGCTCCCATCCGCCTGCGCGCGCTTCGCGCTGGAGGA
>JAGREO010000272.1:1846-2239 GCA_020446525.1 Geminicoccaceae bacterium | reverse complement strand
GCGGCAGGTTCTCGCGCCGGCCGTCCGCGAACTGTTCGAACTGCATGAAGACGAGGTTCCAGATCTCGATGAACCGGTCTCCGTCCTCGTCCGGACTGCCGGGCGGGCCGCCGGGGATCGACGGCCCGTGGTCGAAGAAGATCTCCGAGCACGGGCCGCAGGGTCCGGTGTCGCCCATGGCCCAGAAATTGTCCGAGGTCGGGATGCGGATGATGCGGCTCTCGGGCAGCCCGGCCACCTTCTTCCACAAGCCGAAAGCCTCGTCGTCCTCGTGATAGACGGTCGCCAGAAGACGATCCGCCGGCAGGCCGTATTCCTTCGTGATCAGGTTCCAGGCGAGCTCGATCGCCCGCTCCTTGAAATAATCACCGAAGGAGAAATTGCCCAGCATCT
>JAGREO010000272.1:0-1716 GCA_020446525.1 Geminicoccaceae bacterium | reverse complement strand
CTTGAACTGCACCATGCCGGCATTGACGAAGAGCAGGCTCGGATCGTTGTGCGGCACGAGCGGCGAGGAGGCGACGACCTCGTGTTCGGCCCTGGCGAAATAATCGAGAAAGGTCGCGCGGATGTCGTTGACGGTCTGCATGTCGGCCCGGTCCGGAGATCACTCGTTGCGCCCCTACATAGCGGGGCCCGGCCGCCGGCGAAAGCGCCCGCCCTATTCCCCTTTCGCCCCGCATGCGCGACAGTACGGCCCGCTCGGCCGAGCGAAGAGAAGGACAGGGAGAGCCGATCCCGTGCGCGACGATCCGAAGATAGGCGTGCCGAAAATTCTCGTGGTGGGCACCTGCGACACCAAACGCCGCGAGCTCGCCTATGTGCAGGAGCTGATCGAGAAGACGGGGCTTCGGGCCGAGCTTCTCGACGTGAGCACCAGGAGCCCCGGCGCCGGAGCCCGGGCCGTCGCCGCCTGCCATCCGGACGGTGCGGATGCCGTCTTCACCGGCGACCGCGGCAGCGCCGTCGCCGCCATGGCCCGGGCGCTCGAAGCCCATGTCGGCCGCCGCGACGACGTGGCCGGCATGATCGGGCTCGGCGGCTCGGGCGGCACCGCCCTGATCGCGCCGGCGATGCGCGCCTTGCCGGTGGGCGTGCCCAAGCTGCTCGTCTCGACCGTGGCCTCGGGCGACGTGGCGGCCTATGTCGGCCCCTCCGACCTCTGCATGATGTACGCCGTCACCGATGTCGCCGGCCTCAACCGCATCTCGAGAAAGGTGCTGGGCAACGCCGCCCACGCCATCGCCGGCATGGTCGAACACGACCTGCCCGCGGCGACCGACGACAAGCCCGCCGTCGGCTTGACCATGTTCGGCGTGACCACGCCCGCCGTGGACGCCGTGACGGCCGCGCTCGAAGACACGTGGGACTGCCTGGTCTTCCACGCCACCGGCACCGGCGGCCGCTCGATGGAGAAGCTCGTCGATTCCGGTCTGATCGAAGCGGTGATCGACCTGACCACGACGGAAATCTGCGATCTGCTGGCGGGCGGCGTCTTTCCCGCGACCGACGACCGGCTCGGCGCCGTGGCCCGCACCCGCGTCCCCTATGTCGGCTCGTGCGGCGCCCTCGACATGGTCAATTTCGGCGGCATGGAGAGCGTGCCGGCGCCGTTCCGCCACCGCAGGCTCCACGTCCACAACCCCCAGGTCACGCTGATGCGCACCAATGTGGACGAAAACCGCCGCATCGGTGCGTGGATCGGGGCGAAGCTCGACGCCTGCGAGGGGCCCGTCCGCTTCCTGCTGCCCGAAAAGGGCGTCTCCCTGCTCGACGTGGAAGGCCAGCCCTTCTTCGATCCCGAGGCCGACGCCGCCCTCTTCGCCGCCATCGAGGCGAGCGTGAAGCCCACCGACCGGCGCCGGGTGATCCGCCTGCCTTTCGCCATCGACGACCCCGAATTCGCCGCCGCCGTGGTCGACCAGTTTCGCGAGGTGACCGGCTAGAGCCGCCGGGAAGACGAGGAGGAACGCCCGATGCCCGCCCATTCTGGCCCCGGCTTGGCACGCCCCGGATTTTCCCGTGCGGAGATCATGACCCGGCTGCGCGCCAAGGCCGAGAGCGGCGCGCCGATCGTCGGCGGCGGGGCCGGCACCGGGCTCTCGGCCAAGTGCGAGGAGGCGGGCGGCATCGATCTGATCGTCATCTACAATTCCGGCCGCTA
>JAGREO010000271.1 GCA_020446525.1 Geminicoccaceae bacterium | reverse complement strand
CACGATCGCCGGCCACGCTCGTGCGCGCAGCGACGGTGCCGATGCCGTCGCCCGCGCCGGTGCGCGCATCGCCGGTCGCCGAGTCGCGCGCCGCACCGGTTCGCCCGGTAGCCGCGCAAGTCGAGCCGTCCGCGGGCCCGACGTTCCGTCGGGATCCACTCGATCTGCCGTTGCTCGAAGAGGATCGCTGGCGGGAGTGGCTGCTGGCACCGGTGATCAACGGCGAAGCGCGTGCCGAGGCCGCGTTCCTGGTGCAGGATCCGGTCACCGGTCGGTTGGCGGTCGAACTGGAGACCGCACGGCGCTGGCGCCTGGTGATCGATCCGGACGCGGTGCTGTCGTTTCAGGGTCAGCCGTTCCTGCCGCTCGATGCCGTCGATGGTGCCACCTGGTCGATCGACCCGGTCGAGCTCACGCTCACGCTCGACGCCCCCGGTGCGGCTTTCCAGGCTTACGCGCTGGAGCTCGGCGAGCGCGAGAGGCCGATACCGCGCACCGGATTCGGCGGCTTTCTCGATTATGACCTGTTGGCCACCGTCGGCGAGGGCGTCGATCGGCGATTGGACGGCCTCGCCGAAGCCGGTGTGTTCGGTGAATTCGGCACACTCGTCTCCAGTGTGCAGCTCGAGGATGTAACGCGGGATTCCGACCTCGTTCGTCTCGATACGACCTTCGCCAGGGATTTCCCGGATCAGCGAGCGACCTTGCGGGTGGGGGACGGCCTGACCACCGGCGGCGCCTTCGCCCGCGCGGTACGGTTCGGCGGCCTGCACTACGGCACCAATTTCGCCACCGATCCGAACTTCGTCACCTTTCCGCTGCCGGCGATCGGCGGCCTGGCGGACCAGCGCTCGGTGGTCGAGGTGATCGTCGACAACATCACGCGCAGCACCAGCGACGTGCCGGCCGGACCGTTCTCGATCGCAAACCTGCCGGTCGTCACCGGTGCCGGTGAGGTGCAACTCAAGATCACCGATCTGCTCGGCCGCGAGCGGATCGTGACGCAGGGCTACTATGTCAGCCCGCGTCTCTTGCGCGAGGGGCTGCACGAGTTCGGCTACGAGGCGGGCTTCGAGCGTGAGGATTTCGGCTCCGAGAGCTTCGACTATGGCGATCCCATCGCCACCGCCACCCATCGCTACGGCCTCAGCGAAGCGGCGACGCTGGAAGTGCACGCCGAAGCGGCGCCCGAGCGCATCGGTGCCGTCGCCGGCGGTGCCCTGCGGGTGGGACGCTTCGGCGTCGTGACGGGTGGCCTCGGTGGCAGCCTGCACGACGATGCGGGCAGCGGCGGTTTTGGTCAGGCCACACTCGAGAGCACCCTGGGCCCCCTCAATCTGAGCTTGCGGACACGCTATGCCGGCGCCGATTTTCGCCAGCACGGCGACGGACCGAACACCCCGCGCCGGGTCGACGAGGCGCGGCTCGGGGTCGATCTCGGTCGAGCCGGCAGGCTCGGTCTCTTCGCCCTGAACCAGAGCAGGCGGGAGCGGCGCGACAGTCGGGCCGTCTCCGCCTCCTATACCGTTCCGCTCGGGCCGGGTTCGCTGATCGTCAATGCCGCGCACACGCTCACGCCCGACGCCGAAACGGCGCTCACGGCATCCTACACACTGCCGCTCGGCGCACAGCGCAACCTGACCGCGCAGGTTTCCGGCGACGAGGACGACCGCCAGGTTCGTGCGATCTATCGGCGGAGCCGGGGGGCGAGCGATCTCGGGCTCGACTATCGTCTGGCCGCCGAGACCGGCAGTGCGCGCAAGCGCGTCGACCTGCGCATGGATTATCAGACCTCCCACGCCGGCCTGCGGCTCGATGCCGAGGCGGTCGACGGCGACACCGCGGGACGCCTCGGCGTCGACGGATCGATTGCCCTCGTCGACGGTGAGGTCGCGGTCTCGAGGCGCATCGGGCGCGCCTTCGGCATCGTCGATCTCGCGGGCCTGGAGGGTGTGCCGGTCTTCCTCGACAACCGCCGCGCCGGCACGACCGATGCCGAGGGTCGTCTGGTTCTGCCCGACCTGCGCCCCTATCAATCCAATCGGGTGCGGGTCGATATGGAGAATCTGCCGCTGGATGCCCATGGCGACGGCGAGGCGGTGGCCGTGCCCTTCGATCGTGCCGGATTGAAGCTCGATCTCGGCATCCGCCGTTACCGCGGCATGACGGCGCGACTCGTCGACGCTTCGGGCACGCCGCTGCCGGGCGGGCTCTTTCTCGAGGATGGGCGTGGTGCGATCACGGCTCTGGTCGGTAAGGACGGTCTGGCGGAAGTCCAGGGCTTCGAGTTGTCCGATCGCGCGATCGTGACGCTCGAGGGTGTGGCGGCGGGTGAAGACGAGCTGGCGCCACCGGTGACCTTTCGCTGTCCCGTTCGTCCACCGGCCGCCGGCGACGATCCCATGCCGTTCGTCGGAGATGTGACGTGCGGGTCCTGAACGCTGCGGCACTGGCGCTCCTCGTCGCAGCGGCGGCACGCTCGGTCGTGGCATGCGAGGTCGATACGCGCCCGCTCGAATTCGGCATCGTCGAACCCGTTCGCGGGGCCTCCGCACGCGGCCGCCTCACGCTCACCTGCGACACCCCGGGCACCTTCGCCATCGGACTGACCTCGCAGAGCGACGGAACGGCGAGGCTCCTCGCCGGGCCGGGCACGGCTCATCTGGTCTATCAGATCTTCACGGACGGCTCGCTCAGCGTACCTTGGGGCGACAATATCACGGTAGGACCGACGGTCGGTGTGGTCAGCGACGGAGAGCAGGCGGTCGTTCTGACGCTCTATGCCGAGATATTCTCCGGACAGAGCGGCATTCCGCCCGGCGATTACGCGGATCAACTCACCGTGACGGTGAATTTCTGAGTGCCCGCGAGCGACCGGGCATGGCTAACGGCGGCTAACACATCCAACGGCGGAACATGCTAGAAGCCCTCCCGGTAACAAACGGGAGAAACGCCGATGGTCGAGCAGGTAGCTCGTCCGGGCGGGACCGCCGGGCCACTGCCCGTCATCCTGTCCGCGGCCCTGGCGGTGTCGACGGGGCTGGTCACAAGTAGTGCTTTCGCGGGTCAGCGAAACGCATCGCTGCAGGTTTCGGTGCAAGTCGTCGATCCGTGCGACATCGTCCTCGATCAGGGTGCGGTGCACCGGAGTTCGGGATGTGGTGCGACGAGCTTGGTCCGTTCGTCGGTGACGCCTTCGGAATCTCGAAGCGGGGGCGCGGTCGAGCGGGCGATCGTGTCGCTCTCGAGCGACGCCTCCGTCACCTTCGTCGAGTTGATGTGGTGAAAGACGGGCTTCGGGCTTCAGCAACCCTGCGTTGTGCGCTAGAGTGAGTCGACTGGCCATTGCCGCCGCGCCCGGGAGCGTGGCCGGCGCTCATGAGCGAGGTATCGTCGATGCACCATCGGGTCGCACCGCCGCGAGGCAGAGCCCTGATCCTTTCGCTGCTGGTCGCCGGGCTGGTGCTCGGTGTGCACGGTCCCGTGCGCGCCGCCGCCGAGTTCCGGCTCTGGCTCGATGCGTTCAAGCAGGAGGCGCGCGCCGCGGGCATCCGACCGGCGACTCTGGAGAACGCGCTGGCCGGCGTCGAGCCGGTGCCGCGGATCGTCGAACTCGACCGCAAGCAGCCGGAGGGGCGGCTGACCTTCGTCGAATATCGCCGCCGGGTGGTCTCCGACGCGCGCATCGAGAAGGGACGTCGCCTGTTGCGCGAGCACGAGGCGGTGCTGGCCGAGACGGAGAAGCGCTACGGCGTGCCGGCCGAGGTGATCGTGGCCCTCTGGGGCATCGAATCGAGCTTCGGCGAGTTCAAGGGGCGCTTTCCCGTCGTCACCGCGCTCGCCACCCTGGCGCATGACGGCCGGCGCGCCGATTTCTTCAAGGGCGAGCTGATCAGTGCGCTCAAGATCATCGACGGCGGCGACATCACCGCCCCCGAAATGTTCGGTTCCTGGGCCGGCGCCATGGGTCAGTCGCAATTCATGCCGTCGACCTATGTGAGCTTCGCGGTCGACGCCGACGGCGACGGGCGGCGCGACATCTGGACCAGTCTGCCCGACATCTTCGCCTCGATGGCCAATTATCTCTCGCGGTCGGGCTGGGACCGCCGCTACATCTGGGGGCGCGAGGTGAGCGCCGGCGCGACGGCCCTGCGGCACGAGGGTCTCGACGACGGTTTGCCGCTCGCGCGCTGGGGCGAACTGGGTGTGCGACGGCCGAACGGCGGCAGTCTGCCCAAGGCGGACATCGAGGCGTGGCTCGTGGCGATGGACGATGCCAAAGAGGGCGGCGCGGGACCCACCTACCTCGTCTACGAGAACTTTCAGGTGCTGTTGCGTTGGAACCGATCGCGCTATTTCGCCACCAGTGTCGGCCTGCTCGCCGATCGGCTGCGGGCCGAAGGCTGATGCCGTTCGGCGCATGCCTGCGCGCCGCGGCCATGGTCTTCCTGCTCGCCGGGTTGCAGGCCTGTGGCGGCGGGGACCACCCAAGCCCGCCGCGCAGCGGGCCCGAAAGCGCCGCCGTCGGTCACTACAAGGTGGGCGATCCCTATCGGATCAACGGCCGCTGGTATCACCCCAGCTTCGATCCCGCCTATGACGAGACCGGCGTGGCGTCGTGGTACGGCGACGCGTTTCAGGGGCGGCCGACCGCGAACGGCGAAGTCTTCGACAAGAACCGAATCAGCGCCGCCCATACGACCCTGCCGCTGCCGAGCATCGTCGAGGTCGTCAATCTTGAGAACGGCCGCCGCCTGCAACTTCGGGTCAACGATCGGGGGCCGTTCGTCGGCGACCGGCTGATCGATCTTTCCGAAGCGGCCGCGAGGGAACTGGGCTTTCGCGAACGCGGCCTCGCCAGGGTGCGGGTGCGCTTTCTGCAACTCGCGGACGCCACCGGTACGCCACCCACCCCGGTGATGGCCGTTCGTGCGACACCCGGATCCCGAAAGTCCGCGCGCGAGAAGGAGGTCGTCACGGCGTCGCTGGCCTCGCCTGCCGGCGTCACGCCGGTCGCGGCGGCTCCAGGCAGGGCACCCGCGGCGCCCTCCGCGTCGTGCGGCACGGGGGCCCATTTCGTCCAGGTGGCGGCTCTGGGCGACGCCGGTCGTGCGACCGCGATCTCGCGCGACCTGGCGCAGCTCGGCGCCGTGCGGATCGAGGATCTGGAGGCGGCCCAGGGTCGCCTCTACCGCTTGCGCCTGGGCCCCCTGCCGTCGCGCTCCGAGGCCTTCGACATGCTGGCACGGCTCTACCGCCTGGGATACCAGGAAGCCTATGTCGTCGCCTGCTGAACGGTGGCGGTCCTCTTCCTCCTTGCCTTCGTCGTCCCGGCCTCGCTGATCGTGGAGTGACCATGTCGCGTTTCACCCCGAGTGTCCTTCTGTTCCTGGGCCTGCTCGTCGCACCGTTCGCGCCCGCCCCGGCCGCAGAGTTCGAGACCGCAGCGACGGCGGCCATTCTGGTCGACTATCGCAACAACGACGTCCTGTTCGCCAAGAATCCGGACGTGCCCATTCCGCCCGCCTCGATGAGCAAGCTGATGACCGCGCTCGTCGTGTTCGACGAGATCAAGTCGGGGCGGCTGGCACTCGACGACACCTTGCCGGTGAGCGAGAAGGCCTGGCGCATGGGCGGCTCGCGCATGTTCGTCGAGGTGAACACCCGGGTGGCCGTGCGCGACCTGCTGCGCGGCGTCATCGTGCAGTCGGGCAACGACGCCTGCATCGTGCTCGCCGAGGCGCTGGCCGGCAGCGAAGACGCGTTCGTCGCGCGAATGAACGACAAGGCGCGGGAACTGGGGCTGGAGAACAGCCATTTCGCCAACGTCAGCGGCTGGCCCGATCCCGAGCACGTCATGAGTGTGCGGGATCTGGCGACGGTCGCGCGCACGATCATCCTGGATTATCCCGAATTCTACGAGCTCTATTCGATCCGCGAATTCGAATATAACGGGATCAACCAGCTCAACCGCAATCCGCTGCTCAAGGCGAACGTGCCCGGCGTCGACGGCATGAAGACCGGCTACACCAGCGAAGCCGGCTACGGCCTCGTCGCTTCCGCCGAGCGCGACGGCCGACGCCTGATCATGGTGATCGCCGGTCTGAACAGCTCCTCCCAGCGGCGCAGCGAGAGCGAACGCCTGCTCGAATATGGTTTCCGCAACTTCCACGAATATCGGCTCTACGAGCAGGGCGAGACGGTCGCCGAGGTGCCGGTCTGGCACGGCGAGGCGGCGAGCGTGCCGCTGATCGGTGAAGACGTCATCGGCATCACCCTGGCCGAAGCCGACCGCGACCGGCTGCGCGCCCGTGTGCGCTACGAAGCGCCGGTACCGGCACCGATCACCGCGGGCCAGCGGTTGGGCGAGATCGAGCTGATGCTGGACGGCGAGCGCGCCGCCGGCATTCCCCTGGTGGCGGCCCTCGACGTGCCGCAGGCCGGCATGCTCGGCCGCATGAAGGGAACGCTCGACTATCTGGTCTGGGGCAGCGGCGCGCCGTGAGCCCGACGGGCGTGCCGCAGCCGAACCGCGGCCGCCTGATCACGCTCGAAGGGGGCGAGGGTGCCGGCAAGACGACGCAGCAGCGCCGGCTCGCGGCACACCTCGAAGCCCGCGGGATTGAGACGGTGCTCACCCGCGAGCCGGGCGGTACGCCCGGTGCCGAGCAGATCCGCGCTCTGGTGACCGGCGGCGCCGTCGATCGCTGGAGTGCCATGACCGAGCTTCTCCTGATGATGGCGGCCCGCAGCGACCATCTCGACCGGGTCGTACGCCCCGCACTGGACGCCGGACGCTGGGTCGTCAGCGATCGCTTCCACGATTCGAGCCGTGTCTATCAGGGCCTGGCGGGTGGTCTGGGCCTGGAGGTCGTCGATCGTCTGCACGCCCCGCTGCTCGGATCGACCCTGCCCGATCTGACCCTTCTCCTCGATCTCGATCCGCGCGTCGGCCGCGAGAGGCGGCGCGCCCAGGGCGGCGGCGGGCGCTTCGAGGACAAGCACGACGATTATCACGACCGCGTACGCGCGGGCTTCCTCGCCCTCGCCCGAGCCGAGCCCCGGCGCTTCGCGGTGGTCGATGCCGCGCGCGCCGAGGATGAAGTCGCGATCGACGTGATCGACGCTCTGCGACGTCTCGACCCGCAACCCGGACGGTCGGCGGAATGATCGCACCGGAGGGTCGTGCTCTCTGCTTCGGTCACGAGGCGGCGGAGGCGGTCTTCGCGCGGGCCGTGGCGTCCGGCCGCCTGCCGCACGGCTGGCTGCTGCACGGGCCGCCCGGTATCGGCAAGGCGACCCTGGCCTTCCGCTTCGCACGGCTGCTTCTGAGCGGCGGCGATCCAATGGCCCGGGAGCCGCACTCGAACGTCTTTCGCATGGTCGCCGGTCACGCCCATCCGGACCTGCGCGTGCTGCGCCGGCGGGCGCATCCGCGCACCGGCAGGATGCAGACGGAAATCACGATCGACCCGGTGCGCGAGGTGATCTCGGCCCTGCACGGTACCGCCGCCCGATCGGCGACGCGGGTGCTGATCGTCGATCCGGTCGACGATCTCAACGCCAATGCCGCCAATGCCCTGCTCAAGCTTCTCGAGGAACCGCAGGCCGGCGTGGTGATGCTGCTGGTCTGCCACCGGCCGGGCGCCGTGCTGGCGACCATCCGCTCGCGCTGTGTCCGGCTCCGCCTGCGGCCGCTCGAAGAGACCGTCTGCGCCCGCCTGCTGATGGAGCTGGCGGACGACGTCGATCCACAGGCGGCGGCCCGCCTCGCTTCGCTGGCGCGGGGCTCGCCCGGCCGGGCGCTGCGGCTGCACGAAGCGAAGTTCCTCGAGCGTTACGCCCGTCTCCTGGATGCCCTGACACCGAACGACGAGGGCCTCGACGACCCGGCCGTCGCCCAGGCGGCCTTCGAGGTCGCGGGCGGCATGCTCGCCGATGGCGGCATCGAGCTGGCGACGGAGCTCTTCGACGTGCTCGTCCGGCGGGTGGCGCTCTCGGCCAGCGGCCGGCCCGAGCCCGCGGAGCTGGTGGAAGGCGAGCGGGCCCTGCTCGGGGCGCTCGGCGCCGGCCGGCCGCTTGATCGCTGGGCGAGCCTGTGGGACAAGCTTCGTCCGTTGCCGGCCGTGGTCGAGGCCGTGAACCTCGATCCCCGTCAGACCCTGCTGCTCGCCGCGCAGGCGATCGTCGCCGACGCTCCGGCGCTGCTCGATCTTCGAGGATGACACCCCTTGTCCGCGCCCGACGCCTACTACGTCACGACACCGATCTATTACGTCAACGACAGCCCGCACATCGGCCACGCCTACACCACCCTGGCCTGTGACGCACTGGCGCGGTTCATGCGGCTGGACGGCAGGCGCGTCTTCTTTCTCACCGGCACCGACGAACACGGCCAGAAGGTCGAGAAGGCGGCGCAGGCGCGCGGCGTCGATCCGCAGGCCTTCACCGACGAGGTGAGCCGGCGTTTTCGCCATCTGGCGCAGGCGATGAACTTCAGCCACGACGACTTCATCCGCACCACCGAGGAGCGGCACAAGCGCTCGGTGCAGCATCTCTGGCAGGTGCTGGTCGGTGCCGGCGAAATCTATCTCGGATCCTATGCCGGCTGGTATGCCGTCCGGGACGAGGCGTTCTATGCCGAGAGCGAGATCGAGGACGGCAAGGCGCCGTCGGGCGCACCGGTCGAATGGGTCGAGGAGCCTTCCTACTTCTTTCGGCTGTCCGCCTGGCAGGACCGCCTGCTGGCTTTCTACGAGGCGCACCCGGACTTCGTGCTGCCCGAGACGCGGCGCAACGAGGTCGTGGCCTTCGTCAGGGGCGGCCTGCAGGACCTCTCCGTCAGCCGCACGACGTTCGAGTGGGGCGTACCCGTACCGAACGATCCCGACCATGTGATGTATGTCTGGCTCGACGCCCTGACCAACTACCTTTCGGCGGTCGGCTATCCCGACACCGACGGTGCGGCGTTCCGTACCTTCTGGCCCTGCGACGTGCACGTCGTCGGCAAGGACATCCTGCGCTTCCACGCGGTCTACTGGCCGGCTTTCCTGATGGCCGCCGGCATCGAACCGCCCGCACGGGTCTTCGCCCACGGCTGGTGGACCAACGAAGGTCAGAAGATCAGCAAGTCGCTCGGCAACGTCATCGACCCGCTCGCCCTGATCGAAACCTACGGCCTCGATCAGACCCGCTACTTCCTGCTGCGCGAGGTGCCGTTCGGCAGCGACGGCGACTTCCGTCACGATGCGATGGTCCGGCGGATGAACGCCGATCTGGCGAACGACTACGGCAATCTGTGCCAGCGCGTCCTGTCGATGATCGCCCGGAACTGTGCCGGCAGGGTGCCCGAGCCGGGCCCGCTCACGCCCGACGACGAGGCGCTGCTGGAGCAGGTCCGGTCCCTGCTCGACCAGTGTCGCGCCCATATGAGCAGACAGGCGAGCCATCTGGCGCTCGAGGCCATCTGGAGGGTGGTGGCCGAGGCCAATCGCTACGTCGACGCGCAGGCACCCTGGACCCTGCGCAAGACCGATCCCGCGCGCATGGCCAC
>JAGREO010000270.1 GCA_020446525.1 Geminicoccaceae bacterium | reverse complement strand
TTCATGATGATGGAAGTATAGGACCACAATCAGAAGGACGCAAGTCCTTTTTATCGGGCTTGGTCGATTTCTCGTGACGTGCCGGAGCGCAGACGGCTTGCGCGGGATCGACGAACGCGCGATCGTCGGCGTGGACTGCGGCCGGAGCGTCGGGTGGTCGGCCCGACGGCGGGTCGCGGAAGGGTTCGGGGAGAGGCGTCGATGGAACGGCTCGGCATCATCATGCACGGCGTGACCGGACGCATGGGGATGAACCAGCATCTGTTGCGCTCGATCCTGCCCCTGCGGGACGAGGGCGGGCTGCTCCTCGCCGACG
This sequence comes from Geminicoccaceae bacterium, assembly GCA_020446525.1. Taxonomy (GTDB): domain Bacteria; phylum Pseudomonadota; class Alphaproteobacteria; order Geminicoccales; family Geminicoccaceae; genus JAGREO01. Next base: position 2,696 of record JAGREO010000270.1, on the reverse strand, counting down.
GCTCGAGGGTGGCGATCGATCCGATCATCGTCGGACGCAATGCGGCCAAGATCCGGGCCCTGGCCGAGGCGCACGGTATCGCCCGCTGGACGACGGATCTCGATGCGGCACTGGCCGACCCGGACGACACGATCTTCTTCGATGCCGGCTCGACCCGGATGCGGGCCGGCCTGTTGCGCCGGGCGATCGACGCCGGCAAGCACGTCTATTGCGAGAAGCCCATCGCCGAGAGCCTCGAGGAGGCGCTGACGATCGCGCGGCACGCGCAGAAGGCCGGGATCGCCAGCGGCGTGGTGCACGACAAGCTCTATCTGCCGGGGCTGCGCAAGCTCGCCATGCTGAAGCGGGGCGGCTTTTTCGGCCGCATCCTCTCGGTGCGCATCGAGTTCGGCTACTGGGTGTTCGCCGGCGACCTTCAGCCGACCCAGCGGCCTTCCTGGAACTACAAGGCGGCCGAGGGCGGCGGGGTCATCCTCGATATGATGGCGCACTGGCGCTACGTGCTCGATCACGTGGTGGCGCCGGTGCGCGCGGTCAGTTGTCTCGGCGCGACGCATCTGCTCGAGCGGCGCGACGAGGAGGGCCGGGTCTATGTGCCGGACGTCGACGACGCCTTCTATGCGACGCTCGAGCTCGAAGGCGGCATCGTGGCGCAGGTCAACGCCTCGTGGTGCACGCGGGTCCGGCGCGACGATCTGGTGACCTTCCACATCGACGGCACCGACGGCTCGGCGGTGGCCGGGCTGCACCGCTGCTGGACCCAGGGCAAGGTCAACACGCCGCGGCCGGTATGGAATCCGGACCTGCCGCAGCCGCTCGATCTGCGCGAGCACTGGAGCGAGGTTCCCGAGACGCAGGTCTGCGGCAACGGCTTTCGCGAGCAGTGGGAGGCGTTCCTGCGACATGTCGTCGAGGGGGCGCCCTGGGCCTATGGTCTGATGGAAGGGGCCAAGGGGGTGCAGCTCGCCGAGCTGGCCCTGCAGAGCTGGCGCGAGCGGCGCTGGCTCGACGTGGGGTCTCTGGAGGAGTCCGGGAAGGATGCCGGTGTTGCCGGCCATGCGGGAGATGTGCGGTGACGAGGATCGATCTGCCGACGAAGACGGGGGAACTGGAGCGGTTCGAGCTTCGTGCGCCGCGCGATTTTTCCCGGATGGCGAAGGCCGGGGCGTGGCCGCGGGTGGCGATCGCCGCGGCGCATGTCGTGGCCGACCCGATCCGCACGGTCGACCCATGGCTCGACGTGGCGGTGGACTGGGATGCGACACTGGCGTTCCGGCGGCATCTCTGGTCGCTGGGGCTGGGGGTGGCCGAGGCGATGGACACGGCCCAGCGCGGCATGGGCCTGGACTGGCCGACCTCGCTCGAGCTGATCCGCCGGTCGATCGACGCGGCCCGTGATTTCGGCGAGGGCGCGCGGCTCCATTGCGGGGTGGGCACCGATCATCTGCAGCCGGCGGCCGATCTCGCCCCGGACGACGTGGTCCGGGCCTATGAGGAGCAGATCGAGGCGGTCGAGAAGGCGGGCGGGCGGCTCATCCTGATGGCCAGCCGGGCGCTGGTGCGTGCGGCGCGCGGCCCCGACGATTACCGCGCCGTCTATGGCCGCATCCTCTCGCAGGTGCGCGAGCCGGTGATCCTGCACTGGCTGGGCGAGATGTTCGATCCGGCACTCGAGGGTTACTGGGGCGAGGTCGATCACATGGCGGCGATGGAGGTCTGTCTCGACGTGATCCGGGCCAATCCTGAGAAGGTCGACGGCATCAAGGTCTCGCTGCTGTCGGCGGAGAAGGAGATCGCCATGCGTGCGCGGCTGCCCGAGGGGGTGCGCATGTATACCGGCGACGATTTCAATTATCCGGGTCTGATCGAGGGCGACGGCCGGCATCATTCCGATGCGCTGCTCGGTATCTTCGATCCGATCGCCCCGGCCGCCGCGGCGGCGATGGCGGCCCTGGGGCGCGGCGACAAGGCGGCTTACGACGATCTGCTTGCGCCGACCGTGCCGCTCTCGCGTCACATCTTCCGGGCGCCCACGCGGTTCTACAAGACCGGTGTCGTGTTCCTCGCATGGCTCAATGGCCATCAGGACCATTTCACCATGGTGGGCGGTCAGGAGAGTGCCCGCTCGACCCTGCATCTGGCCGAACTGTTCCGGCTCGCCGATGCGGCCGGCCTGCTGCGCGATCCGGATCTCGCGGTGCGGCGGATGGCCGTGGCGATGGCGGCCCGGGGGGTGGGTGTCTGATGGGCGTTCCGGCTTCGAGGGTTTCGCTGAATACGGCCACGGTGCGCGAGCAGTGGGATTTGCGCCAGTGCATTGAGGGCTGTGCGCGGCACGGCATCGGCGCCATCGCGCCCTGGCGCGACAAGCTCGCCGAATGCGGCGTCGAAGAGGCGGCGCGGATGATCGCCGATCACGGTCTGAAGGTCTCGGGCCTCTGTCGCGGCGGTTCCTTTCCGGCGGCCGACGCTGCCGGTCTCGAGGCGGCGCTCGACGACAACCGGCGGGCGGTCGACGAGGCGGCGGGCATCGGGGCTGCCTGTCTGGTGCTGGTGGTGGGCGGCATGCCCCAGGGCTCGAAGGACATCCGGCTCGCCCGGCGGCAGGTCGAGGACGGGATCGGCCGGACGCTCGAGCATGCGCGGGCGGCGGGCGTGCCGCTGGCGATCGAGCCGCTGCATCCGATGTATGCGGC
>JAGREO010000030.1 GCA_020446525.1 Geminicoccaceae bacterium | reverse complement strand
ACCCGGCCGATCAGGAAGGTGACCAGCAACAGACCGAAAAAGGTGACGGCGACGGTCAGGATCAGCCGAAGCGCCTTCGAGCCGAAGGCGAGAAGGGCGTGCCTGCGCCCTTCTTCCTCCTGTCCCTCTTCTTCCTGGATGAGCCCGATGCCGGTCGTCATCGGCGCGTCTTCATTCCGCCTCCGGTCGCCCGGGCCGCACTCACTCGGATTTGGTGACGTGCTTGAACGAGTTGTCGTTGAAGGACGGGCCGATGACGAAGCCGTGGACGTTGGCGCGCATGCCCAGCACCTCGATCTCCTGGAACATGATGACGAAGGGCGAGGTCTCCTGATGCTCGCGCTGGATGGCGAGGTACATCTCCGCACGCTTCTTCGCGTCGCTCTCGAGCACGGCCGCGTCGGCCTCGGCCGTCATCTCCGGAATGTCCCAGGCGTTGCGCCAGGCGAGCGGCTTTGAGGCGGCGTCGTCGCTGTTGTCGGGGTTGCGGGCGAAGGTGTCGGCATTGGTGTGCGGGTCCTGATAATCCGGGCCCCAGCGGCCGATATAGATGTCGTGGTTGCGCGCACGGTATTTGGTGAGCGTCTGCTGGCCGTCGCCCGGGATCAGCTCCATCTGGATGCCGGCCTGCGCCATGGTCTGCTGGATCGCTTCGGCCATCGCCGTGATCTCGGGCGTGTTGCGGGTGTCCATGGTGACGGAGAAGCCGTCGGGCAGCCCGGCCTCGGTCAGCAGTTCCTTGGCCTTCTCGACGTTCAGCGAGAAGGGCGTGTCCTCCAGCGCACCGAGGAAGCCCTTGGGCAGGAAGGCCTGATGCACCTGCACCCGGCCCTTCATGATGGTGTCGGCGATGGTGCCGTAGTCGACCAGATATTTCATCGCCTGGCGCACCTCGGGCTTGGCCAGGTTCTCGTTCTTCTGGTTGAGCCCGAGATAATAGATCGAGCCCTTCACGCCGCTCTCGATGCGGATGTCGGGATTGTCGGCCAGGGCCGCGATCGCTTCGGCCCCGAGCGAGCGGGCGATGTCGATGTCGCCCTGCTCGAGCAGCAGGCGCTGGGTGGCGCCTTCGGGGATGTGGCGGTAGATGGCGCGGGCCATCGGCGGCGCGTCGCCGCCATAGTTCTCGTTGCGCTCGAGCACGACCACCTCGTTGGCCCGCCATTCGCGGATGGTGAAGGCGCCGGAGCCGGCATAGTTGGTCTTGAGCCAGTTGTAGCCGAAATCGCCGTCGGTCTCGTGCTCGAGCGCCAGCTCCTTGTCGACGATGAAGCCGACGGTGGCGGTCAGGCAGTAGAGCACCAGCGTCGGCGCATAGGCCTTGTCCATCTCGAATTCGAAGGTCATGTCGCCGGTCTGGCGGATCTTCTCCTCCACATTGCCGGCGTCGAAGCCGAACTGGGTGAGGATGAAGGCCGGCGACTTGTCGAGCTTGATCGCCCGCTGCAGCGAAAACACGGCGTCGGCGGCGGTGATCGGGTTGCCGCTGGCGAACTGCATGTCCGGACGGATGGTGAAGGTGAAGGTCTTCCCGTCCTCCGACACCTCCCAGCTCTCGGCGATGACGCCGAAGATCTCGCTCACATCCTCGACATTGTAGCCGACCAGCGGCTGATAGCTGTTGCCCAGGATCTCGGATGCCGTGAACTCGAACACCTCCGCCGGATCGAGCGAAATCACGTCGTCGATCGCCCACGCCTGGATCAGCGTATCGGGCGGCGTCTCGGCCTGCGCCGAACCGACCGGGCCGGCGAAGCTCTGGGCGACGAGAAGCGCGGCGGCCGCGGCGGCGCCGATCAGTCGCGGATGATTCAGCATCGACAGGTTCCTCTACCTTCTGGTCGTCCCGTTTCTTGCGGACGACGTGCCTCCCCGTTGCGGATCCCGGACGGCGAATCTCGTGCCGATCCGGATGGGACATGCGGGGATTTGTCGGCAGCGGCGCGGGACTGTCAAGTGATCGGTTCTCCGTCTCGATCGTCGTGACGCTCGACAGCATCGCATCGGTCGTCTACTCACGAACCACAGGTTCCGGCTCGAAGAACCCTGTGCAGCGAACCCGCCCGCATCGTTCGACGAAGAGCCGGGCCGAAGGCAATCGTTCAGGAGGCAAATGCGATGACAGGACACACGAGCGACCCGCGCGTGACCGAAGGGACCCGCAGCGACACCGGTCGCCGTTCCTTCTTGAAGGGCGCCGCCCTCGCATCGACCGGCGCGGCGGTGGCTTCGACGTTTCCCGCACCGGCGGTGCTGGCGCAGTCGCCGCTGGTGGTGAAGATGCAGACGTCGTGGCCGGCGTCCGACATCTGGATGGATTTCGCCCAGCAATATGTCGATCGCGTGGAGCAGATGTCGGGCGGCCGGTTGAAGATCGATCTGCTGCCGGCGGGTGCGGTGGTCGGGGCGTTCCAGGTGCTCGACGCCTGCAACGACGGCGTGCTCGACGCGGCGCATTCGGTACCGGTCTACTGGTACGGCAAGTCGAAGGCGGCTTCGCTGTTCGGCACCGGCCCGGTGTTCGGCGGCTCGGCCACCACCATGCTCGCCTGGTTCAACGCCGGCGGCGGTGCCGAGTTCTATCGCGAGCTGACGCAGGACATGCTCGGCCTCAACGTCGTCGGCTTCCTCGGCTTTCCGATGTTCGCCCAGCCCTTCGGCTGGTTCAAGAACGAGGTCAAGAGCGTCGCCGACATCGAGGGGCTGAAATACCGCACCGTCGGTCTGGCCGCCGATCTGATGCAGGCGATGGGCATGTCGGTGGCGCAGCTTCCGGGCGGCGAGATCGTGCCGGCCATGGAGCGCGGCGTGATCGACGCCTTCGAGTTCAACAATCCCTCATCCGACAGCCGGTTCGGTGCCCAGGACGTGGCCAAGAACTACTATCTCTCCTCCTACCATCAGGCCTCGGAATCCTTCGAGTTCCTGTTCAACCGTGACTTCTTCGAGGATCTCGAGCCCGACCTTCAGGCGATCCTCAAATATGGCGTCGAGGCGGCCTCGACATCCAACACCGCGGCGGCCATGGACAACTACTCGGCCGACCTGCTCAAGCTGCAGGACGATTCCGGTGTCACCGTGCGCCGCACGCCGACCGACATCCTCGACGCCCAGCTCAAGGCTTGGGACGGGCTGATCGAGCAGTTGCGCGAGGACGAGTTCATGTCGCGGGTGCTCGACAGCCAGATGGAATGGGTCTCGCGGGTCACCTATTACGAGCTGATGAACGCACCCGACTATGCGCTCGCCTTCAAGCACTACTTCCCCGAGCGCAACCTCCAACTCTGAGTTCGCGCGCGCGGTCCGGCGGCACGCGTGCCGCCGGACCCCCGTCGCCGGCCTCCTTCGCGAGGTCACGGCGACGGGTGACGTCGCGGCCCGGGGGATGCCGGCCCGGCTGACGGGTCCAAGCAAAAGGTCGACTCCATGATCGGCTTCATCCGCTTCGCCGATGCCCTGTCCGCCGCGTTCGGCAAGGCGTTCGCCTGGCTCATCATCCTGATGACCTTCGGCACGGCTTACGAGGTGTTCGTCCGCTACGTTCTCGGCAGCCCGACACCCTGGGCGCTCGACGTGTCGTTCATCATGTACGGCACGCTGTTCATGATGGGCGGCGCCTACACCCTCTCCCGCGGCGGCCATGTGCGCGGCGACTTCATCTACCGTCTGTGGCCGCCGCGGGTGCAGGCGGCGATCGATTTCGTGCTCTATTTCTTCTTCTTCTTCCCCGGTGTGACGGCGCTGGTGCTGGCGGGCTGGAAATATGCCGCGCGCTCCTGGAGCTACACCGAGGTCAGCGTCAACAGCCCGGCCGGTATTCCGATCTACCAGTTTAAATCGGTGCTCGTCGCCGCCGGGATCCTGCTCTTCATCCAGGGCATCGCCCAGGTCTGCCGCTGCATCCTCTGCATGCGCGACGGTTACTGGACCGAGGCCGAGGAGGACGTGCGCGAGACCGAGGACGATCTGATCCGCAGGGCCACCGAGGCCGAGACCGCGCGCGGAGGCCACGCATGACCGATCCCCAGGTCGCCCTCCTCATGCTCGGCCTCTTCATCTTCATGGTGTTCCTGGGCTTTCCCATCGCCTTCACCCTGATGGCGATGGGCATCGGCTTCGGCTACTACGCCTATTTCGACGCCG
>JAGREO010000269.1:5898-6055 GCA_020446525.1 Geminicoccaceae bacterium | reverse complement strand
GGCGTCGACATCATCCAGAATTGCGCCGTCACCGGCATCCGCAGGCAGGGCGGCAAGGTCGCGGGCGTGGAGACCGACCGCGGCTTCATCGGTTGCGCCAAGCTGGGCGTGGTGGTCGCCGGCCACACCTCGGTGCTGATGGACATGGCGGGTGTGC
>JAGREO010000269.1:0-5830 GCA_020446525.1 Geminicoccaceae bacterium | reverse complement strand
ATGTCGAACACCGTGCACGCCTATATGAGCCAGTCGGACAAGGGCGAACTGGTCATCGGTGCCGGCACCGACCAGTTCGTCTCCTACAGCCAGCGCGGCGGCTTCCACGTCGTCGAGCACACGCTCGAGGCGATTCTCGAACTGTTCCCGATCTTCTCGCGCATGCGCATGCTGCGGCAGTGGGGCGGCATCGTCGACGTCACGCCCGATCGCAGCCCGATCCTGGCGAAGACGCCGGTGGGCGGGCTCTACGTCAATTGCGGCTGGGGCACGGGCGGGTTCAAGGCGACGCCGGGTTCGGCCCACGTGTTCGCCCACACCATCGCCCGCGACGAGCCGCACCCGATCAACGCCCCCTTCACCCTCGAGCGCTTCCGCACCGGCCGCCTGATCGACGAGGCCGCGGCCGCTGCGGTGGCACATTGATCGTCCCGCCCAAAGAGCTTATCATGTCATGTGTATGACAATCATGGGAACCGGACGATGGCGCAGAGTGCGACGGCGAGTGAGCGGGTGGTGGTCCTGATGACACCGGAGGAAAAGGCTGCGGTCGTCGAGCGGGCGCGTTCCTCCGGCATCTCGGTGGCGGGTTTCATTCGCCAGGCCGTCGAGCGATTCGATCCGGCCGTCGAGGCGGAGCTGGCGGAGATCGAGCCGCTGATCGCCACCCTGGAGGAGAGCAACGAGGAGGCCTGGCGGGCCCTGAACCGAGCCGAGGCGGCGCTCGATCAGGCGCTCGATCAACTCGCCCGTAGCCGGAGCGGCCATGCGGCTGGTTGACCGCATCGTCAAGGCGATCCAGTTCTCGGTGCGGGTCAACGACAAGCTCGGCAGTCTGTCGGAGAAGGTCGAGCGCCTGAGTGGCGAGGTGCGCCATCTCGACCGCCGGCTGGTGCGTGTCGAGACGGCCATGGAGCTCGCGTCCAATCGGGCCTTCAGGCCGCTGCCGCCGGCGGGCGACGGGTAGAAGCCGAGGCGGACGAAACGGGGGAGGGACGACGTGCTGCTGATCGACTGCCCGCATTGCGGGCCGCGGGCCGAGATCGAGTTCCATTGCGGCGGGCAGGCGCACGTCGTGCGGCCGGGGGTGGAAGTCGAGGATGCCGACTGGGAGCGCTATCTCTTCGTGCGCGCCAATCCCAAGGGTGCGCATCTCGAGCGATGGGTGCATCTGCACGGCTGCGGGCGCTGGTTCAACGTCGTGCGGCACACGGTGAGCGACGAGATCGAGAGGGTCTATCCGATGGGTGAGGCGCCGCCCGGGGGGACGGCAGCATGAACCAGCCCTACCGTCTCGCCGGGGGTGGCGCGATCGACCGCACGCGCCCCTTGCAGTTCACTTTCGACGACAGGGTCTACGACGCCTTCGCCGGCGACACGCTGGCCTCCGCACTGCTGGCGCACGGCGTGCACCTGATGGGGCGCAGCTTCAAATATCATCGCCCGCGCGGGCCGATCGCCGCCGGTGCCGAAGAGCCCAACGCCCTGGTGCAGATCGAGCACGGTGGCGGGCGCACCGATCCCAACACCCGCGCCACCGCCGTCGAGGTCTTCCAGGGGCTCTATGCGCATAGCCAGAACCGCTGGCCGTCGCTGAAGAGCGACGTCGGCGTGATCAACGACTTCGTCTCGCCGCTGATCCCGGCGGCCTTCTACTACAAGACCTTCATGTGGCCGCGCAGTTTCTGGGACAAGCTCTACGAGCCGGCGATCCGCCGCGCCGCCGGTCTCGGCGAAGCACCGCACCAGCCCGATCCCGACCGCTACCAGCACCGCCACGCACATTGCGACGTGCTGGTGGTCGGCGCCGGACCGGCCGGTCTGGCGGCGGCATTGGCGGCCGGGCGGGCGGGGCGGCGTGTGCTGCTGATCGACGAGAATCCGACCCTGGGCGGGACGCTGGCGCACACGTCCACCGAAGCGCTGGCCGACTGGCGTGATCGTCTGACGGAAGAACTCGTCGGCCTGCCCGACGTCACCATCCTGACGCGGACGACGGTGACCGGCTACTACGATCACAATTATCTCCTGGCGCTCGAGAGGGTGAGCGACCATCTGCCGCCGGCCTCTTCGGTGCGCCAGCGGCTCTGGCGCATCCGGGCGGGCCGGGTGGTGCTGGCGACGGGGGCGATCGAGCGTCCGCTGGTTTTCGTCGGCAACGACCGGCCGGGCGTGATGCTGGCTTCCGCGGCGCGCACCTATCTCGAGCGCTTCGCCGTGCTGGTCGGCCGCCGACCCCTCTTCTTCACCAACAACGATTCCGCCTATGCGGTGGCTTCGGCGATGAAGGCGGCGGGTGCCGAGGTCGTGGCCGTGGTCGACGTGCGCTCCGATCCCAAGGGTCCACTCGTCCAGGCGGCGCGGGATGCCGGGATCATCGTGCGGACCAATGCCGTCGTCGTCGGCACCGAGGGCCGCCATCGCATTCATCAGGCGGCTCTCGGGACGCTCGACGACCAGGGCGTGCTGACGGGCCATCTGGGGACGCCGGTCGGCTGCGACGTGCTCTTGATGTCGGGGGGCTGGAATCCGAATGTGAGCCTGCATTCGCAAGGGCGCGGCAAGCTCCGCTACGACGACGGGCTCGCCGCCTTCGTGCCGGACGGCGGCCAACAGCAATCGGCGTCGGCGGGCGCCTGCAACGGCGTAATGAATACCGCCCGGGCGGTGGCGGAGGGTGCCGCGGCCGGCGGCGGCGCCGTCGATGCGCCGGCCTTCGAAGAGCCGGAAGAGGAGTCGCTCCGGCCCGTTCAGGTCGTGCCCAGCGACCGCAGCGGTGCGCGTGCCAAGGCCTTCGTCGATTTCCAGAACGACGTCACCGCCAAGGATCTGGGCATCGCCGTGCGCGAGGGCATGATCTCGATCGAGCACGTCAAGCGTTTCACGACGACCGGCATGGCGACGGATCAGGGCAAGACGTCGAGCGTGAACGCCATCGCCATCGTGGCAGAGCAGTTGGGCACGCCCATTCCGGCCGTCGGCACCACGACCTACAGGCCGCCCTACGTGCCGCTGACCTTCGGGGCGGCAGCCGGCCACAGCCGCGGCCGGTTGTTCGACGTCGTCCGCCGCACGCCGATGCACGGCTGGGCGGCCGAGCACGGTGCGGTCTTCGAGGATGTCGGCAACTGGAAGCGCGCCTGGTACTTCCCCCGGTCCGGCGAAGACATGCACGCGGCGGTCCAGCGCGAATGCAAGGCGGTGCGCGAGGGCTGCGGGTTGATGGACGCCAGCACGCTGGGCAAGATCGACGTGCGGGGCAAGGACGCGCGGGCCTTCCTCAACCGCGTCTACACCAACGCCTGGTCGAAGCTCGAGCCGGGGCGCTGCCGCTACGGCCTGATGCTGCGCGACGACGGCTTCGTCTTCGACGACGGCGTGACAGCCTGTCTCGCCGACGATCATTTCCACATGACGACCACCACGGGCGGCGCGCCCCGCGTGCTGGCCTGGCTCGAGGACCTGTCGCAGACCGAATGGCCGGATCTCGAGGTCTATTTCACCTCCGTCACCGAGCAATGGGCGACGATGGCGCTCTCCGGTCCCGACGCCCGCGACCTGCTGCAGCCGCTGGTCGAGGAGGACATCTCGGCCGCCGCACTGCCCCATCTGGCCTGGATGGAGGCCACGATCGCCGGCGTCGCGGGTCGCATCTTCCGCATCAGCTTCACCGGCGAGCGGGCCTTCGAGATCAACGTCCCGGCCGGCTACGGCCGCCACGTCTGGCAGGCGCTCGTCGATGCTGGCGAGGCGCACGGCCTCTGCCTCTACGGCACGGAGACCATGCACGTGTTGCGGGCCGAAAAGGGCTACATCATCGTCGGACAGGAGACCGACGGCACGGTGACGCCCTATGATCTCGGCATGGACTGGATCGTCTCGACCAAGAAGGGCGATTTCGCCGGCAAGCGCGGTCTGCTCCGGCCGGACCTGCAGGCCGAGGGGCGCAAACAACTGGTCGGCCTGGCAACGCTCGATCCCGACGTGGTGCTCGACGAGGGCGCGCAGATCACTGCCGAAGCCGAGCCCCGCATCCCGGCCCGTATGCTCGGCCACGTCACCTCCTCCTATATGAGCCCCAATTGCGGCCGGTCGATCGCACTGGCGCTGCTCGCCGGCGGCCGCGAGCGGATCGGATCGCATCTGTTCGTGCCACAACTCGACGGACCGGCCGTCGAAGTCGAAGTGGTGGCGCCGGTCTTCTTCGATCCCAAGGGGGAGCGGCTGAATGGCTGAGCCCGTGCGTGCCAGTGCTCTCGAAGGGCTCGCCGCCGAAGACCGGCCGCGGGCGGAGGATGCGGGCCTGCGGATGCGGGCGCTCGAAGGGGCGGCCAAATCCACCCTACGCGGCGGCGAGGCGATCGGCCGCGCCGCGGCCCAGGCGGCCGGACTGCCCTTTGCCGGGGCGATGACCCAGGCGACCTTCGCCGACGGCCGCGCCATGCTCAGGCTCGGGCCGGACGAGTGGCTGCTGACCGGAATTGATGCCGGAAAGGTCGCGGCCGCACTCGAGGGGCATCACGCGCTGGTCGAGATCGGCGAGCGGCTGCCGGCGATCGACATCGAGGGACCGGCGGTACGCGACGTGCTGGCGGGCGCTTGTCCCCTGGATTCGGCGCGCGTGGTACCGGGCTTCGCCTCGCGCACGCTCATGGGCAAGGCCCCGATCGTGCTCGAATGCCGCGCCGACGATCGCATGATCTTCCACGTCAATCGGTCTTTTCTCGACTATCTCTGGCTGCTGTTGCTCGAGCTCGCTCGCGACGCGGGGGTGGATACGGGCCACACCGACGCATGAAAACCGTCCGACGCGACCAACTCGGTTCGCTGCTCACGCTTCGATAACTATAGTGGCGCCCGGCGGCGGTCTGACGGGAGCCGGGCATGGGCTTGATCGAGCGGCAGGCGATCGACCGCGCATTCCGCGCGGGCCTGCTGGAGGTCGAACAGGGCACGAGCGGCGGTCTGCGCGAGGACGGCTCGCTGGGTGTGGGCGAAATGCTGGTGATGGGCACCCGCCGCATGGCCGGGCTCGACGACGCCGATGCGGCTTATGAGACCGGGCGGGTGCTTCGCCACGTGGCGCGGCTGTTCGACAAAGCGGGCGCGCCGGCGGTCACGGCCGAGCAGTTTCGCGACAACCTCGCCGCCGCGGTCATGACACACGCCATGCGCCGGACCGGCAAATCGTGGCGGGTGGACGACAGCATCGCCATGTTTCTCGAAATGTACGAACGAATTCTCGAACCGGACCCGACGGACCTCGCGGCAATCCGCAGCTATCTGCAGCGCAAGGCCGAGCGGCGACTCCAGGCGCGCGAGCCACCGACGGCGTGGAAGGGCCTGCGATCGGCGGCGTGATCGGGGCCGTGGCCGACGTGAGCAGGTTTCAGGCTGCCCGTTCGTCCGGCGCGCCGACGATCTCGGCGATGTCCGCCATGATCTGGTGAACCGCGAAGTCCTTGGGCGTGTAGACCCGGGCGACGCCGGCGGCGAGCAACTGCCGCGCATCCTCGGCCGGGATGATGCCGCCGACCACGACCGGCACGTCGCCGATGCCGATCTTGCGCATGCGCTCGAGAATCTCGGTCACCAGAGGCAGGTGCGAGCCGGAGAGGATCGACAGACCGACGATGTGCACGCTCTCTTCAACCGCGGTGTTGACGATCCGCGCCGGGGTCAATCGGATGCCTTCGTAGACCACCTCCATGCCGCTGTCGCGGGCGGCGACGGCGATCTGTTCGGCGCCGTTGGAATGGCGGTCGAGGCTGGGCTTGCCGACGAGGAACTTGAGGCGGCGGCCGAGGCGGGTTGAGACGGCATCCACGGC
>JAGREO010000268.1 GCA_020446525.1 Geminicoccaceae bacterium | reverse complement strand
GCTGGATGGCGCCCGAGATGCCGACCGCCACGTAGAGGTCCGGAGCGACGATCTTGCCGGTCTGGCCGACCTGCATGTCGTTGGGCGCGTAACCGGCGTCGACGGCGGCGCGCGACGCACCGACCGCGGCACCGAGCTTGTCGGCCAGCTTCTCGACGATGGCGAAGTTCTCCGCACTTCCGATACCGCGGCCACCGGAGACGACGATGCGTGCGGAGGTGAGATCGGGCCGCTCGCTGCTCTGCACGTCGCGGCCGAGAAAACGCGTCAGGCCGGCCGGATCGACGGCCGCGACGGTCGTCACCTCGGCACTGCCGCCTTCGGCCGGTGCGGCGTCGAAGGCGGTGGTGCGCACGGTGATCACCTTTCTGGTGTCCTTGCTCTGCACCGTCGTCAGCGCGTTGCCGGCATAGATGTACCGCTTGAAGGTGTCGGCGGAGACGACCTCGACCACGTCGCTCAGTTGGGCGATGTCGAGCAGGGCCGCGACCCGCGGCATCAGATTGCGGCTGAAGGTCGTCGAAGCGGCGACGATTGCGTCATAGCCCTCGGCGACGGATACGATCAGCGGCGCCAGGTCTTCGGCAACCGGGTTCTCATAAATATCGTGCTCGACGTGCAGCGCCCTGGTGATGCCGGCGATCTGGGCCGCGGCGTCGGCGACCGGCTTGCATGCCTTGCCCGCCACGAGGACGTGCAGCTCGGCGCCCAGGGCCCCGGCCGCGGGCACGGCGTGGAGCACGGCCGGATCGAGGGTGGCATTGTCGTGCTGGGCGATGATGAGGGTCGTCATGGATCACAGCACTCCGGCTTCGGTCTTGAGCTTGTCGACCAGTTCGTCGACCGAAGCGACACGTACGCCGGCCTTGCGCTTGGGCGGCTCTTCGAAGCGAGTGTAGACGAGGCGCGGCGTCACATCGACGCCGAGATCCTCAGGCGTGAGCTTGTCGATCGGCTTCTTCTTGGCCTTCATGATGTTGGGCAGACTCGCATAACGCGGCTCGTTGAGGCGCAGATCGACACTGAGGATCGCCGGCAGCGTGACCTCCAGCTTCTCGATGCCCTCGTCGACCTCACGGCTGCAGCGGGCCTCGTCACCGTCGATCGTCAGCTTCGAGACGAAGGTGGCCTGCGACCAGCCGAGCAGGGCCGCCAGCATCTGCGCGGTCTGATTGCTGTCGTCGTCGATCGCCTGCTTGCCCAGGATCACCAGACGCGGCCGTTCCTTCTCGACCACCGCCTTCAGCAGCTTGGCGACGGCGAGCGGCTGCAACTCCGCTTCACTCTCGACGTGAATGGCCCGATCGGCACCCATCGCCAGCGCCGTGCGCAGCGTCTCCTGGCACTTGGGACCGCCCAGACTGACGGCCACCACCTCTTCGGCGGTGCCGGCTTCCTTCAGGCGGATGGCCTGCTCGTTGGCGATCTCGTCGAAAGGGTTCATCGACATCTTGACGTTGGCGATGTCGACACCGCTGCCGTCGGCCTTGACCCTGATCTTGACGTTGTAGTCGACCACCCGCTTGACGGGTACGAGAACCTTCATCCTTCGAGCCTCTTCGCGCTGGAAGTGCGGGCGCACGAGATGGAGCCGCTCATTGTGCGACGCAACATGGCAGGCATATGCATCGACCGTCCGATTGTCAACGAGAAGCCCGTATCGCGGGCCCGCTCACCGGTTCGCTCCTCACCGGTTCGCCCCGGGCACCCAGAGCACGTCCAGCGCCCCGCAGTCGTTGACGTGACGTGCCATGACGAAGAGGTGATCGGAGAGGCGGTTGAGGTAGCGGATCGCCGCCTCGTTGATCTCCTGGACATCGGCGAGCGCCACCGCCAGCCGCTCGGCCCGGCGGCAGATCGTGCGCGCCACGTGCAGATGCGCCGCAGCCGGCGTGCCGCCCGGCAGGACGAACGAGTTCAGCGGCCGCAGTTCGGCATTGGCCTCGTCGATCTCCTGCTCGAGCCGCGCGACCTGCTCGTCGCTCACCCGCAACCCGGTATCCGTGCCGCCCGGCCGGCAGAGATCGGCGCCGAGGTCGAAGAGATCATTCTGGATGCGTGACAGTCGCGCATCGAGCGTACCGTCCGCGTGCAGGCGTACCACGCCCAGCGCCGCGTTGAGCTCGTCGACCGTACCGTAGGCCTCGACCCGCAGATCGGACTTGGCGACGCGCGTGCCGTCGCCGAGCGAGGTACGCCCGCGATCGCCGCCGCGCGTGTAGATCTTCGTCAGGGTGACCATGCGCCCGCCCGGTTCAGCGCGAAAGGAACATCAAGAGCAGCACGGCCAGCGCCACGAACTGAAAGCCCACCCGTGCACGCATCAGCCTGTTGCCGTACTTCTCGTTGAACGCCCCGCCACGAAAGAACCCGACGAGCCCGATCGTCAGGGCCGCCAGCGTCGCCAGCATGGCGAGGATCAGAAGGGTGTTCAGCATCGGCCAATCTCATCGTTCTGCAACCCACGGGACATGGTGCGCGATCTCGCCGTCGACACCTGCCGCGATGTCGCAGGTCGTTATTCCGCCGCTTCGGCGTAGGCCTCCATGGGTGGGCAGGCGCAGACGAGGTTGCGGTCGCCGTAGGCGTTGTCG
>JAGREO010000267.1 GCA_020446525.1 Geminicoccaceae bacterium | reverse complement strand
TTCGCGCCGCGCCTGAGCTTCTTCTGGGCGATCGGCATGAACTTCTTCATGGAGGTGGCCAAACTCCGTGCCGCCCGCCTGCTCTGGGCGAAGCTCATTCGCCGCTTCGATGCGAAGGACCCCAAGAGCTACAGCCTGCGCACCCACTGCCAGACCTCCGGCTGGTCGCTCACCGCCCAGGACGTCTACAACAACGTCACCCGCACCTGCATCGAGGCGCTGGCCGCCACCCATGGCGGCACGCAGTCGCTGCACACCAACGCGTTCGACGAGGCGCTGGCGCTGCCCTCCGACTTCTCCGCGCGCATCGCCCGCAACACGCAGCTCTTCATCCAGCAGGAAACCGGCACCTGCCGGACGATCGACCCCTGGGGCGGAAGTTGGTACGTCGAGCGGCTGACCCACGATCTGGCCGCACGCGCCTGGACCCACATCGAGGAGGTCGACCGAGCCGGCGGCATGGCCAGTGCCATCGAGCAGGGCATTCCCAAGCTGCGCATCGAGGAAGCCGCCGCACGCACCCAGGCCCGTATCGACGCCGGAAGACAGACGGTCGTCGGCGTCAACAGATACCGGCAGGAGCACGAGGAACCGATCGACGTTCTCAAGATCGACAATGCGGCGGTTCGCCGTCAGCAACTCGAGAAGCTGGACCGGCTGAAGGCCGGGCGCGACCAAGAGGCGCTCGAGCCGATGCTCGAGCGCCTGATCGATTGTGCCCGCACCGGAGAGGGCAACCTGCTCGAGCTGGCGATCGATGCCGCCCGTGCGAAGGCGACCGTCGGCGAGATCACCGGGGCGCTCGAGCGGGTCTGGGGCCGGCACGTCGCCGAAATCCGCTCGATCACCGGCATCTACGGCAAGGAGGTGGGCTCGATGACGAATGCCGGAAGGTGCCGCCGCATGGTCGAGGCGTTCGTCGAAGCGGAAGGCCGGCGACCGCGCATCCTGATCGCCAAGATGGGCCAGGACGGTCACGATCGCGGCCAGAAGGTCATCGCCAGCGCGTTCGCCGATCTCGGCTTCGACGTCGATATCGGCCCCTTGTTCCAGACGCCCGCCGAAGCGGCCCGCCAAGCGGTCGAAAACGACGTCCACATCGTCGGCGCCTCGTCGCTCGCCGCCGGCCACCTCACGCTGGTGCCCGAGCTGAAGCAGGAACTCGAAGCGCAGGGTCGTGACGACATTCTCATCGTCGTCGGCGGCGTCGTGCCGCCACAGGACTACGACGCCCTGCGCGCCGCCGGTGCCACCGCCATATTCCCGCCGGGCACGATCATCGCCGACGCCGCCATCGACCTTTTGAACGTCCTCAACGACGTACTCGGCCACGCGGACGACGCCGCCGCCTGATCCGCGCGTGATCGCCGCTGCCCGCTCCGACGGCAGGAGCCGGCGCGCGACGTCCCTTCGGAGCGCTCAGGGCGCGTCGTCCGTGCCGAGCACCACCGGTTCACGCACCGGCCCCTTGGGCGGTTCCGTCGGCTCGCGCGCGCCCCCGAGATCCCGGGTCAGCTCGATCAGCGTCGCCTCGTCGAGCGTTTCCCGCTCCAGGAGTGCAGCGGCGGATCGATCGAGGATGGCGCGATTGTCGCTCAGGATCGTGGTCGCTTTCTCGAACACCTCGTCGATCAGCCGCTTGACCGCACGATCCATCTTTTCGGCCGTGGCCTCGCTGTAGCGTCGGTCGAGATAGGAGGGCGTGTTCTGTCCGAGGAAGCCCGGCGCGTCGCGCTCGTAGCTGACCGAGCCCAGTTCCTCGTCCATGCCGTAGCGCGCGACCATGCTGCGGGCGATGTCGGTGACGCGCACGAGGTCGTCGGCAGCACCGGTCGACAGATGGCCGAACACGAGCTTCTCGGCCGCACGACCGCCGAGCAGGACCGCGATCTTGTTTTCCAGTTCCTCCACCGTCATCAAGAACCGGTCCTCCGTCGGCCGCTGGATGGTGTAACCGAGCGCACCCACACCGCGCGGGATGATCGAGACCTTGTGCACGCGATCCACCCCGGGCAGCGCCATGCCGACCAGCGCGTGCCCCATCTCGTGATAGGCGACGATCTCGCGCTCGCGCGGATTGAGCAGTCGGTTGCGCTTCTCGAGACCGGCGACGATCCGTTCGATCGCACTGGTGAAGTCGCTCATGCTCACCGACTGCGCCTTGCGCCTCGTCGCCAGCAGGGCCGCCTCGTTGACGAGATTGGCCAGATCGGCACCGCTGAAACCGGGCGTCAGGGCGGCGATCTGCTCGATCTTCACGTCGTCGGCGGCGGTGATCTTGCACATGTGCACACGCAGGATCTGTACGCGCCCGGTACGATCGGGCCGATCCACGAGGATCTGCCGGTCGAAGCGTCCGGCGCGCAGCAGGGCCGGATCGAGGATCTCCGGGCGATTGGTCGCCGCCAGCAGCACCAGACCCGAACTGGCGTCGAAGCCGTCGAGTTCGGTGAGCAACTGGTTGAGCGTCTGTTCCCGCTCGTCGTGACCGCCCGCACCCTGCATCGAGCTGCGCGCCCGCCCGAGCGCGTCCAGCTCGTCGACGAAGATGATCGCCGGCGCCTTGGCCCGCGCCTGCTCGAAGAGGTCGCGCACCCGGGCCGCCCCGACCCCGACGAACATCTCGACGAATTCCGAGCCGGAGATCGAGAAGAACGGGACACCCGCCTCGCCGGCGACGGCCCGCGCCAGCAGCGTCTTGCCGGTCCCGGGCGGCCCGACCAGCAGGACGCCCTTGGGAATGCGTGCGCCCAGACGGCCATAGCCCTTGGGATCCTTGAGGAAGTCGATGATCTCGACCAGTTCCTCCTTGGCCTCGTCGACACCGGCCACGTCTTCGAAGCCGACCTTGGTATCGGTCTCGACATAGATCTTGGCCTTGCTCTTGCCGATCGACATCAGCCCGCCCATGCCTCCGAGCCCGCCCGCCTTCTCGGCGAAGCGCCGGATGACGAACATCCAGAGGCCGAAGAACAGCAATACCGGCACCACCCAGGAGAGCAGCGTGGAAAACCAGGTATTCTCGACGGCACCGGTGAAATCGACACCCTTGCCCTCGAGCCGCGCCGCCAGTGCCGGCTCGACCCTGGTGGTCACGAACGCGGTCTTGCCGTCCTGCGGGTCGGTGAACTCACCGCGAATATACTCGCTGCCGATCACCACGTTCTTCAGCTTGCCGTCGTCGACATACTTCTCGAACCGGCTGTAGGGGATCGGCTCGATCGTCTGCGACTGCACCCAGAGATCGCGCAGCAGGAACACGCCGAGGATGGCCAGAAAGATGTAGCCGATATTGATCT
The DNA here is from genome assembly GCA_020446525.1 of Geminicoccaceae bacterium. Lineage (GTDB taxonomy): Bacteria > Pseudomonadota > Alphaproteobacteria > Geminicoccales > Geminicoccaceae > JAGREO01. The sequence continues at coordinate 14,459 of JAGREO010000267.1, read as the reverse complement.
GGTGTCTGCGTTCCAAGAGCTGATCCTCCCGCATCGATGGTACGGCACCCCGTTCACATCTGGTTCTTCGATCGGGCGGCGCAAAGGGGATGGCACGCGTGACCCCTTCATCGTACCATGGAAGCACGCCTCATCCAAAGGGAGCACCGACGATGCTGAGCCGGGACGACATCGCCTTCTACGAGACCCACGGCTATCTGATGGTCGAAGACGTGATCTCCGCGGCGATGCTCGACGAGATGCGTCGGGTCACCTACGACCTGATCGACCGCTCGCGCAACGTCACCGAAAGCGACGAGATCTATGACCTCGATCGCGGCCACGGGCCCGAGACACCACGGCTGACCCGCATCAAGCTGCCGACCCGCGTCCACGAGATATTCGATCGCGCCCTGCGCCATTCCGGTGTTCCCGACGTGCTCGTCGACCTCCTCGGCCCGGCCGTGGCGCTGCGCACCAGCAAGCTCAACACCAAGGCGCCCGGCGGCGGTGCGGCGGTCGAATGGCATCAGGACTGGGCCTTCTATCCGCACACCAACGATTCCCTGCTCGCCTGCGGCCTGATGCTCGAGGATGTCGATCGGGCCAACGGACCGCTGATGGTCATCCCCGGCTCCCACGAAGGTCCGACGCTGAGCCATCACAACGCCAGGGGCGAATTCTGCGGCGCCATCGATCCCGACGATCCGCTGTTCGACATGGACCGGGCCGTCACCCTGACCGGCAAGGCGGGCAGCATGACGGTGCACCATGTGCGCACCCTGCACGGCTCGGCGCCGAACACCAGCGACCGCGCACGACTGATCCTCTTCTTCGAGTGCCAGGCCGCCGATGCCTGGCCGCTGCTCGGCAACGGCTCCCATATCGACACCCAGGGTCAGGCGGCGATCTGGGCCGACATGCAGGCGCGGATGATCCGCGGCGAACCGACCAACGTGCCGCGCGTCGTGCCGGCGCCGATCCGGTTGCCGCTGCCGCCGGCGCCGGTGGGCGGCTCGATCTTCAAGACGCAAGAGTCCGGTGGCGCGCGCAGCGCGTTCAGGGCGGCCTGACGGGTCTGCCGCTGTCGGGCCACCATCAAAACATACCTAGATATGATGCGCGCGCTGTCGTTGCGCTTCCTCGGCCGCTTCGAGCGTCGCAATAGAAAGCCACCGGGTGCGCCGTGGCGGGCTCACCAATATGTCGGATGCGGGTTTTCGCTTGCCGCGCGGCCGCCCGATGGGCAAAAGCGCTCACAAAGGTCGGACTTTCGCAAACAATAGGGAACGTCACATGCCAAACAGGTCGCCCAAGAGGGTCCTCGTCACCGGGGGCGCCGGTTTCATCGGCAGTTTCCTGTGCGAGCGTCTGGTCGAGGAAGGCCACGAGGTGCTGGCCGTCGACAATTATTATACCGGAAGGCGATCGAACATCGTTCACCTTCTCGACCGTCCGAATTTCGAGGTGATGCGGCACGACATAACTTTCGCGCTCTACGTCGAAGTGGACCAGATCTACAATCTCGCCTGCCCAGCTTCGCCGGGCCATTACCAGTTCGATCCCGTACAGACGACCAAGACGAGCGTGCACGGTGCCATCAACATGCTGGGCCTCGCCAAGCGAACCAAAGCCCGGATATTGCAAGCCAGCACGTCGGAGATTTACGGCGATCCGAACGTCCACCCGCAGCCCGAGGATTACTGGGGCCACGTCAATCCGATCGGCCCGCGTGCCTGTTACGACGAGGGCAAGCGCTGTGCCGAGACGCTGTTCTTCGACTATCACCGTCAGCACGGCGTCGACATCAAGGTCGCGCGCATCTTCAACACCTACGGCCCGCGCATGCATCCCAACGACGGGCGCGTCGTCTCCAATTTCATCGTTCAGGCCCTTTCCGGCGAACCGGTCACGATCTATGGCGACGGAAGTCAGACCCGTTCCTTCTGCTACGTCGACGACCTGGTCGACGGCCTGATCCGCCTGATGAATTCACCGGACGACATCACCGGTCCGATCAATCTGGGCAATCCCGGTGAGTTCTCGATCCTGCAGCTCGCCCAGATGGTGCTGGCGAAGACCGGCTCGAAGGTGTCGATCGAGCGCCGCACCCTGCCGCGCGACGATCCCCGGCAGCGCCAGCCCGACATCGCCCGGGCGCAATCGCTGCTTGGCTGGTCCCCGACCGTCGGCTTGGAACAGGGGCTCGATCGGACGATCGCCTATTTCACGAACGCGCTGCGTCCCGCCGTGGCGAGCGCCGGTTAGATACCGGTACGCAATCCTACGATCTTCGGATGTCGCCCGTGGCGCGCTAGATCGGCGTCGGCATCGATGGAGCGACGAGCCATGACGGGCACGACATGAGTATCGATCGATGAAGGGTGACGTGATCGTCACCGGCGGGGCCGGCTATGTCGGCAGCCACGCCTGCAAGGCACTGGCCCGGGCCGGATACCGCCCGATTACGCTCGACAATTTCTCCACCGGCAACCGCTGGGCGGTCCGTTACGGGCCGCTCGAGGTCGCCGACACCATGCGGCCGGACCAGCTCGACGCCATCTTCACCCGCTGGCAGCCGCTGGCGGTGATGCATTTCGCCGCCGTGGCGCTGGTCGGCGAGAGCATGACGGACCCGGCGCTCTACTATCGCCAGAACGTCACGGGCACGCTCAACCTGCTCGACGCCTGTCGCGCCAGCGGTTGCACGAACTTCGTCTTTTCCAGCACCTGCGCCGTCTACGGGACGCCCGAAACACCGTCGATCGACGAGCGCACACCCGAGCGGCCGGTCAATCCCTACGGCGCGAGCAAGGCCATGGCCGAGCGGATGCTGGCCGATCACGCCATGGCGCACGGGCTCCGCTACGTGGCGCTGCGCTACTTCAACGCGGCCGGCGCCGACCACGACGGTGAGATCGGCGAGAGCCGCGCGATCGAGACCCACCTGATCCCCCTGGCGCTCGATGCCGCCCTCGGTCGCCGGCCTCCGCTGCGGGTGATGGGCACGGACTACGCCACTCAGGACGGGACCGCCGTGCGCGACTATCTGCACGTCGACGACCTTGCGCGGGCGCATGTCGGCGCGCTCGAGCGGTTGGACGGCGGCGGCGGCTGCACGACCCTCAATCTGGGCAGCGGCGACGGCCATTCGGTCCGGCAGGTGGTGGACACCATCGAGCGGGTGACGGGCCGGACGGTGCCGTGCATCAAGGCGGCCCGGCGTCCGGGGGATCCGCCGAGGCTGGTCGCGGACATCACCGCCGCCCGCCGCGAACTCGGATTCGAGCCGTGTGCGAACCTCGAGCGCATCGTCGAAACGGCCTGGCGCTGGGCGCGCGAGGCGCCACCCAGAGCGGCCTGACCGCGGAGCGGCGCGAACCGGCCGGCCACGACCCCGGCTACGCTGAAAGTAAACCGGAGCCGCGGCGGAGGTTCAGTCGTCGATGCCGGTGCCGAACCAGCGGTTTTCGCGATCCTCCAGGACGGCCTGGGCATCGTAGCGCTCCACGCCGAGATCGAGATGCGCCGTCGTCAACTCGCCGATCGCCGCCTTGAGGCTGTAGGCCGCGACGATCTGATCACGTCGCGCGCGCTGAAGCTCCACCTGGGACAGGAACAACTCGCTTTCGGCATCGAGGATGTCGAGGGTCAGGCGCGTGCCGATCAGCGCCTCCTCTTTCACGCCCTCGAGTGCCGAGCGATTGGCTTCGACCTGCTGGGCGAAAAGATCGACACGGTCGTTCGCCGCCGTGTACAGCTCGTAGAAGCGGATGGTCTGCTCGGCCGCGTTGCGCCGGGCATCGTCGAGCTGCCGCCGGCGCTGGGTGAGCACCTCCTTGGTCTGTCGCACGCGGGAATATTCCGCGCCGCGCTGATAGAGCGGGACCGTGAGCGTCACGCCGACCTGGGCCTCGCGCTGCCAGTCGGTGAAGATCGACGGCTCGTCGACATAAGACGCCTCACCGAAGACGTCCAACCGCGGCAACAGGTTGGCGAACGCCACGTCGACATCGGCGGTCGCTCGCTCGACCCGCGCCTGCAGGGCCTGCACCGCCGGGTTCTCCACCGCCTGCGCCACCGCGGCCTCGAGGTCGACCGGCATGGTCTCGGGAAGCTCCGCCGGCTCCAGCAGATCGGGCACCTCGCCGATGACCTGGACGTAGCTCGCCACGGAATTCTGCAGATTGGCCCGCGCCTGAACGAAATCGGCCCGCGCACCGGCCAGGCGCGCCTCGGCCTGATTGACGTCGGTCACCGTCGCGTCGCGCACCGAGCGCCGCGTGTTGGTCGCGTCCATCTGCGCCTCGAGCCGTTCGACGTTGGCCGCCGAGGCTTCGAGGATGCGCTGGTCGCGCAGCACGTTCATATAGGCGGTCACCGCATCCAGCAGCACCTCCTGCTCCGTGTTGAGCAGCAGCGCCCGCTGGTCGGCGACGAAGCTGAGCGCACTGCGAACGGCCGCACTGGTCCCGCCGCCCATGTACAAATTTTGGGTGATGCGCAGATTGACTTCCTGCGTATCGAGTTTTTCGGCGGAAACCGAGGAATCCACGTCGTTGTGGGTGGAGCGGCCGGTGAGCACGAGCTGCGGGCGGTAACCGCTCTTGGCCTCGGGCACCTCCTCGATCACCGCGCGCAACTCGGCGCGTGCCGCGAGCAGCCGCGGATTGTCGCGATAGGCGTTCGCCAGGGCCTCGTCGAAGGTCTGCGCTCTCGCTCCACCGCCGGCGGTCGAAGCGAAACAGGCCACGCCGGCCAACAAGGCGAGCGCCGGAACGCCGGCCATTCGAGCTGCCATGGATCCCTCCTTGAAAATCGGTCTTGATTCGCTGGATAGACGAGGCCCGCGAGACTGTCACCCGCGGCGGGCGCCGATCCTCATGGACGCTCCGGCGGCGCCGCATCCGGCGCCCCGGTGGAAGGCGGCGCCGGTCCGGACACCGATCCCGCCGGCGGCTGCCCCGAAGGCGGCGTGATCTGGCCCGGTTGCGGTGCCGCCGCTGCGACCTGACGGGTCTTGGCGCGGTGGGCCGAGAGCTGCTTGAGAACCTCGTTGCGTTCACCGAACGCGCCCACCATGCCGTCCTGCAGGAACAGGATCTTGTCCACGTGGGCCAGCATCGTCGGCTTGTGGGCGATGAGCAGGATCGTGGTGCCCGAACGCTTCATCGTCTCGATGGTGTTGTTGAGCGCGGCTTCGCCGTCCTGATCGAGGCTGGCATTGGGCTCGTCGAGCACCAGCAGACTGGGCTGGCCGAAAATCGCCCGGGCGAGGCCGACACGCTGCCGCTGGCCGCCGGAGAGCACGAAACCGGCCTCGCCGATCTCGGTGTCGTAGCCGTGCTGCAACTGCAGGATCATTTCGTGCACGCCGGCGAGCTTGGCGGCGTCGACGATGTCCTCGCTCGCCGCCGACCGCATGCGGGCGATGTTCTCGGCGACCGTGCCGGCGAAGAGCTCGACGTCCTGCGGCAAGTAGCCCAGATGCTCGCCCAGGGCGGTACGATCCCAGGTCGTGACGTCGGCATCGTCCAGCCGCACGTGCCCGAACTGCGGCTCGTAGAGTCCGATCACCAGCCGCGCCAATGTCGACTTGCCCGCCGCGGACGGCCCGATGATGGCGATCACCTCGCCCGGCTGGGCGGTGAAGTTGACACCGCGCAGGATCGGCTCGTTGCTGGTCGGATAGGAATAGCGCACGTTCTGGACGTCGAGGAAACCGCGCGGCGCCGGCAGCGGCATCTTCTCGCGACCCGGATCGGTCTCGTTGAAGAAACGCTCGAGCATGCGGTGCGCCTCGCGGCCCTGCACCACTGCCTTCCAGCTCCCGATGGCGCCCTCGACCGGTGCCAGCGCACGGCCGAGCAGGATCGATCCCGCGATCATCGAGCCGGGGGTCATCTCCTGCTGCAGCACGAAATAGGCACCGCTGCCCAGAACCATGATCTGGGTGGCCATCCGCCAGAATTTCGAGGCGGAGAAGACGGCGGTGCCGCGACTGGCCGCCTGTTGCTGGTAGGTCAGGGAATTCGCCTGGTGGCGCATCCAGCGCTCGACGATCGCCGGCACCATGCCCATCGCCACGATCGCCTCGGCGTTGCGCAGGCTCGTGTCCGCCTGCCGCAGCGCCAGCGTACCGCTCTCGCCGGCCATGTGCAGCGGCTTGCGCGCGACGAATTCGTTGAGCATCGCCATGCAGAAGAGGATGATCGCCGCGATGGTGGCCACCAGGCCCACCACCGGATGCAACAGCCAGATGACCAGGAGGTAGATCGGCACCCAGGGCGAATCGAAGAGAGTGGTCAGGGCCGGGCCGCTGAGCAGGTTGCGCAGGTTGATGATCTCGCGCAGCACGCCGGTGTGGCTGGCCCGGGTGCGCAGCGAGAGGACGATGCAGCGGCGCAGCGCCTCGGCCGACAACCGCTGGTCCATCCAGGTGCTCAGGCGCTGCAGCATCTGTCCGCGGATCATCTCGAGCGCGGCATAGATGGCCATCGCCACCATCGCCAGCAGTGTCAGCCAGATCAGCGTGTCGTAGGATTTCGTCTGGATGACGCCGTCGAACACCTGCATCATGTAGAGCGGCAAGGTGAGCATCAGCAGATTGATGAACAGACTGAAAAATCCGATCTGCCACATCGCCGGTCGGCCAAGACGCATGGTCTCGGGAAACACCTGATTGGTCGAACTCGAGGCTTTCATGCGTCTCTCCAGGGTTCGGCACGCCGCAGGTCCGGCAAGCGGAATCGCGCCGTCGGCCTCATAGACGAAAACGCTTCCAACCGGCAGACTTTTTCATCTGCCGGCACCCGCCGCTACACCGCACCACCGTTACACCGGGCCGCCGCTAGGCGGGGCCGCCGCGCGCCCGCTCGAGTGTCGCCTCGCAGATGCGCACCACCTGCGCCCGCCCTTCGCCGCCCCCTCCCGCGAAAGGAGGACGCTGTTGCAGGGCCACCGCCAGGGCGAACGCCTTGCGCGGTGCGTCGACGTGCCCGAAGAATTCGCGCAAGCGCGCTTGCAGCCTCTCGATCGAGTCGATCGGGCGGAGCCCGGCGGCCAGACCGGCGGCGACCATGGTGTGGGCGATCATCGCCTGCGCCATGTGATCGGGCACCAGGAACTGCGGCCGGCCGATCGCCAGCGCCGCCATGCTGGTCTCCACGCCGGCCGGATGCACGACGTGCGAGGCCCGGGTCAGCACGTCTTCGAGGTCCGGCGTCGCCGTGTGCACCGTGACGCCGCGCTCGCGCAACCGCCCCTGCAGCCCGCCGGGCATGCCCGGCACGAAAAGCTCGAGGGATGCAAGGTTCATCTCGAGCAGGGCCCGCAGCACGGGATCGCAGACGTTGCTCGTGAACGGCAGATAGGCGAAGACGTGCCGTCCCCCCACCGGCGCCTTGGCGGACGGCAGCGGATCGAGCGGGCCGATGCGCCGTTCGCCCGACACCGTGTCGTCCGTCACCGGCTGCCGCTGTGCGGCATAGGGATCGACCTCCGGCAGATCGTAGAGCAGACGTGGCGCGCCGGCGAACAGTCCCGCGGGCGTCGGCGGCGCGGCGACACGCCCCTCGAGCACCACGCTCAGCGTCCGGCTCACCGCCCGCTCGTTCTCCGCCGTCGAGCGCCAGCGGGCGCCGCGGGCGAAACGACCGTCGACGATCGCCGGCAGCATCGCCCCACACCCGAGATGCACCACCGGCATCCGGCCGAACGCCGCCGCGGTCGCAGCCGGAGCGTTCTCCACCAGGAGGAGATCGAGGCGCAGGAGATCGAGCAGCGCGTCCCATTTCCCCACCAGCATACGCAGTGCCGCCTCGTCGCCCATCCCGTGCAGTGCCAGCAGATCGACGAAGCCGGATATGGCGCTGGCACCCGCATGCGCGACTCGCGACGGAGCCTCGATCCAGGGCGCCTGAAGCACCGGCCACACGTTCGTTCCGAGTGCGCGGGCGACGGCCGCCGTGTCGCGCACCACCATGAGCGGCTCGTGGCCGGCATCCGCCAGCGCCGCCGCCAGGGGAGCGAAACGTCGGGCGTAGCTCTGTCCCTGCCCTCGCTCCCAAACGAGCCCGATGCGCGCCATGCCCCCTCGTCCCGGTCTCCGCCGCCCCCGCTCCGTCCGTCGACGGACCCCACCTGTTGCACACTAGACACGGAGGCCGGCCCGCGTCGAGCCCGGCCGTGCGACCGGCGGCGTGTCGCGAGGATCCGGCCCGAGGATGGAGAATCAGCGACCGGGCCACGGTGCCCGCATGCAGCTTGGAGATTGAATCTGTAACCAATCTATCAACCCATGGATAATATCGTCAATTTATCCGCGGTGAATGAGACGGCACAAACACAGATTTCAACCTATCCGGGAAGGTTATCGATTTCATTTTTTTGCCCCGCGGCATTGCATCAAATGTGAATCGGAGTTAATGGTGAATGCATTAAGCGGGGGTCGATTGTGTCTTGCGAAAACTGCGGCCGACCATGCTGTAAGGTCGGTCCGTAAGATGGATCTCCGTTCCCGTTCCGGGAAACGCAACTCAAACGTGTTTGCAAGGAGTCTGCACAAATGGCAATTCTGACGGGTTTCAACACAGCCGACACGCTGGTCGGCGGTGGTGGTGACGACTTCATCTTCGGTCTCGGCGGCAATGACACGCTGATCGGCAATGGCGGTGCCGACGTGATCTTCGGCGGTAACGGCGACGACAACATCGCCGGTGGCGGCGGTCAGGACACCCTGTTCGGTGACAGCGGCGACGACACCATCTCCGGCGGCAACGGCCGTGACACCCTCGACGGCGGCGACGGTGACGACGTCCTGATGGGTGGCCGTGGCCGCGACACCCTGGACGGTGGCGACGGTGACGATCGTCTGGAAGGCGATGGCGGTCGCGACACCCTGAACGGTGGCGACGGCAACGACGTCCTCGAAGGCGGCAACGGCCGTGACACGCTGAACGGCGGCTCGGGCGGGGACGTCCTCGACGGCGGCCGCGGTGTCGACATGATGAACGGCGGCGCCAACGGCGACATCTACGACTATGTCGACTTCTTCGACACCGGCTTCAACATCGACGTCATCACCGACAACTGGGAGTATGGCAGCGACAACGGCAGCAATCGCATCCACCTGGACAAGGACTTCCAGAACAACACCTTCTTCTCGGAGGTCGGTCGCGACGTGCTGATCACCGTCAACGCCTCGGGCGCCTTCTTCGGCATCCGCGTGCACGACGACAACAACGCCAACCTCTCGGCCACCGACGTCATGAAGGCCGTCGTCTTCACCAATCAGGATCCCTCGGCCTGATCCAGCCGAGCGACCCGGCCCGAACGATCCCCACGGATCGTCCGGGATAGAGATGCGAACCGGCGGGGCAAGGCTCCGCCGGTTTTCTTTTGGGCGCAGCTCGTTCCTCGTCAGCCGCCCGGTCGTGGCTCACGCAGTCGTGATGTCGCGCCATTCCGTTCCCGAACCACCCCGCGACCCGTCGCGCTCCTTCCCGATGCCATCGGGGCGCAGGTCGCCAGCGCAGACGAGTTGCCCCGGAAGGCTCGCGAAGAACGGCCTCGTCAGGGCGAGGCTCCGTCGTCCAACCGGTCCATGAAGACGACCTCAGCATGACGATTTGTCAAACCTGTCGCTCGGTTGAGGTCGACGCGGAGCAGGCAAGCGCCATACGCAAAAATCCGCGATATTTAGCCAATAAGCTTACCTATAGAGCAAAAAATCAACTTTTTGGCGGAATAGGCGACAATAATTATTTCTTCTTCTCGTCTCTTGCCGTGTCGCGGCTTTTCGGTTAATGACAAATTTACCAAGCGAGGGCCCATTCTTGCCTGTTGGCGCGGGACGGTCCGGAGACCGACCGCATCGTTCTACGGGCAGGTTGGATCGGATTGCCCGAGCGGGGGAACGCAACTCGAACGTGTTTGCAAGGAGTCTCTTAAATGGCAATTCTGACGGGTTTCAACACGGCCGACACGCTCGTCGGTGGCGGTGGTGACGACTTCATCTTCGGCCTCGGCGGCGACGACACGCTGATCGGCAACGGCGGTTCCGACGTCATCTTCGGCGGCAACGACGACGACAATATCTCCGGCGGTGGCGGTTCCGACACGCTGTTCGGTGACAGTGGCGACGACACCATCTCCGGCGGCAATGGCAGCGACACCCTCGACGGCGGCGACGGCGACGACGTTCTGATGGGTGACAATGGCAACGATGACCTGTCCGGCGGCGACGGCGACGATCGCCTCGAGGGCGGCAACGGCCGCGACGACCTGTCCGGCGGCGACGGCAACGACGTGCTCGACGGCGGCAACGGCCGTGACACGCTGAACGGCGGCGACGGCAACGACGTGCTCGACGGCGGCCGTGGTGTCGACACGATGAACGGCGGTTCCGGCGCCGACATCTACGACTATGTCGACTTCTTCGACACCGGCTTCAGGATCGACACCATCACCGACAACTGGGAATACGGCAGCGACAATGGCGGCAACCGTATTCACATCGACAAGGACTTCCAGCACAACACCTTCTTCACCGAGGTCGGTCGCGACGTGCTGATCACCGTCAACGGCTCGGGCGCCTTCTTCGGCATCCTCGTGCAGGACGACAACAACGCCAACCTGTCGGCCGTCGACGTGATGAGGGCCGTCGTCTACACCAACCAGGATCCTTCGGCCTGATCCCAGGCGACGAACCGTACCGCTCGCTTGCGAACCCTCTTCATCGGTTCGAGCGGGCTTCCAGCGAGAGCCGGCGGGGCACGTCCCCGCCGGTTTTTTTCATGTCCGCTCGCCCTGCAGAGAGCCCATCCGGGTCGGCCGGGAATAACGGAATACGCACATCGAGCGGATTATTCCCGACGACATAGCCGTTCCGCCCGCGCAATCTACACCATAAACTCGTGACTTGCACCGACCCAACTCAACTTGAACGGCAGAATACCTGCCAAATTTACGTATTGGGTTAACCTTAACAAAAACTGATCGCGTTCGAGGATAACTCTGAAGCGCCCCTCCTCGATTTCCGTCGAGATTGTGCCGAATTATGAACTGGCGTTAATGAACCTGCGGCCGGCGAGCGGTCGTTCGGCTCTCGCGAGACGGTGTCGGCATCCAGTGGCCGGCGGCGTGACACGAGGATCGAAGCGTAAGATCCGACGTTCAACGCAACTCGAAAAACGAGCAAGGAGTTCATCATGGCGATTCTCACCGGTTTCAACACGGCCGACACGCTCGTCGGCGGTGGTGGTGACGACTTCATCTTCGGTCTCGGCGGCAACGACACGCTGATCGGCAATGGCGGTGCCGACGTGATCTTCGGCGGCAACGACGACGACACGATCGACGGCGGCGGCGGCTCGGACACCCTCTTCGGTGACAGCGGCAACGACACCATCTCCGGCGGCAACGGCAACGACACCCTCGACGGCGGCGACGGCAACGACGTGCTCGACGGCGGCCGCGGCAACGACTCCCTCGACGGCGGTGCCGGCAACGACCGTCTGGAAGGCGGCGCCGGCCGTGACACGCTCGATGGCGGCAGCGGCAACGACGTGCTCGAGGGTGGCAACGGCCGCGACACGCTGAACGGCGGTGACGGCAACGACGTGCTCGACGGCGGCCGTGGTGTCGACTCCATGAACGGCGGCGCCGGCGCCGACATCTACGACTATGTCGACTTCTTCGACACGGGCTTCAAGCTCGACACCATCACCGACAACTGGGAATACGGCAGCGACAATGGCGGCAACCGTATCCACCTGGACAAGGACTTCCAGGGCCACACCTTCTTCTCGGAGATCGGTCGCGACGTGCTGATCACCGTCAATTCCTCGGGCGCCTTCTTCGGCATCCGCGTGCACGACGACAACAACGCCAACCTCTCGGCCACCGACGTCATGAAGGCGGTCGTCTACACCAACCAGGATCCCTCGGCCTGATCCAGGGGCAACGTGCCGGCCGCCGAGACGAACGAGCGGCCGGAGGAGACGAGAACCGGCGGGGCGCGTCCCCGCCGGTCTTTTTTTGCCCGATCGCCGCGCATGCACCGAACTACGCTCGAACACGATGGGCGAGAAATTAACTAAACCTTCAGGTTACCAGATCGTAGCGCGGACACCTTGTGCTCGATTCGACACGGGGGCCGCCTATCGCAACGAACCTGAAGGAACCACCCATGGCAGCGCCCATCATCGGTCTGGAAACCAGCGAAACCCTCTTCGGCACCAACGGCGACGACCTGATCCTCGCCCTGGGCGGCGACGACACCGTGTTCGGCGGCCGCGGCAACGACCAGCTCTTCGGCGGCAACGGCAACGACACCCTCGACGGCGGCAACGGCAACGACCGCCTCTATGGCGACAGCGGCGACGACGTCCTGCTCGGCGGTCGGGGCAACGACTGGCTCTCCGGCGGCGACAGCGACGACCGCCTCGACGGCGGCGCCGGCCGCGACCGGCTGTTCGGCGACGCCGGCGACGACGTGCTCGACGGCGGCGGCGGCAACGACTTGCTCGACGGCGGCGACGGCGACGACCTGCTTCAGGGCGGCAACGGTCGCGATCGGCTGTTCGGCGGCGACGGCGACGACGCGCTCGACGGCGGCCGCGGCAACGACAGCCTGACGGGCGGTGCCGGCGACGACATCTTCGATTTCACCGCCTTCAACGTCTACGACTTCGACACCATCGAGGATTTCGCCGCGGGTGATCGCATCCTCATGGACCGCGACTTCACCACACGCACCGACTATGCCGAGCTCGGCCGGGACGTGCTGGTGACGGTCAACTTCTCCAACGCCTACTTCTCGATCCACGTCAAGAGCGCCACCAACGAGAACCTGTCGATCGACACCGTCAAGGCCGCAATCGAATACACCTCGCACGACCCCGTTCTCTGAATTTCCTCCTCCCTTCGACGCAACCGCGCCGGCTTCGATCCGAAGCCGGCGCGGACGCGTCGACCCCGCAATATTTTCGACGAGATCACTTGCCCGCGCGGCCCATTGCAGGCAACACTTGGACGTTGTGGAGGCACACTCTGCACGACGCTTCAGGTAGAAAAACTCTTCTTGCAAACCTCCCTGAAGCGTATTCGACGACGGGGCCCTCGAACGGCTCCGCGAGTTGCGATGTTCTCGAGGGGGAGACGTTTGCTGGAAAGCGCTCCCCTTTTTTTCCATCGACGAGTTCCCTTCATGGCAAGCGACCAGACCACCGACGCAGAGATCGAAGCGCGGCTCCGCTCCGCCGTCGAAGCGTTCAAAGCCGGCAACGTGACCGAGGCACGCGCCGCGTGCGAAGCCGTCCTGCAGCGACGACCGGACAACATCCAGGCGCACACCAACCTGGCGATCCTCGACCGCAGGGAGGGCCGGCTGGCCGAGGCGGCGGCGCGCTTCGAGGCGCTCCTGCAGAGACGACCGGACGATACCGCCGCCCGCCGGGCCTATGCCGGCCTGATCCTCGACATGGGCCGCTTCGACGAGGCGGAAGCCGAATATCGCCGGCTGGCCGAGCTCACACCCGACGATCCCGTCGTCTTCAGTCAACTGGCCGTGACCCTCTGCTACCAGTTGCGGCCCGAGGAGGCGCTGCCGATACGACGCCGGGCGAGCGAGCTCGCCCCCGACGATCTCGGCATCGCCTTCGCCCACGCCCACAATCTGGCGCTGGTCGGCGATATCGACGGCGCCCGACGGGTCGTCGACCGGGCCAAGGCGCTCGCACCGGACAATGCGGCGGTGCGCTACCTCGAGGGCGCGCTCGCCGCACGGCCCGAGGTCGTCCCGCCCCCGGCGTTTCTGGCCGGCACCTACAACAGCGTCGCGCGCATCTACGACACGGCGGTGGCGCCCAAACTGCAGAACACCGCGAACGAGCACCTCTTCGCCCTGTTCGATCGCGAGTTCGATCCGGCCAGCCGCTTCGCCCATGTCCTCGATCTCGGCTGCGGCACCGGGGCGATGGGCGCCCACCTGCGATCCTACGCCGACCGGCTGACCGGCGTCGATTTCTCGACCGGCATGATCCGCATCGCCGAGCAGAAGGGCATCTACGACGCGCTGGTCGTCGACGATATCGTCCGCTATCTGGCGCAGAGCGAGGACCAGTTCGACCTCATCGTCTCCTCCGACGCGCTGATCCACCTGGGCGACATGGCCGAGCTCTTCCAGCACATCGTGCTGCGCACGACGCAGGGCGGCTGCGTGCTCTTCTCCACCGAGCACGGCGATTGCGGCACCTACGCGCCGACCATCCATTTCCGCTTCCAGCACGATCCGGACTATGTCGAGCGCACGGCCTATGCAGGCGGCCTCATCGTCCTCGCCCGCGAACAGGCCGTCGTCCGGGTCGACGAACGCGGCATGCCCACCCGAGGCGATCTCTTCCTCCTGCAGAAAATGGACTTCTGACGGACGTTCCGGAAAAATGCAGCGGCAGGAGCCGACGCCGGAGGGTTGCACC
>JAGREO010000004.1 GCA_020446525.1 Geminicoccaceae bacterium | reverse complement strand
CGCATGTCGACGCGCAGCTTGGCGTCCAGGTTCGACAGCGGTTCGTCGAACAGGAACACGTCCGGGTTGCGCACCAGTGCCCGGCCCATCGCCACCCGCTGACGCTGACCGCCCGAGAGCTGCTTGGGCCGGCGGGCCAGCAAAGGCTCGATGTCGAGGATTTGCGCCGCCTCGGTCACCCGCCGCCTGATCTCGGCCTTGGCGTATTTGCGGTAGCGCAGGCCAAAGGCCATGTTCTCGAAGACCGACATGTGCGGATAGAGCGCATAGTCCTGAAAGACCATGGCGATGTCGCGGTCCTTGGGCTCGAGCTCGTCGACCACCCGATTACCGATGCGGATATGGCCCGAGGAGATATCCTCGAGCCCGGCGATCATGCGCAACGTGGTGCTCTTGCCGCAGCCGGACGGCCCCACCAGCACCACGAATTCCTTGTCGGCGACGTCGAGATCGATGCCGTCGACGGCGGTGACGTCACCGTAGCGTTTGACCAGTTTCTCGATCTGCAGCGTCGCCATCGGGCCTCCCGAACCGAAGGCGATCAAGGCATAAACGGCGTTGCCATGCAAGCGGCGCGGTCATCCGCGAAGAGCGGCGGCGATGAGCCCGGCGTCCCCTTCGACGAGGCAGAGCGGGTTGATCACGAGCCGGTCGGGCTGCGTCGGCGACTGGTCGAGATGCACCGCGGGCTCCTTGTCGAGCAGCGACAGCCGCAGGCGCGATGCCGCCTCGGCACCCGACCCGACCCGGAGCTCGAGCGTGGGCACGAGGGCCGGCCGCAGCGTCACCTCGAGACCGTCGATCCGGCCGATCCTCCCGGCCACCTCCTCGAGCACCGCCGTCCAGTGCGCGGTGCGTGTCTCGTCCTCTTCGGCGACAAACATCTCGAGGGCGGTGATCAATCCGGCGATCTGTTCCTTGCCGACCTTGCACGGCCGGCCGATGCCGTGCGGCGGCAGCCCGCACAGCGCACCCGCGTCGATGTAGGACGAAGGCGGCCGGAACGCGCCCAGAGGGTAATCCATGTCGAGCATCTGCAGTGCCGCCGCGGCGATCAGCTCACGATCACCACACAACATGCCCGACGCCTGCGGCCCGCCCAGCGCCTTGCCGCCGCTGAAGGCAACCAGATCGGCGCCGGCCTCGATGAAGCGGCGCAGGTTGGCCTTGGGCGGCAGCTCGGCTGCGGCGTCGACCAGCACCGGCACACCCCGCTCGTGCGCCACCGCCACGGTCTCTTCGAGCGATGGCCGGCTGCTGGCGTCGGCGACGTGGAAGACCAGCACCGTGCGCGGACCGATAGCTTCGGCGATCTCCCACGCTTCGGCATCGCGGCAGCCGGCCCCTGCGTAGCGATCGGGCAGGCCCACCTCGATCAGCCGCAGGCCGGTGGTGCGCAGGGCGTGGTCGTACTGATTGCGCTGGCTGCGAACAACGACGGCTTCGGGACGGACGTCACCCGTGTCGGGCAGCCGCGCCATGCGACCCGGATCGAGGCGGGTGATGCAGGCGGCGGCACCGAGCAGCAGGCCCGCGGCGCAGCCGGAGGTGACGAGCCCGGACGCTGCGCCGGTGTGCCGGGCGACACACGCGCCGGCCGCGGCCTGCAGGGTCGCCAAATCGACGCAGAGCCGGGTCGCCTCAACCATGGCTTGCGCGACCTCGGGGTGCATGACGCCGCCCGAAAGGCGGGTCGCAGTGCCCTTGGCGTTGACGATACGGGCGACGTTAAGCTGCTCGAACAATCGGCTCATGCTCCCTCCCCCGTCCGCGTGGCGGCGCTCAGAGGCCCTTCAGGCTCTCCATGTCGGGAAGTCCCTTTTCCGGGCCGATCGCGGTCAGTGTCGGTCGGGTTCGGCCGTGGAACAGGCGGTGGCCGACCCGCTCGATCGCGTCTCGGTCCACGGCCTCGATCCGTGCGGCGAGCTCGGCCGCACTCAGACGGTCGCCGAAGCACAGATGCTGTCCCGCCATATCCTGGCAGACGGACAGACAGCCTTCGAGCGCCATCATCTGGCCGGCTTTCATCTGCGCCTTGGCCCGCGCAAGCTCCACCGGCCCGATGGTCTCGGCCAGATGGCGCATCTCGTCGCAGATCACCGGCATCATGCGACCGACGTCCTCGGCGCCGGTGCCTGCATAGACACCCAGGACACCGCTGTCGCGGTAGAGGTCGGTGAAGGAGTAGATGGAGTAGCAGAGCCCCAAATCCTCCCTCACATTCTGGAAGAGCCTCGACGACATGCCGCCGCCGAGGGCGGCGCAGAAGACCTGCAGGGCGTAATAGTCGGGGTCGGTGTAGGCGAAAGCTTCGACGCCGAGGCAGATGTGGACCTGCTCGAGGTCGCGCGCCTCGCGCCGCTCGCCGCCCCGATAGGCCGCGGGCTCGATCGCCGCCGGAGTGCCCGCCGGCAGATCGCCGAGGAGGTCCTCGGCGAGCCGGACGACGGCCTCGTGCTCGACCTTGCCCGATGCCGAGAGCAGCATACGCGCGCCGGCATAATGATCCTTCACATAGTCGAGCAGGGCCTCGCGTGGCATCGCCTCGACGATGTGCTCGGGGCCCAGGATCGAGCGGCCGATCGCCTGGTCCGGATAGGCGGTCTCCTGGAACAGGTCGAAGACCAGGTCCGACGGCGTGTCGTCCACCTCGCCGATCTCCTGCAGGACGACGTTGCGTTCCTTTTCCAGCTCGGTCTCGTCGAAGGTCGAATGCTGCAGGATGTCGGCGAGCATGTCGGCTGCCAGCGGCACGTCGTCGGCCAGGAGGCGGGCGTAGTAGGCGGTGCGTTCGCGCGAGGTGTAGGCGTTCAGGGAGCCACCGACGTCCTCGATCTCCTCGGCTATGCGCCGGGCGTTGCGCCGGGTGGTGCCCTTGAAGGCCATGTGCTCGAGCATGTGGGCGACGCCGTTGACCTCGGCCTTCTCGTGCCGGCTGCCCACGTCGACCCAGATGCCGATGGCGGCGGTCTCCAGTCGGGGCATGGTTTCGGTCACCACGCGCAGGCCGTTGGCGAGCGTGGTCATTCGATATGCGTCGGTCATACGGGCCAGTTCTCGATGGTTCGCTGAATGGCGGAGAGCTCGGCGGCGCAGGCGGTCGACCGCTCGGGCCGTTGCAGCAGGTCGCTCATGCGCGCCGGAAGCTCGGGACGGATGCCGCAGGCCGCCTCGACGGCGTCGGGAAACTTCGCCGAGTGCGCGGTCGAGAGCGTGACGACCGGCCGATCCCGAGGTGCCGCGGCACGGGCTGCGGCGATGCCGACGGCAGTATGCGGATCGACGACGTAGCCCGCCTCGTGCGCGAGACCGGCAATCGTGTGCGCCGTCTCCTGCTCGTCGACGCGTCGGGCGGCAAAGAGATCCCGCAGCTCGTCCAGCCGCGCCGATGGCACGCTCAACTGCCGATCACGGGCGAAGGCGCGCATGATGGCGGCCGTGGCGGCGCCGTCGCGATCGTGCACGTCGAACAGCAGGCGCTCGAAATTGCTCGCGACCTGGATGTCCATGGACGGACTGATGGTCGGATGCACCGTGCCCGCCGCATAGCGGCCGTCGGCGAAGAAGCGCGCCAAGATATCGTTGCGGTTGGTGGCGACGATCAGCTTTTCGATCGGCAGGCCCATGCGCTGCGCGATGTAGCCGGCATAGACGTCGCCGAAATTGCCGGTCGGCACGGCGAAGGCGAGAGGGCCCTTCAGCCGGACGGCGGCGAAGGCGTAATAGGCCGCCTGGGCCGCCAGCCTCGCCCAGTTGATCGAGTTGACCGCCGCCAGACGATGCGTGCGCCGGAACGCCGTGTCGGCGAACATCGCCTTCACCAGATCCTGACAATCGTCGAAGGTGCCGGCGACGGCGATGTTGAGGACGTTGGCGTCGTCGACCGTGGTCATCTGCCGGCGCTGCACCTCGGAGACGCGGCCCTGCGGGTGGAGGATGCAGATGCGCATGCCGGCACGGCCGGCGGTGGCGTGGATGGCGGCCGAGCCGGTGTCGCCCGAGGTGGCCCCGACGATGGTGATGGTCCGCCCGCTGCACGCCAGCACGCGCTCGAACATCCGGCCCAGCAGTTGCAGGGCGAAATCCTTGAACGCCAGCGTCGGCCCGTGGAACAGCTCCATCACCCAGGCGTCGTGGTCGATCTGCCGCAAGGGTGCCACCGCGGGATCGGCGAAGCCGGCATAGGCCGCGCGCGCCATCTCCAGCAGCGTCGCCTCGTCGAAGCAGCCTTCGGTAAAGGGGGCCAAGATCCTGGCCGTGGTCTGCGCATAATCGAGCCCGTCGAACGCGGCCGGGTCGAGAGAAGGCCAGCTTTCCGGCACGAACAGACCACCGTCTTCTGCCAGCCCCGCCAGCAGCACCTCCTCGAAGCTGCGCCGGCCGCCCTCGCCGCGCGTGCTGACGTAAGAGATCATGAGAGGGAGATCACGAGGGTCATCGACGGGGACTCACAGGCTGGAATCGGAACTTTTTTTACGTCCGGTTGAATGGTGAAGGGCGTTGATCCCGCAAGGGAAGATGGGTCACGGGCCGAAAAATCCCGCTTCATAGGGCCCGATCCCGCAGGCAGCAAGCTCAATTTTTATGGCAATCCGGCACCCGCATCACTAGGTTGTAGATGTTGGATGCAACAACACGGAAGGGTTCTTCAGCGATGGCCTTGAATGAGCATGTCGAAAGCCTCCGTTCCAAGCATGCCCGTCTCGAACAACTCATCGACGACGAACTTCACCGCCCCCACCCCGACGACGCCAAGATTGCCCGATTGAAGAAGGAAAAGCTCAAGATCAAGGACGAAATCGGCCACGGCGATACGATTTCCGACGCCAGTCGCCCGCCCCCTTCGGCGGGCGATTTCGCGTTCCGCTGACGAAGTGATTCGGCGCCGCCATCCGAGCGGCGCCGAACCGCACCGTTGCGTCCCTTCGGTCGGCTGCGGTCAGGAACGCCGGTTCGCCTGAGCCTGCACCACGGTGACGGCGATCATCTGATGGACGTCGTCGGCGCTGCAGCCGCGTGAGAGATCGTTGGCCGGTTCGGCCAGGCCCTGCAGGATCGGGCCGATCGCCTTGGCGCCGCCGATCCGCTCGGCGACCTTGTAGGCGATGTTGGCGGCCTCCAGGCTCGGAAAGACGAAGACGTTGGCCGCCCCCTCGATCGGCGAGGAAGGCGCCTTGGCCTTGGCGATCGCCGGCACGAAGGCCGCATCGAACTGCAGGTCGCCGTCGATCAGGAGATCGGGTTCCTTCTCACGCACCAGCCGTGTCGCTTCGGCGACCTTGATGACCCGCGCGTGTCGCGCGCTGCCGTGGGTCGAGAAGGAAAGCATGGCGACACGCGGGGTCTGGCGCACGAGGGATCGGTAGGATCCGGCCGAAGCCCGGGCGATCTCCGCCAGTTCGTCCATCTCCGGTTCGACCACGAGGCCGCAGTCGGCGAAGATCAGCGTGTCCTGTACCGGATGATGCGCCTTGTCGAGCAGCATCAGGAAGAAGCTCGAGACCATGTGGCTGTGAGCGGCGCGGCCGATGATCTGCAGGGCGGCGCGCACCGTGTCGGCGGTGGTCGCCACCGCACCGCCGATCGTGCCCTCGGCATGCCCTTCGCGGACCATCAGTGCGGCGAAAGTGAGCGGCTCGCGCACGGCCGCCGCGGCCGCCGCCTCGTCGATACCCTTGTGCTTGCGCAGTTGAAAGAAGCTTTGGGCGAAGGCTTCGGTCTCTGGAGCGTCGGCGGGATCGACGATCGTCAGCGTGGACGCGTCGATCTGCTGGCGGTTCAGTTCCGCTTCGACGCGCGCGCGCGAACCGACCAGGGTGATGCGCGCCACACCGTCGCGCACGGCCCTGGCGGAACCCGCGACGATACGCGGATCCTCGCCCTCGGCCATCACCAGATGACGCGGGTCGGCCCGCGCCTCGTCGAGAATGCGATCGAACGGGGTCATGTGCGGCTTCTCCTCGAGAGCTCCGCGCTCAAAGCAGCAAGGCCAGACCGGCCAGGAAGAACGCGCCGATGAAGACGGTCTCGGCGACGATCAGGATGATCGCCTGACCGCCCACGTCCAGCATGCGTTTGAGCGACGACTTCATGCCGACCGCGGCGATGGCGATCAGAAGTGCCCAGCGCGAGGCGTCGCCGGCGAGCGCCGCCAGTTGCGCCGGAATCAGTCCGAGCGAGTTGATCGCCGCCAGCAGGAGGAAGAAGGCGACGAAGGTCGGCACCAGAGGCGGCCGCGCGGCACCCGGCTCGGCCGCTTCCGGCAGCCGGCGGATGATCAGCGCGAAGACCAGCACCACCGGTGCCAGCATGGTGACGCGAATCAGCTTGACCAGCGTCGCCGCGTCGCCGGCCTCGACGGATACCGAAAAGCCGGCGCCGACCACCTGCGCCACGTCGTGGATGGTGCCGCCCAGAATCGCGCCCACCTGCTGATCGTCGAAGCCCATCGGCTGGACGATGATCGGATAGACCACCATGGCGATGGTCGAGAGCACGGTGACGGCGAGCACGGTGAACAGCAGATTGCGCTCGGAATGTTCGTTCTTGGGCAGGACGGCGGCGATCGCCATGGCCGCCGAGGCGCCGCATATGGCGACGGAGCCGCCGGTCAGCAGCCCGAGCCGCCAGCCGCGGCCCAGGGCCCGGGCGCCGAGATAGCCGAAGCCGATGGTCAGCGCCACCGCGAGCACGGTGAGCAGGATGGTCTGCCAGCCCAGATCAATCAGCAGGGCCACGCTGATGCGCGCGCCGAGCAGGGCCACGCCGATCCGCAGCACCGTGCGCGAAGTGAACGCGATGCCGGGCACGCATTTGCCTTCCTCGGCGAGAAAGGCGAAGGCGATACCGAGCAGCAGCGCCATCAGCATGGCCGGCACGCCGTAATGCTCGGAGAGGAACTGCGCCACGATCGCCACCGCAACCGAGACGAGAAAGCCCGGCGCCAGCTCCGGCACCCGGGACACATAACCGCGAACGTCGAATTTCACGGCGCTCAATCGCGCGCTCATGACGCAAGCTCCGAACCGAAACGAAAGAAGAGACCGGGAGCGGCGAACCTGCCGCTCCCGGTGCGGGTGGTCAGGCGGCCTTCTGCGGACGCATGTCGGCCTTGTCGATGCCGGCGATCGACACCGGCTTCTTCATCGCGTCGCGGCGGAACGGCTCGCCCAGCTCCTGATTGAGCACGACCTCGATGAAGGTGTTGACGCCGTCCTCCATCTGCTCCTTGACCGCCGTCCTGAGCGCCTCGGTCAGCTCCTCGGGCGTCTTGACCTGAACGCCCTTCAGCCCGCAGCCCTCGGCCACCTTGGCATAGTTGACGCCGACATTGAGCTCGGTGCCGACGAAATTGTCGTCGAACCAGAGCGTGGTGTTGCGCTTTTCCGCACCCCATTGATAGTTGCGGAAGATGACCATGGTGATCGGCGGCCAGTCGTTGCGGCCGCAAGCCGTCATCTCGTTCATGCCGATGCCGAAGGCACCGTCGCCGGCAAAGCCGATCACCGGCAGATCGGGACGGCCGATCTTGGCGCCGAGGATCGCCGGCAGGCCGTAGCCGCAGGGACCGAAGAGGCCCGGCGCCAGGTAGCGGCGGCCGTGCTCGAAGGTCGGATAGGCGTTGCCGATGGCGCAATTGTTGCCGATGTCGGAGGAGATGATGACGTCCTCGGGCATCGCCGCCTGGATCGCCCGCCAGGCCTGACGCGGCGACATGCGATCGGGCTCGCGCTTGCGGGCGCGCTCGTTCCAGGTGGTGCCGGGATCGTCATCCTCGTGGTCCATCGAGGACAGCTCCTGCAGCCAGGACGAGCGGGTCTTGTGGATCAGCGCCTTGCGCTCCTCCCGGCCGGCATCGCCCGCATCGCTCGAGAGCTTTTCGAGAATCTGCGTCGCGATCTTCTTCGCATCACCGCAGATAGCGACGCTGACCTTCTTGGTCAGGCCGATGCGGTCGGGGTTCATGTCGACCTGGATGATCTTGGCGTTCTTGGGCCAGTAGTCGATGCCGTAGCCGGGCAGGGTCGAGAAGGGATTGAGCCGCGTGCCCAGCGCCAGGATCACGTCGGCCTTGGCGATCAGCTCCATGGCCGCCTTCGAGCCGTTGTAGCCCAGGGGACCGACCGAGAGCGGATGCGAGCCCGGGAAGGCGTCGTTGTGCTGGTAGTTGCAGCAGACCGGCGCGTCGAGCCGCTCGGCCAGCTTCTTCGACTCCTCGATGGCGTTTCCCAGCACCACGCCCGCACCGTTGAGGATGACCGGGAACTTGGCCTTGGAGAGCAGTTCGGCCGCCTCGCTCGTGGCCTTCTCGCCGCCCGCCGGCCGCTCGATCTCGATGATCTGCGGCAGCTCGATGTCGATGACCTGGGTCCACATGTCACGCGGGATGTTGATCTGCGCCGGGGCGCTGTTACGCCAGGCCTTGGCGATCACGCGGTTCAGGACCTCGGCGATGCGCGAGGGATCACGCACCTCCTCCTGATAGCTGACCACGTCCTCGAACATCTTCATCTGTTCCATTTCCTGGAACCCGCCCTGGCCGATGGTCTTGTTGGCGGCCTGCGGGGTCACCAGCAGCATCGGCGTGTGGTTCCAGTAGGCGGTCTTGATCGGCGTCACGAAGTTGGTGATGCCGGGGCCGTTCTGGGCGATCGCCATGCACATCTTGCCGGTGGCACGGGTGTAGCCGTCGGCGATCATGCCGCCGCTGCACTCGTGCGCGCAGTCCCAGAACTTGATCCCGGCAGCCGGGAACAGGTCGGAGATCGCCATCATCGCTGAGCCGATGATGCCGAAGGCATGTTCGATGCCGTGCATCTGCAGGGTTTTGACGAAGGCTTCTTCGGTGGTCATCTTCATAGCGTGTTCCTCCATTCTCGAGGGATCGGGGTCAAAGCCGCTCGTCGCGGATGTGATACCAGACGTACATGAAGCGCTGGCCCATGCGCCGAAACGGCGTCAGGATGCCGTGGCTCGGCAGTTGCGAGGTGAAGATCGGCAGGTCGAGACCCTGCCCCTTGCCGGCGACCATCTGCGCCATCCGCCGGCCGGCCTGGGCGGAATACATGACGCCGTTGCCGCCATAGCCCATGGCGTAGAAGATCGTCTGCTCGGGATCGGGTTGGAAAATGCGCGGCATCATGTCGTGCGAGACATCGACCCAGCCCCACCAGGAATAGTCCAGATCGATGTCGCGCAGGGCCGGGAACTTGCGGTAGAGCCCTTCCTGCAGCAGCGCCAGGTGCCTTGGATTCTCCGCATCCTTGCCGGTCACGGCGCTGCGCGAACCGATCTGCACCCGGTCGTCCGGCAAGAAGCGGTAATAGTGCCGGAGCGTGCGGGTGTCGGTGAGCGGTGAGCGGGTCGTGAAGCCGCAGGCCTCCTTCTCCGCCTCGTCCAGCGGCCTGGTGACGATCGAGTTGGAGAGGATCGGCATCAGCCGGTGGTTGGTATAGCTGGTCAGGCCCTCGGGCGTGTAGCCGGCCGTAGCGATGGCCACCGCCTTGGCGCGCACGGTACCGCCGGGCGTCGTCAGATGATGCACGCCGCCCACCGTCTTCCAACCCATCACCGGGCTGCCCGGATGAATCTTCGCGCCGAGCTTGCGCGCCAGGTTCTGGTAACCGAAGGCGAGCTTGGCGGCGTGCACGCCGATGCCGTCCGGCTCGTGGACCGCGCCGGCGGCTTCCTGATCACGCACGTGATTCTCGTGCAGTTCCTCGCGCGAGACCATCCGAGCTCCGTAGCCGAAAGTCTCGTTGAGAAGCTTTGTCTCCTTCTCGAGCACCGGCATGACGCCCGGCTTGTGGGCGATGTAGAAGTGTCCGCCGTCCTGCGGCTCGCAGTCGAACTCGCCCGAGCCGATCAGATCGCGAAAGAGATCGAACGCCTCGCAGATCTCGACGTGCATCTTCTTGGCCACGTCGACACCCCAGCGCTCGATCCATTGTGAGCGCTTGAGCCGGCCCGAGGAGATCTGTGCCTGACCGCCGTTGCGGGTCGAGCAGCCCCAGGCCACCGTGTTGGCCTCGAGCACACGCGCCTTGATGCCGTGCTCCTTGGCCAGATGGATGGCGCACGACAGCCCGGTATAGCCCGAGCCGATGACGACGACGTCGGCGTCGGTGTCGCCGGAGATCGGACCGTCGTCGACGGGCGCCGGCCCGGCGGTGCCGATCCAGTAGGTGGGTGCATAGTCGCGATTGTGTCCGGGGCCCGCATCGACGAGCGGGTCGTAGTGCGGATCATAGCTCGCACGCGGCCAGTGCCGCGGCCGAAGTGGCTGGTCCATGGTTGGTGTCCGACAATGTGAGAGGCGTCAATCCATCCGAATTACTTCGTGATGGGTGGCCTCTGTTTGCGCAGCGCCTGCTTGACGACGAACTTTCCGTCCCGCAGCGTGAAGAGGTCGGCGCCCTCTGCCTCGATCCGGCTGCCGTCTGGGTTGGTGCCGGAGAAGGTCCACTCCGAGACGGCGCGGTCGCCCTTGACGAAGTGGTTGCGATGGTCCCAGCGGGCATCCTTCATGGTCTGCCAGACCGAGGAAAAGGCCTTGGCGATGGCGTCCTTGCCCTCGACCTTGCCGCCATAGACCTCGTTGCCGGCGACCGTATAGAAGACGCAATCGTCGGCGAAATGCTTCATCACCGCGTCGATGTCGTGGCGGTTGAAGGCGTCGAAGGTGTCGATCAGATCCTGCTCGGTGAGCTGCTTGCCCATCGTTTTTCTCCTCTTTCTCGATGTGTCAGGCGTGACCGCGGGGAACGATCAGGGTCGGGATCGTGACCCTTCTCAAGACCCGCTTGGCGGTGTCGCCCATGAAGGAATGGCTGATGCCGTGCTCGTGGCCGCCCATGACCAGCATGTCGTAGCGGCCGCCGTTGGCGCGCTCGAGGATCTCGTGCGGCGGAAAGCCCTCCACCACCTCGAGCTCGCCCATGCGCTCGCGCACCGCCTTCTGCTCCTGGTCCAACGTGGCCCAGAACTGCTCCTCGCGCTGTGCCACCATCGCCCGGGCCGCTTGCGTTCGATTCTCGAGCGCTTGGTGGCGAAGCTTGGGATCCTGGATGAAGGCCATGAGCGCGAAGCGGGCGTCCTCCGAGAGCGGCTCGACGACGTGCAGCACGTGCACCGAAGCACCGGTGGCCAGCGCCAGGCCCGCGGCATGCTTCGCCGCCTCGCAGGCGTTGCGGCTGAAGTCGGTGGCGAAGAGGATGTGCTTGATCTGCGGGAGCATCGACGTGGATCCTCGATGAGGGAGAACTTCAGTAGCCGAAGAGTTGGGGCAGCCATAGGCTGAGCACCGGCACGTAGGCGATCAGGAAGACGGCGATGATGTTGATCGCGGCGAACGGCAGCGCCTTGAGGGAGAGTTCCTCGATCGAACTGCCGGAGATGCCCGACGCGATGAACAGGTTCTCACCCAGAGGCGGCGTCTGGAAACCGATCGCCAGGCAGCAGACCATGACCACGCCGAAGTGGGTCGGATCGATGCCCAGATTGTAGGCCACCGGCAGCAGCACCGGCGTCAGGATCAGGATCGTCGCCAGCGTCTCCATGAACATGCCGACGAACAGCAGGAAGAAGATGATCAGCGCCCAGATGAGATAGAGGCTGTCGGTGAGCGAGAGCAGACCTTCGGCGATGATCGCCGGGATCCGGTTCTCCACCAGCAGCCGGCCGAAGACGGTGGCGGTGAAGAGGATCAGCAGCACGCGGCCGGTGATCCAGGTGGTGGTCTCGAGCGAGCGGCCGATGTCGGAGAAGCTCAACTCGCGATGGATCGCGAAGCCGACGAAGAGGGTGTAGAAGATGGCGACGATGGCCGCCTCGGTCGGCGTGAAGAAGCCGGTATAGATGCCACCCAGGATGACCAGGGGTGCCAGCACCGACCAGAAACCCTTGTAGAGCGCGCAGAGCACACCGCGGAACGACCAGCTCTCATCGCTGCCGGTATAGCCGCGCTTCTTCGAGAGATAATAGTTCATGATCAACAGCGCGCCCGAGATCAGCATGCCCGGAACGAAGCCGGCGATGAACAGCTTGGAGATCGAAAGCGAGGCGAAGGTGCCGAACTTCTCGATCGCCGCAGGCGGCGGCTGCATGCCGAGCCCAGCGATGCCGAAGATGACCATCGGGATCGAGGGCGGAATGATGATGCCGAGCGAGCCCGACGACGCGGTGAGCGAGCCGGCATAGCCCTTGTCGTAACCGCGCGCCGTCATGGCCGGGATCATCAGCATGCCGACGGCCGCGGTGGTCGCCGGACCCGAGCCGGAGATCGCGCCGAAAAAGAGGCAGGCGAAGACCGTGGCCACGCCGAGGCCGCCGGTGAATGGGCCGGCCAGGCTCTCGGCCAGCGTCACCAGTCGCCGCGAGATGCCGGCTGCCTCCATCAGGGCGCCGGCGAGGATGAAGGCCGGCAGCGCCATCAGCGGGAAGTTGCCGACCGAGCGAAAGGCGATCTGCACGATCTTGATCGGATTGTCGCCCAGGAACATGAAGGCGGCGAGCCCCGAGACGCCCAGCGCGACCGTGATCGGCGCACCGATGGCGAGCAGGAGCAGAAAGGCTCCGAAAAGAACTTCAACGACCGAATCCATGGCGGCGCGTTCCCCAAACTCTTCTTGATTGTCGTTGGTCGATCAGGCCTTGGCGCTGTCGTGCAGAATTTCGTCGCGCTGCACCTCGTCGGGATCGCGGACGTCGATGTCCTTCACCAGGCGCAGATAATTGACCTGGACGATGCGGATCGACATCAGCGTGAAGGCGATCGGCAGCACCCAGTAGAACCAGCTCATGTGAACGCCGAGCGTCTGCGATTTGACGAATTTGTTCATCGACAAGATGAAGCTGGTCGAGAGGTAGACGAAGTAGACGTTGAAGGCGAGCCAGATCAGATCGGCCACGCCCTCGATCCAGTAGACCGCCCGCCGGGGCAGCATCTTGAACTGGAAGGTGACGCGGTTGTGCGCACCCAGCTTGGCGGCATAGCTCGCGCCGAAAAAAACGAACCAGACGAACATGTAGGTCGAGAGCTCCTCGCTCCAAGGAATCGAGTGCTCGAACACTTCACGACTGATGATCTGCGCAAACAGCAGCAGGACGAAAGTCGCCAGCAGCGTGCGGCAGATGTAGCTTTCGATGTTGTTCCAGAAATGCGTCACGTACGTTCCTCCCACCCCGGCCTTGTTTCGATCGTCGGCGCAGGGGTCTCCTCGTCGGCGCAGGCGGGCGGGGCCGGACCGCTCTTCGGAGCGGCCCGACCCGCGGGCTCACTCCTTGACCGGCGATTCCCGGCCGAGCGCGGTCAGCGCCTCGTCGACCTTCTCCTTGCCGCCGACGCTGTCGTAGAATTGCGGCCACACAGCGTTGGTCGCCGCGTCGATAAAGGCCTTCTCGTCGTCGGCCGGCTCGTCGATCTGCATGCCGGCATCCGTCAGCTTCTGCTTGATCGAAGCCTCGGTCTCGGTGAGGTACTGGGCGCTATACTCGGTCGCCGCCTTGCCGGCGTCGAGGATCGCCTGTTGCACGTCCTCCGACTGCTCCTGGAAGATCTGCTCGCTGATGACGATCGGCTCCAGCAGGAAGAGATAGCGCAACTCGGTGATGTACTTCTGCACTTCCTGGAAGTTCATCGCATAGATGGTGATGTAGGGCGTGTCCTGACCGTCGACGACACCCTGCTGCAGGGCGGCGAAGGTCTCCGACCAAGCCATCGGCGTCGGATTGTTGCCCCAGGACTGGTAGGTCGCGATCATGATCTCGTTCTTGGGCACACGAATGACGAGATCCTGAAGGTCTTCGACGGTCTTGACCGGGTGCTTGGAATTCGAGAGTACGCGAAATCCGGCATAGGACCAGGCGATGATGCGCACACCCGCATCCTCGATGGTGTTCTCGACGAGCTGCTGGCCGATCTCTCCCTGGGTCAGCTTCACCGCGTCGTCGAGGCTGAGCATCATGTAGGGCAGCGTCAGCACGCCCACCGTCGGCGAGAAGGGCGTGATGTTGTTGATCGCCAGCACGGAGAAATCGAGCAGACCCATGGCGGCATCGTTGACGGTGTCCTGCTCGCTGCCGAGCTGACCGTTGTGGAACATCTGCACCTTAACCTGACCGTCGGTCAGGGAGCCGAGCTCCTCCGCGAACTTCTTGCCGGCCGCGTCCTGGGTGCCGCCTGCGGCATCACCGAGCGCCATCTTGAAGGTCGTCTGCGCCTCGACACTGCCGGCGCCGAGCGTGCCGGCGGCCAGGATGGCGAGCGCGCACGCCGCCGACTTGAGAAGGTTTCGTTTGGCGATCATCGTCGACCTCTCCCGATTTCGTTGCTCTCGAACTTGCGCGGCTCGGCGAACTCCGATGCCGCTGACACGGCTTTGACTACACGAGGATGGATTTTCGCCGTATATCCAGATGGAAGAATCGATAAGGCCAGTTCGGCGGGTTCGGCCAGTTCGGGAGGCCTCGCATGCGCGCCTCGAGCGTTGCACCGGAGATCTTCTTCCTGCGCCACGGGAGCGGAGCCAATCTTCAGGCGCAGCTCCGCGAGAGGGTCGTCGCCGCCATCCTGACGGGGCAGATACGCCCGGGCGACCGGCTGCCCTCGACCCGCCGGCTGGCGGACTACCTGCACATCTCACGCACCACCGTGACCCTCGCATATCAGGAGCTCGGCGCGCAGGGCTATCTCGAGGCGGCCGCCCGCAGCGCCCATCGGGTGGCCGACCGCGGCAGGCCGCTGGGTCCGGCCGGAGCGGCGACAGCGGCCGAGGGTGCGGGCGTCGACTGGCATGCACGCCTGCGACGTGCGGGGCACTTGCACCGGCCGATCGTCAAGCCGTTCGACTGGCAGCGCTATCCCTACCCGTTCCTCTACGGTCAGATGGACATGAGCCTGTTCGATCTGGCGGAATGGCGGGAATGCTCGCGCATGGCGCTGGCGCGGCGCGACTTCGAGGAGATGGCGAGCGACGCCGCGGCCGCCGACGACCCGATGCTGGTCGACCACATCCGCTCGCACGGCCTGCCGCTGCGCGGCATCGAGGCGAAGCCGGAGGAGGTGCTGGTGACGCTGGGCGCACAGAACGCGCTCTGGATCGCCACGGCTCTGCTGCTCGGGCCGGAACGCCGGGCGGCGCACGAGAATCCGGGCCATCCCGACATCGCCGGCGCCCTGCATCTGAGCGGTGCCGCGGTATCGGCGGTCGACGTCGACGCGGAGGGCCTGCCGCCCGCATCGCTGCCCGCCCGGCTGGACGTGCTCGTCGTCACGCCCAGCCATCAGGCGCCGACCACCGTCACCATGCCGCTGCAGCGCCGCCGGCAGTTGCTCGAAGCCGCCGATGCCCGCGACTTCGTCATCGTCGAGGACGATTACGAGTTCGAGATGAGCTTTCTCGCCCCCCCGTCGCCGGCGCTCAAGTCGCTCGATCGGCGGGGCCGCGTCATCTATGTCGGCAGCTTCTCGAAATCGCTCTTTCCCGGCCTGCGCCTGGGCTATCTGGTCGGCCCCGCACCGCTGATCGCCGAGGCCCGGGCGATGCGCGCGCTGATGCTGCGCCATCCGCCGGGACACCTGCAGCGCACCGTCGCCCATTTCCTCGCTAGGGGCTCCTACGACGCGCTGATCCGCCGGATGCGCGACGCCTTCCACGAGCGCTATACGACGATGATCGAGGCGCTCGATCGCACCGGGCTGAAGATCGCCGGCTCCTCCCGCTTCGGCGGCACCAGCCTCTGGCTCGAAGGCCCGCCGGGCCTCGATGCGACGGCCCTGGCCCAGGAACTGCGCGAAGACGGCGTGCTGATCGAATCCGGCGCCCCCTTCTTCGCCGGCCCCGCCGCACCCTGCCGCTTCTTTCGCCTCGGCTTCTCCTCCATCCCCCCCGCCCGCATCCCCGAAGGCATCACCCGCCTCGCCCACCGCGTGGAAGCCCACGCGCGATCGGGCCGGGTTCGCTGCGGCACGCCTCGCTCGTAGATCGCGCTTTGCGTCCGTGGGGAGTGTGGGTACGATCGTCGTGCGGGAGGGAGCGGCCGGAGGGGGTCGCTCGCCCGTCACGAACGATGGGAGGAAACATGCGCATCACGACGTCGACCGCGGTTCTCGTCCTGCTTTCGGCCGGCATGGCCGCGGCACAATCGCCCGAGGTTCCGGACAATCTCGAAAAGCTGTCCAGCTTCCGGTCGACCGGGACGACATCGTTCGTCCGGATCGAGCAGGGTGGCCCCTTCGCCCAGGGCATCGAGAAGACGCTTGAGCGCATCACCCTGCCCGACGGCTTCGAGATCGGCCTCTATGCGGTGGTGCCGGACGCCCGGCACATGGCCGTCGGGCCGCAGGGCATCGTGACCTTCGTCGGCACGCGCAAGGACAAGGTCTGGGCGGTGACCGATCGCAACAAGGACCGCAGGGCCGACGAGGTGAAGGATTTCGCCCCGTCGCTGCAGTTCACCATCCCCAACGGCCCGTGCTTCTCCAAGGACGGCTTTCTCTACATCGCCGAGCAGAACCGCGTCCTGCTGTTCCCGGCCGCCGAGTTCTTCTACGAGAGCCCGGACGTCGCCGCCTTCAACCTGGTGGCCGAAGGAGAACTGATCCCCGAGGCGGAAGAGAGCTTCAACCACACGGCGCGGGTCTGCAGGATCGGCCCCGACGGCAAGATCTATATCTCGCTCGGCCAGCCTTTCAACGTCGCACCGCCGGAGAAGCTCGACTTCTATGCCGAGCACGGCATCGGCGGCATCATCCGCATGAACACCGACGGCACCGGCCGCGAGGTCTACACCCGCGGCATCCGCAATTCCGTCGGCCACGATTTCGACCCGAAGACCGGCGATCTCTGGTTCACCGACAATCAGGTCGACGGCATGGGCGACGACATTCCGCCCGGCGAGATCAACCACCAGACGGCGATGGGCCAGAATTTCGGCCATCCCTGGTATGGCGGCGGCAGCGTGCGGACCAGGGAATATGAGGGCCAGGAGGTGCCGGTCGAGGTGGTGATGCCGGCGGTGGAAACGGTGGCGCACGCCGCGGATCTGGGCATGACCTTCTATACCGGCACGATGTTCCCCGAGAAGTACGCCAACGCCATCTTCTCGGCCCAGCACGGCTCGTGGAACCGCACCGAGCCGATCGGCGCGCGGGTGATGGTCACCTTCGTCGACGACGAGGGCAACGCCTCGATCGAGCCTTTCGCCGAAGGCTGGCTGGACGAGAACGGCGAATATCTCGGCCGGCCGGTGGACGTGGCGCAACTGCCCGACGGCTCGATCCTGGTGTCGGACGATCTGGCGGGCGCGCTCTACCGCATCTGGTACGAAGGCCCTTGAGACGGCAGGCGATCGCCGGGCTCCTGGGCGGGGTGATCCTCGCCCAGGGCGCCCTCGCCGAGGAACCTTCGGGCGATGCCGAAGCCGGACGGGCCAAAGCCGGCATCTGCCGCACTTGCCACGGCCTGAACGGCTACGCCAAGATGCCGCTCGCCCCGCACATCGGCGGCGAAAACGCGCTCTACATCGAAAACCAGTTACACGCCTTTCACGACGGCACGCGGGTCAACGAGATGATGTCGGTGGTGGCGGCCGGCCTCGACGACGAGGCTATCGCCGACCTCGCCGCCTGGTATGCTAGCCAGCAGATCGAGGCGAGCCTGCCGCCCGGTACCGCCGCCGATCGGGCGCCCGAGGCGTGCGTTGATTGCCACGGTGCGAACGGCGTCGCCGTCATCGAAGAGGCGCCCAACCTCGCCGGCGAGAACGCCACCTACATCCGGCAGCAGCTCGAAGCCTTCAGAGCCGGCCGCCGCGCCAGCGACGTCATGCAGCCGATCGCCGCCGCGATGGACGACGCCGCGATGCGGGAGGCCGCCGACTGGTACGCCTCGATCAATCTCGAGATCGCGCCGGCACCCTGAGCCGTCGTAACCGCGCCGGGTCAGGGCCGCAGGAAGCCGACCTCGGCATAAACCTCTTCGAGCACCGGTGCGGCGATCGCGTCGGCACGCGCCGCACCCTCGCGCAGGACCGCATCGATGTGGCCCGGATCGTCCATCAGCCGGCGCATCTCGGCGGTGATCGGCGCCAGCTTGTCGACCATCAGATCGGCCAGCTCGGCCTTGAAGGTCGAGAACGGCGTGTCGGCGAACTGCCGCGCCACATCCGCTCGGCTCCGCTCCGCCAGTGCGGCATAGATCGTCAGGAGATTCGACGCCTCGGGCCGGTTCTCCGGATCGTAGGTGATGCCGACGATGGCGTCCGACTTGGCCTTCTTGATTTTGGCGACGATGCTCTCTGCGTCGTCCGTCAGGTTGATCCGGCTCATGTCGGAGGGATCGGACTTGCTCATCTTCGCCCGGCCGTCGCGCAGCGACATCACCCGCGTCGCCTCGCCCAGGATCAAGGGCTCGGGCAGCGGAAAGAAACCTTCGGCGAAGCGGTTGTTGAACGATCCGGCGATGTCGCGCGCCAGCTCGAGATGCTGCTTCTGGTCCTCGCCGACCGGCACGTGAGTCGCCTTGTAGGCCAGGATGTCGGCGGCCATCAGCACCGGATAGACGAACAGGCCGACCGGCGCCTTCTCGCGGTTCTTGCCCGCCTTCTCCTTGAACTGGGTCATCCGGTTGAGCCAGCCGATCGGCGCGACACAGTTCAGCACCCAAGCCAGTTGCGCATGGGCGGCGACGTTGCTCTGGGCGAACAGGATCGACCGCTTCGGATCGACGCCGCAGGCCAGGAGGGCGGCCGCCACCTCGCGGGTGTTGCGGGTCATCGCATCCTTGTCGTGCACCGTCGTCAGCGCGTGCAGGTCGACCAGGCAATAGATGCACTCGTAATCCTGCTGCAGCTTCACCCAGTTGCGGATGGCGCCCAGATAATTGCCGAGCTGGATGCCGTGGGTCGGCTGGATGCCGGAGAAGATGCGGCCGGTCATGAGCGTCGTCGTCCTGCTGCCTGATCGCACGGGGGCGGCACCTTTCGCCCGCGGTCGCCGCCCCGTCAAGCTTGCCCGTTCGCGCGCGATCGGCTTCAAGCGGCGCGCACGGCAAGCCTCGGAGAGATCGCCGATGACGTCACGCGACAAGGTCGCTCTTCTGACCGCCGCCGGAAGCGGCATGGGTGCGGCGTGCGCCCGGCGGCTGGCCGCCGACGGCTACGCCGTGGCGATCCTCTCCTCCTCCGGCAAGGGCGAGGCGCTGGCCGTGGAACTGGGCGGCTTCGGCGTCACCGGCTCCAATCAGGACGAAGCCGCCATGCGCGCTCTGGTCGACGGCGCGATGCAGCGCTTCGGGCGGATCGACGCGGTGGTCAACAGTGCCGGCAACGGACCGCGCGGCGGCGTGCTGGAGCTGACCGACGCCGACTGGCACGAAGGTCTCGACGTCTACTTCCTGCCGATGGTGCGCATCGCCCGCCTGGTCACGCCGATCATGCTGCGCCAGGGCGAGGGCGCCTTCGTCAACATCACCAGCTACGCCACCTTCGAGCCCGACCCGCTCTTTCCGACCTCGGGCGTCGCCCGGGCCGGCCTTTCCGCCTTCACCAAGCTCTTCGCCGACCGCTACGCAGCGGACGGCCTGCGCATGAACAACGTGCTGCCCGGCTTCATCGACAGCAAGCCGGTGAAGGACGAACTCCGCGCACGAATCCCCATGGGGCGCTATGGCGGCATGGAGGAGATCGCCGCCACCGTGGCCTTCCTCCTCTCCGAGGGCGCCGGCTACGTCACCGGCCAGAACATCCGCGTCGACGGGGCGCTCACCCGTGCCGTCTGAGCGCTTCGCACGCTGCGCGCCGGCTCTCGTGTCGGTGCTGTCGGGCATGCTCGTCGGAGCTGAAGTGCGAGCCCAACCGGCCGTCGACCCGAACACGCTCAGCCTTATCTTCGAGAACGACCTCTTCGCCGACACCGACCGCAACTACACCAACGGCGTGGCGGTGACCTGGCTGGGCGGGATCGGCCAGACGCCCGACCTCGTGCTGCGGGCGGCCAGGCTGTTTCCGCTCTTTCCCGAGATCGGCACGGTACGCACCAGCTACGCACTGGGTCAGGCGATGTATACGCCGAGCGACATCACGCTCGAGAACCCGCCGGCGGACGACCGGCCCTATGCCGGATGGCTCTACGGCTCGGTGGGCCTGCTGGCAGAGACCGGCCAACGTCTCGATCGGCTCGAGCTGACGCTGGGCGTGGTCGGCCCGGCCGCGGGCGCCGAACGCACGCAGAAGAGGGTGCACGAGATCGTCGGCTCACCCCGCCCGGAGGGTTGGGACACGCAGTTGAAGAACGAGCCGACGCTGCTCCTCACCTATCAGCGGAGCTGGCGCAGCTATGTGGCCCGCGACCAGCTCTTCGACACGGGCCTGGGCTTCGATCTGACGCCGCACGCCGGCGGTGCTCTGGGCAACGTCTTCACCTATGCCAATTTCGGTGCGACGGCCCGTTTCGGCTGGAACCTGCCGCGCGACTATGGCGCGCCGCGCATCCAGCCGAGCCTGCCGGGCTCGGGCTTCTTCGAGCCGGAGCCGGGCTTCGCCTGGTACGCCTTCGCCGGCTTGGAGGGCCGCACCGTCGCCCGCAACATCTTCCTCGACGGCAACACCTTCGAGAACGGGCCGAGCGTCGACAAGGAACCGCTGGTGGGCGATCTGCAGTTCGGCGTGGCTGCCACCTTCGACCAGGTCCGGCTGACCTACACCACCGTACTGCGTACGCCCGAGTTCGAGGGCCGCGGCGGCAGCGGCAATTTCGGCGCGGTCAGCCTGTCGCTGCGCTTTTGAGCGTTCACCAGCAGCCGAGCAGATCGTGCACGACGAGCTTCTGCACGAACACCAGACCGAGAATGAGGATCATCGGCGAGATGTCGATGCCGCCCATCGACGGCAGCATGTTGCGGATCGGCCGGAGCGCCGGCTCGGTGATGCGGTGCAGGAACTCGCCGATCTGGTAGACGATCCGGTTGCCGGTGTTGACCACGTTGAACGCCACCAGCCAGGTCAGGATCACCGAGGCGATCAACAGCCAGATGTAGAGACCGATCGCCGTATCGATCAACCAGCAGAGAGCGGACATGCAGGCGCCTCAGGGTTCGTGAGTGAGCCGGTCGCCACCGCAGGGCGCGGGGCCGCGAAGCGCGGCTGAACGGCCGCTGGCAAGGCAGGTATGGCCTGATGCGGCCGGATGCAAGTCTCTTGACACCTAAGGGACCCGCTCGCATACAACCGCCGGGCCGGGGCCGTAGCTCAGCTGGGAGAGCGCTAGAATCGCACTCTAGAGGTCGTGGGTTCGATCCCCATCGGCTCCACCACACCCGTACCCGCCCCCGACACCGCTCGAAGTATCTCTGCGCCGACCCTCCTTGGGCCACCCGTGACGGCTGCACGGACGCGGGCCATGCGGGCGCGTTATGCCATCGATCAGCTTTCGTCGTTTCGCATCGTCGCCTGGCGGAACTAGTCTCGCACGGCAACGAGCGGGAGACGTGTGATGCGCGAGCTTTCTCTGGTCATCGGCAACAAGAACTACTCCTCTTGGTCGCTCCGGCCCTGGCTGGCGATGCGCCATCTGGGGCTGGAATTCGACGAAATCATCATACCCCTCGACCGGCCCGAGACGGCGGCCTCGATCGCCCGGCACACGCCGGCCGGCCGCGTGCCGGTTCTGATCGATCGCGGCCTGCACGTCTGGGAATCCCTGGCGATCCTCGAGCATCTGGCCGAGCGTCACCCCGAGCTGTGGCCGAAGCCGATCGAGCAGCGCGCACGCGCCCGATCACTGGCCGCCGAAATGCATGCGGGTTTCGCCGCTCTGAGGAGCGCCCTGCCGATGAACCTGCGCGCCTCGGGCCGAAAGGTCGCCATCGAAGCCGCGACCGCCGCCGACATCCATCGGATCGAGAGCATCTGGAGCGATGCGGCGGGGCCGTTCCTCTTCGGCCCCTTCGGTGCGGTCGACGCCATGTTCGCGCCCGTGGCCACCCGCTTTCGGACCTATGGCGTGCCGCTCGAAGGTACGGCCCGAGCTTATGCCGCGGCCCTTCTCGACCATCCGGCGATGCGCCGCTGGCAGGAGGAGGCCCGGGCCGAGTCCTGGAGCGTCGCGCACGAGGAAGTCGGGCTCTGAGCGGCGAAGGCGGGTTGCCACGGCGGCGGAAACGATCGACGGGCTGAGGGCATCGTCGACCCCGGACCCCATCTCTTCTAGATACGATGTCGCGACCCGAAGGGAGGCGATGCGATGGACCTGGGCTTGAAGGACAAGGTGGCGGTGATCACCGGCGGCAGCGTCGGCATAGGCCTTGCGACGGCGCACGGACTGGCGGCCGAGGGCGCGCACGTGCTGATCGCCGCCCGCGACGGTGGCCGGGCCGAGAAGGAGGCGGCGGACATCGCCGAGCGCCACGGCGTGCGCAGCACGGCGATCGCCGCCGACGTCAGCCTCGCCGCCGGCTGCGACGCGGTGATCGCCGGGACCAACGAGCTGTTCGGCGGCTGCGACATCCTCTTCAACAATGCCGGCAGCGGCAGCAACGAGACGATCCTCGAGGCGCCGGACGAGAAGTGGGATCGCTACTGGAACCTGCACGTGATGGCCGCGGTGCGTCTCTCCCGCGGGCTGGCGCCGATGATGATCCGCCGCGGCGGCGGGGTGATCCTCAACAACGGCTCGGTCTGCGCCACCCAGCCGCTCTGGTACGAGCCGATCTACAACACGACCAAGGCGGCACTGGTGATGTTCTCCAAGAACCTCGCCAACGAGCTGATCCCGCACGGCATCCGGGTGAACGCCGTCAATCTGGGACTGGTGCTCACACCCGATTGGATCAAGACCGCCACGCAACTGACCGAAGGCACGGGCCGCGGCTGGGAGGATTACATCCAGGAGGTGGCGGACGAGCATGCGCCGATCAGGCGCTTCGCCACGCCCGAGGAGGTCGCCGCCTTTCTCGTCTTTCTCTGCTCGCCGCGCGCCAGCTATTCGGTCGGCGCCACCTATTATGTCGACGGCGGCATGATCAAGGGCGTGAAATGACTGCCATACAGGCTTGTTGACAGCCCGGCGCACCCCGATCAATGTTCGAGGAGGACCGCGCGACGTCACGCAACGATGCGGCAGGAAACGAGGCCGCGGTCCGGGGAGGATCGAAACACATGCACGACATCCAGACGCGCATCCGTGCCGGCTATCTCGACCGCCGGCGTTTCCTGAGCGGCACGGCCATGGCCGGTGCAGCGAGCCTCGTCGGCTTCGGGCCGAAGAGCCTGCGCGCCCAGGCCAAGCCGACGGTGGTCAATTCCATCCGCTCGCTCTCCAACCCCTATCACGCCACCTGGAACGCCGGCGGCGAAGCCTTCGCCAAGTGGGCCGGCGCGGAGTACGTCACGCTGGTCACCGAAGGCGACAGCGAAAAGGGTGTGGCCGACATCAAGGCGATCATCGCCAGGACCGGCGGCGACATGGTGCTCAACGTCGATCCCAACGAGAGCCCGGACGCGCGGCCGATCGTCGAAGCATGCGAGGCGGCGGGCGTGCACGTCGTCACCCAGTGGAACAAGCCCGACGACCTCCACCCCTGGGACCACGACCCCTACTACGTCTCGCACATCTCGTTCAGCGGCGTGCCGGCGGGCAAGGCGATGGCCGAGGCGCTGTTCGCCAAAATGGGCGGCTCGGGCGGTATCGTCGCCCTGGGCGGCATTCTCTCCAACACGCCGGCGATCGAGCGCAAGAAAGGCCTGGACGAGGCGCTGGCGGCCAACCCGGACGTCGAATTGCTCGATTTCCAGACCGCCAACTGGGACCCGAACAAGGCACTCGAGCTGACCAACGCCTGGCTGACCCGCTTCGGCGACGACATCAAGGGCATCTGGGCGGCCAATGACGGCATGGGGCTGGCGGCGCTCGAGGCGCTGCGTGCCGAGGGCATGGCCGGCCAGGTGCCGGTCTCGGGCATCGACGGCATCCAGTTGGCGGTCGAGGCGATCCTGGCGGGTGAGTTCGCCGGCACCGTCGCCTGGGATCCCTTCTGGCAGGGCGGCATGGGCCTCTCGATCGGCTACCACGCCCGCACCGGCGCCTTCGATCCGTCCAAGGAGCCCAGGGAACATCGCGAATTCTACGGCACGGGCATCGTCGTCACCGAGGAGAACGCCCAGGAATTCTACGACAACAACATCAAGGCTTCGCCCGAGCTCGACTTCACCGACCTCTGGGGCCGGGTGGCCGGTCAGATTCAGTACGGTTGAGGACGGTCCCGTGAGCGCGGCGTCTTCGCTGCGTGATGGCTGAGGCGGCCACCATCGGGGACGGGCGCGCGGCGGGCTGGAAGAAGCTGCGCCGGCGCCTCGCCCCATGGGCGCCGCTGCTGGTCCTGCTGGCGCTCTGCATCGCCATCGCCCTGGTCAATGGCCGCTTCGTGTCGCTGCGCAATTTCGCGCGCATCGCCGATGCGGCGTCGATCCCCCTGGTGCTCGGGCTGGGCGTCACCTTCGTCATCCTGATGGGCAGCATCGACCTGTCGATGGAAGGTGTGGTGGCGTTCGCCGCCATCATCCTCTGCCTGCTCGTCGCCAACGGCGCCAACGCCAACGATTTCGGCCTTCTGGGCGCGCTTGCGGTTCTGGTGATCGGTGCGGCGATGGGCTTCGCCAACGGCATCGTCCATGTGGGGCTGCAGATCCCCTCCTTCATGGTGACGCTCGGCATGTGGTTCGTCGGCATCGGCATCGGCAACGCCATCCTGGGCGGCATCCAGGTGCGGGTGAACGATCCGCTGATCCGCGCCCTTGCGCTCGAGCAGTTCCTGGGACTCAAGTTCCAGGTCTGGCTGGCGCTGGGCGCACTCGCCGTCGCCTGGGTGGTGCAGGAACACACACGCCTCGGCCGTTACATCTTCGCCATCGGCGGGGGCGAGGATCTGGCCCGGCTCTCGGGCATCCGCACCGGCCTCGTGCGCATCGCCACCTTCACCATGGCCGGTGTCTTCTATGCGCTGGCCGGGATCATGGCGGCGGCGCAGCAGGGCTCCGCCTTCGCACTGATCGGCGGCGGCCGCCTGTTCACCGCGATCACCGCCGTGGTCGTCGGCGGTACCGCCTTGTGGGGCGGTCAGGGCGGTGTGCTCAACACGCTGATCGGCGTGCTGATCGTCGTGGTGCTGGCCAACGGCATGGTGCTGATGGGTGTCTCGCCCTATGTCCAGCAGATCGTCCAGGGCCTGCTGATCATCGCCGCGGTGGCGCTCAGCGTCGACCGCATGCGCGCCAAGCTCGTCAAATGAGTACCGCCGCACCCGCTCCGGCCCTGCAACTGGTCGGCATCGAGAAGAGCTTTCCCGGCGTCAAGGCACTTCAGGATGTGTCGATCACCCTCGGCGTGGGCGAGGTGGTCGGGCTGATCGGCGAGAACGGCGCCGGCAAGTCGACGCTCATGCGCATCCTCTCGGGCGTCTACCAGCCCGATGCCGGCAACATCCGCCTGCACGGCGAGG
Organism: Geminicoccaceae bacterium; assembly: GCA_020446525.1. Taxonomy (GTDB): domain Bacteria; phylum Pseudomonadota; class Alphaproteobacteria; order Geminicoccales; family Geminicoccaceae; genus JAGREO01. The sequence continues at coordinate 14,620 of JAGREO010000004.1, read as the reverse complement.
ATACCGTCCTGCGCAACGCGCAGGACGCCGCCCGGCGCGGCATCGCCATGGTCTTCCAGGAGCAGTCGCTGCTGCCCAACCTCACCGTCGGGCAGAACATCTATCTGGGGGCCGAAGCGCAGTTCTCCCGCATGGGCATCGTGCAATGGAGCAGGCTCTATGCCGCCGCCGCCCGGCAGCTCGCCAAGGTCCAGGTCGACGTCGATCCCTCGACGATCACCGGCGATCTCGATTTCGCCACCCGGCAGATGGTCGAGCTCGCCAAGGCGATGACGCTCGAAGAAGCAGGCGAAGGTCACCTCGTCATCCTGCTCGACGAGCCGACCTCGGTGCTCGAGCAGGCCGACATCGACATCCTCTTCGCCCGGGTGCGGGCACTCAAGGCGCGCGCGTCTTTCGTCTTCGTCTCGCACCGGCTCGACGAGGTGCTGGCTCTGAGCGACCGCGTCTACGTCATGAAGGACGGCGGCGTGGTCGCCGAGCTGCCGGCGGCCGAAGCTGACACCCGCCAGCTCCACCAGCTCATGGTCGGTCGCGACCGCCATTCCGAATATTACCGCGAGGCGCAGCAACGGCCCTTCGGCGAGAAGGTGCTGCTCGAGACCCGCGGGCTCTGCGCCGGCGCACACTATCGTGACGTCGATCTCACGCTTCACGTGGGCGAGGTGCTCGGCATCGCCGGTGTCATCGGCTCGGGCCGCGAGAGCCTCTGCCGCACGCTCTTTGGTTTCGAGCAGCCGACGGCGGGCGAAATCCTGCTCGACGGCGCGCCCGCACGGATCGCGGGCCCGGCCGACGCCGTGGCGGCCGGGATCGGTTACGTGCCGCGCGAGCGCCGCAACGAGGGGCTGGTGCTGTTCCTCTCGGTCGCCGCCAACATGACGCTGGCCAGCCTGCGCCGGGTGATGCGCCACGGCATGATCGACCACGCCGCCGAAGCGAGGCTCGCGGGCGAATGGGTCGAGCGCCTGCACATCCGCACGCCCTCCATCCGCGCACTCTGCCTCAACCTCTCGGGCGGCAATCAGCAGAAGATCGTGCTGGCCAAATGGATGAACGCGCATGCACGCATCATCATCCTCGATCATCCGACTCGCGGTCTCGACGTCGGGGCGAAGGAGGAGGTCTACGACCTCGTACGCTCGATGTCGGCCCAGGGTCTGGGCGTGCTGCTGATCGCCGACACGCTCGAGGAGACCATCGGCCTCTGTCACAGCATCATGGTGATGCGCGACGGGCGCGTGACCCGCCGTTTCGACGCCCCCTCCGGCGCCAAGCCGCGCCAGGTCGATCTCGTCGAGCACATGGTCTGAGCGCGGATGTGAGCCCATGAACCGCGACACGCTGCGTCAGCTCATGCCGATCGTCACGCTGGTTGTCCTGGTCGTGCTCGTCGCCGCCTTCCAGCCGAGTTTCGTCAATCCCGCGACCCTGCTCGGCATGGCGTCCGACACGGCCACCCTCTTCGTGCTGGGGATGGGCGTCACCTTCGTCATCATGCTGGGCGGCATCGATCTGTCGATCCAGTCGGTCGCCTCGCTCGCCAGCGTGGCGGTGGCGCTGCTGATCACACCGCTGGGCTATCTGGCCTTTCCCGTGGCAGTGCTGGTCGGCGCCCTGGCCGGCCTTCTCTCCGGCATCGCCCACGTCCAGCTCAAGATCCCCTCCTTCATCGCGACCCTGGCGGTGGGCGGGGTCGCGGCCGGCGTCGCCCTCCTGCTGGCGGACGCGCAGGCGATCACGCTGGGCGAGGTCGAGCGCGGTTATGTGGGTTGGATCACCGGCACGTCGCTCGGCATCCCGCACGAGGTGCTGATCGCCCTGGTCGTGCTCGCCCTTGGTACGGTGGTGCAGCACTACACCGCCTTCGGCCGCTACAGCCAGGCGATCGGCGCCGGCGAGCCGGCGGCTCACGCGGCCGGCATCCGCGTCGGCCTGCACAAGACCATCGCCTGCATGCTCTCGGGCGCCGCGGCCGGTCTCGCCGGTGCGATCCTCGCCGGCCGGCTCGCCAGCGGATCGCCCACCCTGGCCGACCAGTTGCTTCTGCCGGCCATCGCCGCGGTGATCGTCGGCGGCACGGCGATCACCGGCGGCGTCGGCAGCGTCTGGCGCACGCTGGTGGGCGCGCTCATCATCACCGTGGTGCGCTCGGGCATGACCTTCCTCAACGTCGACATCTTCATCCAGCAATCCGTCTTCGGCGCGATGCTGGTGATCGCCGTGGCGCTGACCATCGACCGTTCGAAGATCCCGATCGTCAAATAGCCTGCGCGGCAATCCGGCCGACGTCGGCGAACGTAACTCGCCTGACGCCATCGTGAGTGGGCGCCGGACCTTCGCACACCATCTGAGGGTTCGAGCGCGTGCCGCGGTGCGGCGGCGCGATACGGACGACGGAGAAACGACGATGACCAAACGATGGCTCCTGGGCGGCTCCCTGGCTGCGGTCGGTGCGGCGATCGCCTCGCGGTTCGCGCCGAGCGGCCACGAGGCGCGGGCGACGACGGCGGCCGATCCCTCCTTCGAGGTGTCGAAGAGTGAGGCCGAGTGGCGGCGCCAGCTGACGCCGGCGCAGTATCGGGTTCTGCGCCAGCACGACACGGAGCGCCCGAACACCAGCCCGCTCAACCACGAGAAGCGTGCGGGCACCTTCGCTTGCGCCGGTTGCGACAACCCGCTCTTCGCGTCCGCCACCAAGTTCGAGAGCGGCACGGGCTGGCCCAGCTTCTTCGCGCCGATCGAGGGCGCCATCGGCACCCGGCGCGACGCGAGCCTCTTCATGGTGCGCACGGAGGTGCACTGCGCCCGTTGCGGCGGCCATCAGGGCCACGTGTTCGAGGACGGCCCGCCGCCGACCGGCCTGCGCTACTGCATCAACGGCGTGGCGCTGCAGTTCCATCCCGAGACCGCCGCCTGACGGAGACGCCGGGACCGTGGACGGGTCCCGGCAGCCACACTCGAGCGCAACAGGCGCCGGCAAAGCGCGCCCGGGATGTGCATTTGCGCGTTTTCCGGTGGAAATTGAACGCCGCTCTTGCGACACCATCGCCCCACGGACCAATTTTCGCGGCGACCCCGGAGCAATCGACATATGAAGGTCGGCATTCTCGCGGGCGGGCTGGGCTCCCGCCTTTCCGAAGAAACCACGGTCAAGCCCAAGCCAATGGTCGAGATCGGTGGCGTGCCGATCCTCTGGCACATCATGATGCACTATTCGTTCTACGGCCACAAGGATTTCGTCATCGCGCTCGGCTACAAGGGCGAATATATCAAGAAGTACATGGCCGATTATTGTTCGCTCAACAGCAATCTCACCGTCGACATGCGGCGGGGCAAGATCGAGCAGCACGCCGGCACCACGCTGGACTGGCGTGTCGATCTGGTCGACACCGGACAGCAGACGCAGACGGGCGGCAGGATCAAGCGGCTCAAGCCCTATATGGGCGACGGCACCTTCATGCTGACCTGGGGCGACGGCGTCTCGACCATCGATCTCGACGCGCTCCTGGCCTTCCACAAGCGTCACGGCAAGCTGGCGACGGTCTCGGCCGTGCGGCCGCCGGCGCGCTTCGGCCGGCTCGACATCCAGGGCGACGAGGTCGTGTCGTTCGAGGAAAAGCCACAGATGAGCGAAGGCTGGATCAACGGCGCCTTTTTCGTGCTGGAGCCCGGCATCTTCGATTATATCGACAACGACATGACGCATTTCGAACGCGAACCGCTCGAGCATCTGGCGCAGGAAGGTCAGTTGATGGCCTACCGTCACGACGGCTTCTGGCAGTGCATGGACACGGTGCGCGACAAGGTGCGGCTCGAAGAGATGTGGGACGCGAGCAAGGCCCCCTGGAAGCTCTGGGACTGAGCCGGGGCGGGCCGATCGAGCGAAATTCGACGAGTGATTGAGAGGTTGCGACGATGCGCGTTCTGGTGACGGGCCACGACGGCTATATCGGACAGGTGCTCGTGCCCATGCTGCAGGAGGCGGGGCACGAGGTGGTGGGGCTCGACAGCATGCTGTTCGACGGCTGCGACTTTCCGGGCCAGCCGCGTGCCTCTTGCGAGACGATCGTCAAGGACATCCGCGAGGTGGAGCGGCGCGATCTCGACGGCTTCGAGGCGGTGCTGCATCTGGCCGGCCTGTCGAACGACCCCCTGGGTGATCTCGAGCCGCAGACCACCTATGCGATCAATCACGAAGCGTCCGTGCGTCTGGCGCGGCTGGCCCGCGAGGCCGGCGTGGCGCGCTTCGTCTTCTCCTCGTCCTGCAGCAATTACGGCGCTTCGGGCGACGGGTTCCTGACCGAGGAGGCCCCGTTCCATCCGGTCACGCCCTATGCCGAGAGCAAGGTCTGGGTCGAGCGGGACGTGGCCCCCTTGGCGAACGACGCCTTCAGCCCCACCTTCCTGCGCAGTGCCACGGCCTACGGCATGTCGGCGCGGCTGCGTGGCGATCTGGTGGTCAACAATCTCGTCGGCTATGCGTTCACCACCGGCCACGTGCTGATCAAGAGCGACGGCAAGCCGTGGCGACCGCTGGTGCACATCGAGGACATCGCGGCGGCCTTCAAGGCGGTGATGGAAGCGCCCCGCGAAGCCGTGCATAATCAGGCCTTCAACGTCGGCCGGACCAAGGAGAACTACCGTGTGCGTGAGGTCGCGGACATGGTCGCCGAAATCGTCCCGGGCTCGAAGGTCACCTTCGCTGGCGACGCCAGCCCCGACGCCCGCAACTATCGTGTCGCTTGCGACAAGATCGCCCGTACCCTCGACGGCTTTCGTCCCCGCTGGACCCTCGAGGCCGGCATCCGACAGATCCACGAGGCCTATGAGGCGGCCGGACTGGACGAAGCGACCTTCCTGAGCGCCCGCTTCTTCCGGGTGGCGCGGGTCAAGGAGATGATGGCGCAGGGCGTGATCGATTCCGGCCTCGCGCGGCGCCGGAGGGCCGCTTGAGCATTCGCATCGGGGGCTGCCGGGCCTGCGGATCGACGCGGCTCGACACCTTTTTGTCGCTGGGCGACCTGCCTTTGTCCGACGGCTTCGTGGCGACCCGCGAGGAAGCGCTCGACGCGCCGCGCTACCCGCTCGACGTCGCCTTCTGCCACGCCTGCTCGCTCGTGCAGATCCTCCACACGGTGCCGCCCGAAGAACTGTTCGGCGCGGACTATCCCTACTTCTCCTCCTTCACCGACGCGCTCCTGGCGCACAGCCGGGCCAATGTCGAAGCACGCATGGCTGAACGCCGCCTCGGTCCGCACAGCATGGTCGTCGAGCTGGCGAGCAACGACGGCTATCTCCTGCAGAACTACAAGGACGCCGGCATCCCGCATCTGGGCATCGATCCCGCACCGGGCCCGGTCGAGGCCGCACGCAGGCGGGGCATCGACACGCGGCTGGCCTTCTTCGGTGTCGATCTGGCGCGCGAGCTCGCCCGTGACGGTGTGCGTGCCGACGTGCTGCACGCCAACAACGTGCTGGCGCACGTGGCCGACACCAACGGCTTCATCGAAGGCATCGCCACGCTGCTTGCACCCGACGGCGTGGCGGTGATCGAAGCGCCCTATGTCCGCGACCTGATCGATCACGGCGAGTTCGACACCATCTATCACGAGCATCTCTGCTACTTCTCGGGCACCGCACTCTCCTCGATGTTCGCCCGCCACGGCCTCTATCTCAACCGGGTCGAGCGGCTCTCCATCCATGGCGGCTCGCTGCGCCTCTTCGTCGAGCCGAAGAAGGCACCGGACGCGTCGATCGAAAGGCTGCTGGCCGAGGAACGGGCTCTGGGCATCGACGATCTCGGCTATTACGCCTCCTTCGCCGAACGCGTCGCCGGCATCCGCGAGCGGTTGCGCACACTTCTGGCCGACCTCGCGCGCGGAGGGGCGAAGATCGCCGGCTACGGTGCCGCCGCCAAGGGCACGATCCTGCTCAACTATGCCGGCATCGGGGCGGAGACCCTGGCCTTCGTCTGCGACCGCAACACCCACAAGCAGGGCCGCTGGATCCCGGGTGTCGGGCTGCCGATCGTGGCACCCGAGCGGATCGAGGAGGAACGGCCGGACGCGCTCCTGATCCTGCCCTGGAACTTCAAGGACGAAATCATGCACCAGCAGGCGGCGCACGGCCGGCGCGGCGGCCGCTTCATCGTGCCCATTCCCGAACCGGTGATCGTTTGACCGCCGTCTCCTGCCGCGCCTGCGGCGGCACCGACCGGCACGTCTTCTATTCGGTGCGGGGCGTGCCCGTGCATTCCTGCCTGATGGTCGACAGCCGCGAGAAGGCGCTGGCCTTCCCCAGGGGCGACCTCGAGCTGGGTTTCTGCCGGACCTGCGGTTTCATCCAGAACGACCGTTACGATGCGGCCCTGCAGAACTACTCACCGGACTACGAGGAGACCCAGGCCTTCTCAACGCGCTTCATGCGCTTCGTCGAGGAGATCTGCGACGACCAGAACCGCAAATACCATCTGGCCGGCAAGACGGCGCTGGAGATCGGCTGCGGCAAGGGCGAGTTCCTCGTCGCCCTGTGCGAGCGCACCGGCTGCGCCGGCATCGGCATCGATCCGGGCTACCGGCCCGAACGGACGGTGAGCGAAGCCGCGGATCGCATCCGCTTCATCCAGGACTTCTACGGGCCGGCCTACGCGCACCTGCAGGCCGATTACGTCTGCTGCCGGCACACGCTCGAGCATATCGGACCCGTCTTCGACTTCATGACGCTGGTGCGCCACAGCATCGGCGACCGGCCCGAGACCGCCGTCTTCTTCGAGCTGCCGGCGGTCGAGCGGGTGCTGGCCGAGCAGGCGTTCTGGGACATCTATTACGAACACTGCACCTATTTCAGTCTGGGCTCGCTGGCCCGGCTGTTCCGCCGCTCGGGCTTCGACGTGCACGAACTCTGGACGGCCTATGACGATCAATATCTGATGCTCGAGGCATTCCCCGCGGACGGACCGACGCCGGCACGGCTGGCGGCGGAGGACGATCTGGCGGCGATCTCCGCCCTGGTCGCCGAATTCGAAGCGAAGATCGGCCCCAGACGGCGGGCGCTCGTCGACGATGTCGAGAGCTGGAAGGCGCAAGGGAAGCGCGTCGTGCTATGGGGCTCGGGATCGAAGGCGGTCTCCTACCTGACCACCCTCGATCTCGCCGAACGGATCGATGCCGTGGTCGACATCAACCCGCACAAATGGGGCAAGTACCTTGCCGGTGCGGGCAACGAGATCGTCTCGCCCGCGGCCCTGCGGGAGCTGCGCCCCGACGTGGTCGTGGCGATGAACCCGATCTATCGCGAGGAGATCGGCCGCGATCTGGCCGAACTGGGGCTGTCGCCGAAGCTCGTCGCACTCTGAAGAACGGGCGCACGGTCACCGCTCGCCGGGCGTGAGGCCGCAGGCAGGATGAGGCCGGCATAGACCTCCTCGCAGAGCCGCGCGGTCTCGTCCCAACTGCAGTGCGCCTCGACGTGCGCGCGGGCCGCCCGGCCGAGCCCGGCGGCGAGCTCCTGATCGTCACAGAGCCGCAGGATCGCTTGGGCGAAGGCCTCGGCGTCGTCGTTCTCGACCACCAGACCGGTCCGACCGTCCTCGATCGTCTTGGCCGAGCCGCGCGATGCGACGATGGCCTTGCCCGCCGCCATGTAGTTGAGCAGCTTTTGCGGGATGCCGTCGCAGGCGGTGCGTGGCAGGACGGCCACCTGTGCCGCCGCCAGCCGGCCGGGCAGCTTGGCGAAGCTGTCGGCCTCGAGCTCGATGGCGTGACGGATGCCAAGTTCGCGCACCCGCTTCTCGTAAGGTGCGAAGCTGGAGCTCGCGGCACAGACCAGACGCAGGTCCGACCGCACCGCCAATGCCTTGGCGAAGGCTTCGAGCAACAGGTCGAAGCCCTGATAGGCCGCCAGCGTGCCGGTATAGATGATCCGGCCGCTGTTGAGCGGCCGCGCCTCGGCGGCGCTGGCGAAATAGTCCAGTTCCACACCGTTCATGCAGGTCGTCACCCGGGACGGATCGAGCCCTTCGCGCTGCACCAGCCGGTCGCGGATGTCGTCGGTCACCGTCACCACGTGATCCGCCAGCCGCGGCAACCGGCCGTCCAGCAGCCCGCCGAAGCGCCTCGAGAGATCGGCGCCGATACCGCTCGAATAGGAGGGCAATTCCGAATGCAGCATGGTGTGGGCGTCGTAGACCAGCGGCGGGCTCGCCGCGTCACGCGCCCAGTGCGCCGTGATGACGCCCTCGAAGTGATGCGCGTGGATCACGTCGAAGGGCCGCGCGGTGAGGATGCGGCGGATGAGCCGGGCCAGGAGCGGGTCATAGAGGGCGAGCTTGCGCACGGTCGGGCCGGGCGGCAGCGAGCGAACGACGGTCCTGCCACGGATGCGATGGACCGGATAGCCGGTGCTCGAGGGCTCGTCGCACAGATGGTAGGTGACGACCTCGACCTCGTTGCCCCGTGCCTGCAGGGCATCGGCCAGACGCTCGATCCGCAAGGGCGTGCCGCGGCGCGCAGGAAAGGGACACGCCGCGACCATGGCGATACGAAACGTCACACACATTCTCCTTATCGCCACAGCGACGCCCGCCCGGCGCCTCGATCGATCATGATCTGATTACACGACCGGCGGCCGCGCCGATCGTTCCATCTTTTCTACGAGATTTTTCATGCTGAAATGTAGCGGTCACACCACGCCGGACAAGCTCTCCGCTACGCCGGCGTGTCCGTTTCCTTGCTGCGCAGCGTGTCGATCAACTCGCGCGAGATGACGCCCAGGGCGGCCAGCGCTGCGAGATAGACCAGGCCGCCGACCACGAAGGCCAAGAGCATCGGCATGCCGAGCCGCTCCAGCAGATCGAGACAGACGGCCATGGCGAGTGCGCCGACGAACACCAAGAGCAGGCGTCGGACGTGCAGTGCGCGCGTGCCCGTGCGCCACATCAGATAGACCAGCCCGGCCAGCACGATGAACTCGTTCAGCGCCGTCGCCAGCGCCGCCCCGTCATAGGAGAAGGGCGGGATCAGAAGGAGATAGAGCCCGATGCCGGTGCAGGCACCGAGCAGATCGATCCGCAGCACGAGCGCCTGCATCTCCCGGGCCATCAGGGCGAAGCGGTAGATGTGCGCGAGCGAAAGGGCGGCGAGACCGACGGCGACGAGGCGCAGCGCATCGCCGCCGTCGCGATAGGCGGCGCCGCCGATCAGCTCGAGGACGCCCTCCGCGTGCACGAGGAAGGTGACGGCGATGCCGACGCCGAAGACCAGCATCGTCTCGACGGCGTAGCCCAGGCGCAGACCGAACCCCTCCTCGTCGCGCCGAGCCAGGGCCGCGGCGAAGAGCGGCATGGTCATGCCGGCGAAGATCACCGGCATGGCGCTGAGGATCTCGAAGATCTTGGTCGGCATGCCGTAGATGCCGACGTCGGTGGCGGCATGAAACAACGACAGGATGAAGGTGTCGCCGCGCATCATCGCCAGCAGCAGCACCTGCGAGCCGCCGAGCGGCAGACCCATGGCGATCAGATTGCGCCAGCGCGCCAGGTCGACGACCATCCTGAAAGGCACCAGCCGGCAGGCGAAATACCAGCACATGGCGAAGGTGACGATGCCCCCGGCCACGGTCGCGGCGATCATCGCCAGGGTGGAGAGGCCGCTCAACAGCACCAGCCAGCAGGCGGCGAGCGTGACCAGACCACCGGTCATCTCGGCGAGCGCCCGCGGCGCCTGCGCCAGCTTGACGTGAAACACCGCCGCCAGGAACTCGCTGCCCTGAAAGGCCACGTAGAGCAGGATCGCCAGAAAGATGCCCCGATGCACGACCGGGTCGTAGGGGATGACCAGCGCCACCGTCGCCGCGACCAGCAGCAGCACGGTGCTGGCGAGCAGCCGCAGGCTCATGGCCGCACCGAGGATGCCGCGCGCGTCGGCACCGGGCTTCGAGATTTCCTTCAGCGCCACCATCTGCAGGCCGAGATCGGCCAGCACGGCGGTCAGCGAGACATAGGTCAGGACGGTGCGGTAATGGCCGAAGCCTTCCGGGCCCAGATGACGCGTGACGATCGCCATCGTCGCCAGGCCGACGACGACGCTGGCGATCTTGCCGACGACCACCACCGCCATGTTGCCGGCCAGCCGCCTGGCCGCCGACCCGCCATCGTCGCTACGTGTCTTCAGCGCGTCCGCCGTCCCCGTTCGCACCTCAATTTTTCAGATGACCCGGAGGCGCGCCGAACAGGCGCTCGCGAACCGTCTCCGCCATCGCCGGAAGGCCGGGTGCGATCGTCGCTGCGACGTCCACGCCGACGCGAAGGGCATTGTAGTTCACCAGCCACCATCGGGCGAGCACACCATAGGCCCGCGCCCGTGCACCGACCGGGAGGTCCTCGTTGCGCAGCATCGACAGATATTCGCGATAGAGCCGCCAGGTCGGCAGTTCGATCGCTCCATTACGGCGCGAATCGTGCCACGATTGCCGGTCCCGCGCCTTCTGCTGGACTCTGGTGTAGCGTTGCTCGTGTTCGCGCATCTCGACCAGCGGGCGGTCGACCTGCACCAGCCGCCCGCGCAGCGTCATCTGCGCCAGGAACGCGCGATCGGCGCCGTGGAACGGCCCGTGCAGAAGCGAATCCTGCATCGCCGAGCGGCGCACGAGGCCGAAGAAGTCGACACAGGAATGCGAGCGCAGCACCATCACCGCGAAGCGCCGCGCCGGATCGTCGACCCCGGCCTCGTGCAGCACCGAGCGATAGGTGCCGATCGAATCACCCCGGCAGTCGATATAATCCACCACGGTGTTGCACAGCACGACGTCGGGCTCTCGGTCCAGAACGTCCGTCGTCGCCGAAAGATAGTCGGGCGCGATCCGGTCGTCGTGCGCCAGCCACTTGAAGTAGGGTGCCCGGGCTTCCGACCAGGCGCGGTTGTAGTTGGGCGCCGCGCCGAGGTTGCGTTCGTTGCGTACGTAGCGCACCCGCTCGTCGGAGGCGGCATGGTCGAGGGCGATCTGGCCGGTACGGTCGGTGGAGGCGTTGTCGGAGACGATCACTTCCAGATCGTCGAAGGTCTGGGCACGAACCGACGCGATCGCCTCGTCGAGATAATTCTCGCCGTTGAAGACCGGTATACCGATGCTGACGCGCGGAACTGCTGACATCACGCCTCTTCGCTGACTGAAGCCGGAGAAGCCGAATGGTCGATGGCCCGATTTTCCGGGATCGACTCCGCCACGTCCACCCCAAAACCCATCACGCACCCCCAAGTGTGATCTTCGGCACACAGCATGTGATGCAGAAAGGCAAAAAAAGGGGCCGCGGGCAAGCCCGCGACCCCAATCCAATAGGGAGGAAACGCCTCAAGTCGGGTGTCACGAGGAGTACCCGTGAACACGCGATGACCCTAACGCGAAGGTTGAACGATGGGAAGAACTATCGCCTAAAATTTTAGGGAGTTCGCGATCGACCCCGACCGGTTCGACCCGATCACGCCTGTGCGACGATGGACTCCGCCAGCTTGTCGGGCACTTCCTGCAGGTGGTCGAACGACCACTGGTAGAAGCCCGTACCCTGCGAGAGCGACCGCAGGCCGACGATCAGATCGTGGATCTCGCCCTGCGGCATGTGCACCGCGACCTCGTCCCAGCCGGTCCAGCCGGCCTTGGCCTCGTAGCCCAGGATCTGGCCGCGCTTCTGGCTCACCAGTTGCAGCACACGGCTGGTGTAATCGGTCGGCACCGAGACGGTGACGGCGAGGATCGGCTCGAGCAGCACCGGCGCGCAGTTCGCCAGCCCTTCCTTGAGCGCCAGGGCGGCGGCCATCTTGAACGACATCTCGTTGCTGTCCACGGTGTGGAACTGGCCGTCGTTGAGGGTGACGGCGACGTCGACCACCTTGAAGCCGAGCGGCCCCTTTTCCAGATGCTCCCGGGCGCCGGCTTCGACCGCCGGGATGAACTGCTTGGGGATGGCGCCGCCGACGATCTTGTTGTGGAAGACGAACCCCTCGCCGCGCGGCAGGGGGCGGATCTCGATCTTGACGTCACCGAACTGGCCGTGACCGCCCGACTGCTTCTTGTGCCGGCCGTGCGCCTGCGCACTTTTGCGGATGGTCTCGCGATAGGGCGTCCGCGGCGGCGTCGCCTCGACCTCGATATTGTACTTGTTGCGCAACCGGTCGAGAGCGACCTTGAGGTGCATCTCGCCCTGGCCGCGCAGCAGCATCTGGTGCATCTCCTGGTCCTGCTCGACCTCGAGCGAGGGGTCCTCGTCGACCAGCTTCGCGAAGGCGGCGGAGAGCTTGACCTCGTCGCTGCGGTTGACCGCCTGGACGGCGAAGGCGAACATCGGCTGCATGGGCTCCGCCCGCGGCAGCGCGACGGCTTCGGCGCCGCCCTGGTCGTCGAGAATCTGCCCCGTCTTCGCCTCGTCCATGCGTGCGAGTGCGACGACGTCGCCCGCCTCGGCGGAGCCGACCGCCTCTTGCTGGCCGCCGAGCAGGCGGTAGACGCCGCCGACCCGCATCCCGCCCAGTTGCATCCCGTCCTTCACCGCACCCCGCCAGACCCGCACCAGCGAGAGCTTGCCGGCGTGCGGCAGGTGGAAGTTCTTGAGCACCTGCACGAGGGTGCCGCCCGAGGCCTCGTCGATGCCGAGCGCCTGGGCGCGCCGCTCGGGTGACGGCGCCTCCTTGACCAGCGCCTCGAGCAGCCGGCGCACGCCCATGTCCCGCTCGGCCACACCCATGAAGACCGGCACCACCTGATCGGCGCCCAGGGTACGCTGCAACTCCCGGAGCAACTCCTCCTCGCTCGGCTGCTGGTCCTCCAGCAGCTTTTCCATCAGATCGTCGTCGAAATCGGCCAGCGTCTCGAGCATTTCGGTGCGCGCCGCCTGCTCGCGCTCGCGGTAATCGTCGGGCAGGGCCATACGGTCGGAGGGGCCGTCGGCATTGTAGTGATAGGCCTGCTCACCGACGAGATCGATGTAGCCGACCAGCTCCTCGCCCCGGCCGATGGCGTATTGATGCGGCACGACGGGCCTGGCGCTGACGTCGCGGAGGGCCTGCAGCAGGTCGCGGTAGCGCACCTCCGAACGGTCCATCTTGTTGACGAAGACCAGATGCGGCAGGTCGTGGGCGTCGAGAAACTGCAGCAGCGGCGCCACCGCCATCATCCGCTCGACCACCGGCTCGACGCAGACCACCGCCAGATCGGCACCCAGCACCGCGTTGCGCGCCTCCTGCTGGAACTCGGTCGATCCCGGACAGTCGAGCAGATTGAAGCGGATGCCTTCGTGGACGAAACTGGCGATCGACACTTCGGTGCTCATCTGCCGCTCGCGTGCCTCGGCCGAGGCGTCGCCCACGCTGTTGCGGTCGGCCACCCGGCCCTTGCGCGACACAGCACCGGTGACGAACAGCAGGCTCTCGAGCAGGGTCGTCTTGCCGGTGCCGTTGGGCCCGACGAGCGCCACGTTGCGGATGGCGGCACGCCCGTCGTCGCCGTTCGCCGTCTGCGCCGCGCCCGCCCGATTGGATGTACCCGAATCCTGCGCCATGCTGCCTCCCCTTCTCACCGCCCGCACTTCTCACCGCCCGTCGGTATCGTCGCCCGCCCCCGCCGCGGCCCGAACCGATCCGCCGAAGCGCAGCGAAGTACCGCAAGAGCACCTTCGCGCCGATGGCGTCCGATCCGCGGGGCCGGTCACTCGCGAACCCCGCTTCGAACCGCACGAGGGCCAATGTGCCGCGTCTCGGGCGCATGGCAACCCCGATCTTGCGCCGATCCGCCGGCTCGACCGGTCCCGGCCCCCGCGCAAGGCGGCCATTGCAAGGCGGTGACAATTGCGAGAGAAAAGAATGCGTGCCGACGAGCGACACCCCGCGATCGATCGGGCGGACGGACGGGGGGTCGAAACGATCGCGGTGTTGCGTACACCAGGGAGCGAACCATGCGGTGCTCGGAACTGGAGAGCTATCTCGAAGCGACGCTCGAAGGCCGGCTCGGGCGCGTGCGCACCGCCGCCATGCGCCAGCATCTCGCCACCTGCCGAAGCTGCGCCGCCCGGGTCACCCGTCTGCGGCGTTTCGAGATCGAACTGCGCCGGCGGTTCCGCGCGATGGGCGAAGAGCCCTCGCTCTGGGCGCCGATCGAGGTCGATCTGGTCGGCCGCCACGAGAATGACGGCGAGGGATGCCGCGGGCACGCGCCGGAGACCGGTCCGGGACGCGGGAACGTGGTCGACGAGGTGCCGGGCCACCGGGCGGCGGGTGGCATCCCGCGCCGCGACGGCGCGAAGGCGAGCGGCCATCGCGCACTCACCGTGCCGCCGGCCCAACGCGGCACGGCGACCGGCGGCGCAACGGTGCGCAAAACGACCCGCGCTTCGACGGGCCGGGCGGGCCTCGACGTCGGCGCCGGGCGCACCGCGGTTCCGCCCGCAGCACGACGCCGCGGCGGAACGTCGACGCCGCGCGCCGCCCGCATCATCGTGGCGCTGAGCCTGATCGGCGTTCTCGCCTTCGCCGCCGACCGGTTGCGCCTCTTCGAGCGCCCCGACGGTATCGCCGCGGTCTATGCCGCCTACCGCAGCGGCGCGCGCGATCCGGCACTCGCCACCGAAGACCGC
>JAGREO010000266.1 GCA_020446525.1 Geminicoccaceae bacterium | reverse complement strand
TCTCGTCGCCGTCGATTTCGACGATCGGGTTCTTGACGGTGATCCTGCTCATGGTGCCCTCGTGGTTGCGCCGGAAAGCCATGACGAACGGCGTTGCGTCCTTCTAGTGCCGGCGGGTCGCTCGGCCAAGAGGGCGGCTCGTCCCAGGGCGCTCCGCCCGGCATCTTCCGTTCAGGCGATCGCGGCCGCGCGCAACGCCTCGTGCCGCCGCTCGAGCGTCGATGCGAACTCGTCGGGGAGCCCGATCGTGTCCGCCTCGTAGCGCCGTTGCGGCCGCAACCGTCCGGCCTGCGCCCCGAGCGCCTCCGGACCGGCCATCTCCAGCCGCTCCGCTAGAAGTGCGAGATGACGCCCCGGCTCTTCGCAAAGCGCGTCGTAATCGAGCAGCAGCACCCGATCGTCGACACGCGCGAGAACGTAGTCGGTCATCGCCGACCAATAGGCGGCCCAAAAGGCGGGGTCGGCGCCGTCCACTTCTCTCGCGCCCTTCGGCCCGCCGTCGCGCGCGTCGTTGCGCCAGCCGTCGAGCCAGCCGTCGAAATCGATCGGCCGCAGCAACCGGCCGAACTCGAAATGACCGAGCGCCGCCATGTAGTCCCGGACGAAGGGATCCGCGTCGTGCAAGGCCGTGAAGTTGGCGTGCTGACGCAACAGCGAACCGATATGGTCCATCGGCCGACGAAACGGCACGATGATCTTCGCCTCGGGATAGAGGCGACGCAGCAGATCGATCCGGGCGACATTGGCGTTGTTCTTCGAGAGGTAGCGCAACGCGGCATCCTGGCCGCCGCGCAGGACGACGATCTTGCGCATGTGCTCGTCGAAGAAGGACTCGAATTCGGGGTCGCGGGCGTCCGCTCCCCAGCAAAGGATGCGATCGTCGCAATAACGCCCGGCGAAGAAGCCGCACCAGATCGCCTCCTCGAGCGCCTCCGGACTGTCGAACCCGACCATCATGCCGTCGCCGTGCGCCCGCTCACGCAGGTCCGCCTCGCGCCGGAAGTTGCGCGAGAGGCGCTGCCAGAGCATCGGGCAGAGAACGAAGGGCATGTCGCGATAGGTGTGGCTCGCAAAGGCACCCGTCTGCGCCAGCAATTCGAGCAGAAGGGTCGTGCCGGCGCGCGGCAGGCTGGTGACGAAGACCGGCCGGCGCACGTCGATCGAGCCCAGCACCGAGCGGTGGCTGCGGCTCTCGATATCGGCCAGCGACTTCTGCACCTCGATCCCGGAAAAGGCCATGCGGTGCAGCAGCCGGTCCAGCCGTCCGTAAGCCTGCAGCCGGGTCGCCTCCGCACTCACCGGCCGAGCACCAGAACCAGCACGAAGGCCACCGTTCCGGCCAGGATCACCTCGAGCGACAGCATGGCCTCGAGCATCGCATCGAGCGAAACCCACCCGGCCCAGGCGACCAGGAGGACCGGCAGCGCTCCGGCCGCCACCGCCGCGGCGAAGCGCCAGGTGACCGCGAAGAACCGCCCGAAGAGAGCGATCGACGCAGCCTGCACGCGTTGTTCCTTCACCTCGTCGTCGAGGTCGGGCGCGCGCATGACCCGCACCGCGTCGAGGACGCGCAGGGCCAGGGCGAACGCCAAGATCGACACGGCCAGCGCCACGTACAGCACGTCGGCGGTCTCCGGCGGTTTCGCTCAGGCTCCGCTGCGGCTCGAGCCGTCGGCCGGGGTTCCCGCTTCGCTCGCCGGCGCCGGCGACGCAGCATTCTTGCGCCGACCGCGCATCAGGCGCTTGATCGGGTACCAGACGAAACCGACGATCGCCAGAAGCACGGCGCCCAGCAGGGCGACGAACGAGCCCACGGCACTCAACCCGGCACCGGGACCGATATAGGCCAGCGCCGGTGCCGGCAGCGCCGCCAGCAGTAGGGCCGGGATCAGGAGGTAGCGCATCGACGAACTCCCAAAGGTGACAGGGTCAGGAAACGCGGTCAGCGCGCCGCCGCACGGGTGACGCAGGAAGTATCGGACAAGTCGAGAGCGAGGCCGTCGCGGAACGACGCGTCGAGCGTCGCCGGATCCACGCGCTCGCCCCAGGACAGCACGGCGGTGCGCATCGGATCCTGTGCGTCGCGCCCGGTCCAGCGATAGTCCCAGACGATGCGCCCATCCGGCGTCACCTCGAGCAAGCGGCCTTGGTCGGACTCCGTGATCAGCGTGTTGCCGTTCGCCAGTCTGGACTGGGACGAACGGATCCAGCTCTCCAAGGGTTCCTCCTGCGTACCGCCATACATCCATACCATCGACATGTCGCTCGGGTCGACTTCGACGACGCGCGAGCGCCCGGTGCCCGGACGCAGATCCCCGTGATTGTCGAAGATCAGGAAGTGACCGTTGGGCAACAGATCGACGTCGTGCTGCCGCAGCCAATAGCCGTGGACCGTCCAGGTGATCCGCTTTTCCTCGAGGTCGACCGCGGCGATCCGGTCGCCCTCGCGTATCGACACCACCACCTGCCCCTCCTCGACGAAGGGGAAGACGCGAGCCAGTTCGGCGGTGACGTAAACGATCGAATTGACGTGCATGTGGTCGCCCTTGGTGCGCAGCGGCAGCAGGTCGATCAGATCGGGCCAAGGCGAATCCAGCATGGCGCGCATCAGCGAGAGCCGGTCGAGCTCGACGCCCTCGGGTGAGACGACGACGATCTCGTCGTCCATGAGGGGAAACCGCTCGCGGTCGATGCCGCCGAAGGGCTCACCGACGATGTTGGTATCGAGGGCCACGATGCGCCCGTCCGGCGCGATGTCGAAATCGTGGTGGATGGGCCGGTCGAGCGCCCAGATCACCTCACCGGCCGCGTTCATCCGCACCATCGCCAGGCCGGCGGGTGAAACGTCGACCTTCTCGAAGAAGGTCAGCACGTCGCCGTTGGGAAAAAGGTGCGCCTTGCGCAGATAGGTGAACGGATCGGTCTTTTCCTCGCCGGTGACGGCACCGGTCGGCAGCGTCCAGCGATGAACGATCTCGCCGTCCGCGCGCATCAGCAGAACCTGCGGTGCGTCTCCGGAAGTGAACAGCGTCAGACCCGGTTCCATCGCGCCCGGATCGCAGGTGACCACGCCCGTGGCTGCGTCGCGTGCCTCGTGCCAGAGCGGCGAGAACCTCGGGTCGTCGTAGCCGAAATAGAGCTCCCGCAGAGCACCGGCGGCGACGAAAGCGCGACGCATCTCCGTCGCCGGCGGCCAGCCACGATAGAAGAAATAGGACCCGGCGACGAACGCCAGCGCCGTCAGACCGAGCAGAAAGAGTCCGATCGCCAGACGATCCGTTCTGCCGGTCAAGACCCGCGCCTTCGCATTGCCGCACCGATCGTCGACGACGTCATTTTCGCGCTTCCTCGTTCATCGTCGGGCCGCATCGTGGCGACGGCCCGTCCCACACCATCGGCTCGGCTCGAAGTGTCGACGTCGTGCCGACAGATTTCGAGCTTGGCGTACATGCGCCAATCCGCGATTGCAGGCAACGTTCCGTCGCCCTCGTGACATACCGACCTATTACCCCACCCTCTCGACGCGGAGTGCCGGCCGAGCTTTCGACGAAGACCCGTCGCACCTCTGGCAGGAACGATTACGGGGACCCATCTAGCTTCACGAGACGCCGCGCCGGAGGACCGAACTTGCGTGTCGATATCGGCCGGCGTCATAAGAGGGGCGGCGCCGTGAGGGCGCCGTATGTATCGACAGCATTTTTTTGGAGATCGATCAGTGTCCGCCGAGGGAACCGTCATCGCGGCAGATGGCCATCTGGATCTGCCGGAGAAGCCCGACGCGCGGGTCAAGGTGCGCGACGTGTTCGGCATCGACAGCGATCTCGAGATCGGCGCCTATTCGAAGCACTCGGTCTATGTACCGGATGTCGATTCGACCTACCAGTTCGATCGTGCCACCACCCTGGCCATCCTCGCCGGCTTCGCCCACAACCGCCGGGTGATGATCCAGGGGTATCACGGCACGGGCAAATCGACGCACATCGAGCAGGTCGCCGCACGGCTCAACTGGCCCTGTATCCGCGTCAATCTCGACAGCCACA
>JAGREO010000265.1 GCA_020446525.1 Geminicoccaceae bacterium | reverse complement strand
AGCAGGATGTGGGTCATGGCGATGACCGTGCCGGTCTTGTTGTAGACCATCTGCAACCGGCCCTGATCGTCGATGATCCCGATCCAGAAGAGGATATCGTTGATCACGCCCTGGCTCTGCAGCAGCACGATCCAAGACGTGGTGCGTACCAGGAGCGAGGTCCAGAACGGCAGCAGGACGAGGATCATCAGCAGGTTGGAGGTCTTGAGCGGCAGCACCGCGAGCAGATAGGCGACGGGAAAGCCCAGCAGCAGGGTCAGGAAGGTGATGACCAGCGACAACCAGAGCGTGCGCCAGAAGAGCGGAAGATAGATGCGCTGGGTCTCGGGCACGGCGACGATCTCGCCCTCGACGTTGCGCGTCATGTCGACGGCGGCGAGGAAGTAGCTGGGCGTCACCGGCGAATTGAGCTTCTTGATAGCGGCCCAGAGCTCGGGATCGCCCCAGTCCTTGTCGATCTTCAGGAACTGCTCGCGGTAATTGCCGGGCTCGAGCTTGCCGGCGTTGCGCGCCGTCTTGCGCATCAGGCTCGAGGCGCCGCTATACTCATAGTTCAGCCGCACGCCGAGCTGGCTGATCGCGCGCTTGTCGTCGATCGCCGCCAGCTCCTCGTTCAGCGTGGCAAAGACCTCTTCGGCGGGCGGCTCGGGCGGCTGCCAGTCTTCAAGCATGTCGGCGGTGCGCGGGATGGTCGCGACGATCTCGGGATTGTCGACCCCGCGATAAAGCATGAGCCCGATCGGGATCATGAAGGTGACGAGGATGAAGAGGAAGAGCGGCAGCACCAGCAGCAGGGCCCGTCGCTTGTTCAGGCTCTCGGCGCGCCGCAGCTTGGCCTTGAGGCTGGTCGCATCGGCCGGGGCCGGCATGGCCTCACCGGCGATCGGCAGTGACGCCTGCGCCATCGCTTCGCTCCCTCACCTACCGGGCGGCATCCCCGGCATCGCCCCCGGGCCGCGGTGGGAGCACGAGACGCCCCCACCGCGACACGGATCGGCCCCCGATCAGCCCTGGGCGAGCCAGGCGTTGAAACGCTCACGCATCTCGTCGCCGTTGTCGGCCCACCAGATCGGGTCCTTCTGCAGCGGATTCTTGAAGTTCTCGGGCGAAGTCGGCATGTGCGGCCCCATCTCGACACCGGTATCGGCGTGCTTGCCGACCAGCGGCACCGACGATTCGCGCGCCGGCGCATAGGAGATGAACTTCGCCTGATCGGCCAGCCGCTGGGTGTCGGTCGCCCACTTCAGGAACTCCATGACGGCCTGCTCGTTCGGCCCGCCGGCCGGCACCACCCAGCCGTCGACCTCGAAATACTGACCGTCCCACATCAGCTCGATGGGCTGGTTCTCGTTGACCTGGGCGTTGAAGAAGCGGCCGTTGTAGCCGGTGGCCATCGCGACTTCCTTGTCGGCCAGAAGCTGCGGCGGCTGCGCGCCTTCCGACCACCAGACCACGTTGCCCTTGAGTTCGTCGAGCTTGGCGAAGGCGCGATCGACGCCCTCGTCGGTCGACAGCACGTCGTAGACCTCGTCGGCCGGCACGCCGTCGGCCATCAGCGCCCATTCGAGATTGCCGTCGGGGATGCGCTGCAGGCCGCGCTTGCCGGGGAACTTCTCGATATCCCAGACGTCGGCGATGGTCTGCGGGCCGCCGTCGGGGAAGGCCTCGGTGTTGTAGGCGAACAGCGTGGCGTAGAGGATCTGTGGCACGAAGCACTCGCCCATGGTGCCTTCGATGAAGTCTTCCGCGGCGGGCGTGCCGTCGGGTGCGGCAGCGAGGTCGTCGTCCGGATTGATCTCGACCAGGAGGCCCTCGTCGCAGGCGAGCTGCGCGTCGCCCTGCAGCATGTCGACGAGGTCCCAGGTGATGTTGCCGGCCTCGGCCTGCGAGCGGATGCCCGCCAGCGCATTGGCCGACTGGTCGTCCATCTGGATCTTGATGTCCGGATGCTCTTCCATATAGGGTTGGACGTAGGCTCGCTCCTGGCTTTCCGAATAGGCGCCGCCCCAGGAGACGACGGTGAGGTCGGTCTCCGCCCGGACCGGGCCCGCGCCCAGCACGGCCAGCGCCGCGCCGGCGAACAGGGCCTTCTTCAGCGTATGTTGCATGGCTGCTCCCTTCGATCTGATGTGCTGCCGGCGTCCGGCCGGCTTCGGACGGAGTCTCGCGCGTTTGCGCCGATGTGACAAGAGCATGGACGCAAACCCTTGATTAGGCCCAAGGAACACATGTTCAGGCGTCCAGGGCACGGCAGTCCTCGACCGCCCAGCCGACCCGCACCGGCGCCCCTTCGGCGAGGATCTGATGGCCGTGGGCGTTGGGCACCTTGACGATGAAGTCCCTCGAGCCGCAGACGGCGCAGCGCGTGCGGATGTGATCGCCGAGATAGATCAGCTCCTCGACCGTACCGTCGAACATGTTGGCGCGGCTGCCGGGCTCGGGATTGATCTCGACCCGCTCGGGCCGCAGCGACAGGGTGGTCGCATCGCCCACGGACCGGACGTTGATCGCACTCGCACGCACCGAACCGGCACCGTCGGCGAGATCGACCGTGCAAGTGCCGTCGCCGTCGATCGCCGTGACCTTGCCCATGAGCCGGTTGTTCTCGCCGATGAACTGCGCGACGAAGGCGTTCTCGGGCTGCTCGTAGAGCATGTCGGGCGGGGCCAGTTGCTGGATGATGCCGTCGTCGAAGACGGCCACCCGGTCCGACATGGTCAGCGCCTCCGACTGGTCGTGGGTGACGTAGACCACCGAGATGCCGAGCCGGTCGTGCAGGTGCTTGATCTCGTACTGCATGTTCTCGCGCAACTGCTTGTCGAGCGCGCCCAGCGGCTCGTCCATCAGCACCAGCTTGGGCTCGTAGACGAGCGCACGGGCCAGCGCCACGCGCTGCTGCTGGCCGCCGGAGAGCTGCGCCGGACGGCGATTGCCGAAGGCGCCGAGCTGCACCATGTCGAGGGCCGTGCTCACGCGCTTGTCGATCTCGGCCTTCGAAGTGCGCCGCACCTGCAGCGGGAAGGCGAGGTTCTCGGCCACGGTCATGTGCGGGAACAGCGCGTAGTTCTGGAA
>JAGREO010000264.1 GCA_020446525.1 Geminicoccaceae bacterium | reverse complement strand
GTGCCCTTCGTCGCCAAGGCGATCGGCCGGCCGATCGCCAAGATGGCGGCCCGGATCATGGCCGGCGGCGCTCTGGCGGACGAGCGGCTGGTGGTGCCCGAGCTGCGGCACGTGGCCATCAAGGAAGCCGTTTTCCCCTTCGCCCGCTTCGCCGGGGTCGATTCGCTGCTCGGCCCGGAGATGAAATCGACCGGCGAGGTGATGGGGCTGGACCGCGACTTCGGCAGCGCCTTCGCCAAGGCCCAGCTCGGCGCCGGCAACCGGCTGCCTGCGAGCGGCACCGTCTTCGTCTCGGTGCGCGATGCCGACAAGCCGGCGCTCGTGCCCATCGTCCGCGACCTGCAGGATCTGGGCTACGGCATCGTCGCGACCCGCGGCACCGCGCAGCATCTGGCCCAGGCCGGTCTGACGGTCGGTGAGGTCGCCAAGGCGCACGAGGGCCGGCCGCACGTCGTCGATCTGCTCAAGGACGGGCGCATCGATCTGGTCGTCAACACCACAGCCGGGCAGCAGGCGATCAGGGACAGCTACACCCTGCGAAGACAGGCCTTGATGTCCCGCACGTCCTATTATACGACGATGGCCGGTGCGCGCGCTCTGGTCGAAGCCCTGCGTCGTGTCACCGCCGGCGAGTTGGACGTTGCGCCCTTGCAATCCTACTTCCCGGTCGTAGAGTGATCCGAACCGGCGGTTCTTCGAGCCGCCGGATTTGTTTTTGTGTCGTCACGACAAACATTCTGGCAGGTCGAGATGGTCGAGAAGATCCCGATGACGCCGGACGGGCACGCCCGTCTGAGCGCCGAACTCAAGCGGCTCAAGAACGAGGAGCGTCCGGCCGTCATCAAGGCCATCGCCGCCGCGCGCGAGCACGGGGATCTTTCCGAGAACGCCGAATATCATGCCGCGCGCGAACGCCAGGGCTTCATCGAGGGACGGCTGATGGAGCTCGAGGACAAGCTCGGCCGGGCCGAGGTGATCGACGTCAGTCAGCTCTCGGGCTCGAAGATCGTGTTCGGCGCCAAGGTCAAGCTGCAGGACGAGGAGACCGACGAGAAGGTCGACTATCAGATCGTCGGCCCCGAGGAGTCCGAGATCGAAAAGGGCCTGCTGTCGATCAATTCGCCGGTCGCCCGGGCACTGCTCGGCAAGGAGGCCGGCGACAGCGTCGAGGTCCACACGCCCCGCGGTGTCCGCTATTTCGAGGTGCTCGAGGTCGGTTTCGGCTGATCGCTCCGGGCCGGGTCGTGGCGGGTCCTTTGCCCGGGGCCGCACCACGGGCTCCGGCACGCGGGTGAGCTGCGGGGTGGCAAGGCGACGAAAAAGGCGCTAGGCAGACGGGAGATGCAAGCGCCTCGGATCGAGGCTCGGGGGGAGGACGCTGGTTTGGGCCCAGTCGCATGATCGTCTTCTTGCATGCCGTGAGCCTGACGTTCGCCTTGTCCGTTCTGTGGATTCTCCTCTCCGGCTATCTCGACCATGCCCTGCTGCTCTATCTGGGCGCCGTTTCGGTCGTTCTCTGCGTCGTCATCTCCTGGCGCATGGGCCTGCTCGACAGGGAAGGCCATCCGGTCGAACTCGTGTTCCGCGGGCTCTTATACTGGCCGTGGCTGGGCAAGGAGATCGTGCTCGCCAACATCGACGTCGCCAAGGCCATCATCGGCTGGGGCGGTGCGGCGCCCGATCCCACCATGTTCGACGTGCGCGCCTCGCAGAAGACGGCGGTCGGGCTGGTCACTTATGCCAATTCGATCACGCTCACGCCGGGCACCGTGACCGTCGCGGCGGAGGGTGACCGGCTGACCATCCACGCGCTCACCTCGGGGGCGGTGGAAGGCCTGGCCGGCGGCGAGATGGACCGCCGCGTCCGCTGGTTCGAAGGCACCAGAATCTCCGACGGCAGAATCCCCGAGGGCGGCGCCTGATGTTCGCGGCGGCGACCGCGGCGCTGCTGGTGGTGATGGGCTGCGCCCTGCTGCGGGCGCTGCTCGGGCCGACGGTCTACGATCGCATCCTGGCGATGAACAGCTTCGGCACGCTGACGGTGCTGATGATCGCCGTGCTGGGTTTTCTGAGCGGTCGGCCCGAATTTCTCGACATCGCGCTGGTCTATGCGCTCATCAACTTCATCGGCACGATCGCCGTCTGCAAATATGTGATGTTCACCGATCTCGGCTCCCCCACGCGCGGCCCGGAATGGGACGACATCTGATGGGGGTCGGACGATGATCGAGCTCGTTCTGGATGCGGTCACCGCGCTCTTCCTCCTCGCCGGCTGCATCCTGCTGCTGATCGGCGGTTTCGGCCTGCTGCGCCTGCCCGACGCCTTCGCCCGCCTGCACGCTGCCGGCATGATCGACACGCTGGGGCTGGCGCTGATCCTGGTGGGCCTGATGTTCCAGGCGGGGCTGACGCTGGTGACGGTCAAGCTCGGCCTGATCGCCGTCTTCGTCCTCTATACCAGCCCGGTCGTCAGTCACGCCCTGGCCCGGGCCGCCTTGGCCGGCGGGTTCCGCCCCGGTGCGCGGCACGTCGTCCTGCCCGATCCGTCCTCACCCAAATCGCTTCCGTCCGGATCCGGCGAGGGCCGGGCACCGTGATCCTCCTGACCGACGTGATCCTGATGCTTTTCATGGTGGCGACGGCCATCGCCCTGGTGTTCGTGCGCAATCTCTTCGCCGTGATCATGCTCTCGGGCATCTTCAGCCTGACCGCCTCCCTGCTCTACCTCCTGATGGACGCGGTCGACGTCGCTTTCACCGAGGCCGCGGTCGGCGCCGGCATCGCCACGGTGCTCGGTCTGGCCACGCTCGGCATCATCGGCGTGCAGGACGAGAAGCCGCAGCAACGCAGCTCCCTCGGCTCCTTCGTGGTCGTGCTGATCACCGGCATCGTGCTGATCCAGGCGGCCAACGACATGCCGGCCTTCGGCGATCCGGATGCGCCGATCCACCGCCACGTCGCACCGCGCTACATCGAGCAGTCGGGGGAGGAGGTGGGCGTGCCCAACATCGTCACCTCCGTTCTGGCCAGCTATCGCGGCTTCGACACGATGGGCGAGGTGATGGTCGTGTTCACCGCCGCCTGCGGCGTGCTCGTCCTGATGGGCCGCACCCGCAAGCCCGACGACTATCCCGAGGAGGACTACCGCGAGGACATCGACCCGCGCGAAGGCAGCTCCGACTTCGTGCCGAAGGACGACGACGAGAGCGTACGCTCATGATGCGCGAAAAACCCATCCTGCGGGTCGTCAGCAAGAACCTCATCCCGCCGATCATGCTGTTCGCGCTCTATGTCCAGTTCCATGGCGATTTCGGACCGGGCGGCGGATTTCAGGCCGGCGTCATCTTCGCCTCCGCTTTCATCCTGCAATCGCTGATCATCGGGGTCGCCGAAGCCCGGCGGGTGGCTCGCTCCGCCCTCGTGCGCTCGCTCCTGGCGTTCGGCGGCATCCTCTATATCGGCGTCGGTTTCGCCGCCGTCGCCATGGGCGGCAATTTTCTCGATTACGATGCGCTCGACCCGCACGACCCGGTACACGGCCAGCATCTGGGCATCCTGCTGATCGAGCTGGGCGTCGGCATCACCGTGGCCACCGCGATGATCACCATCTTCTTCACCTTCGCCGGCTACGAGCCGCTGCCTTCGGAGCCGGCCCCGGATCCGAACCGGGAGGCTCCGGAACGGGAGGATTTGGCGCAAGCGGTGCCGCCGCACGAGGGCCGGCGATGAGCTACGCCGTGTTCAGCAGCTTCAACTACTGGATGGTCATCGTGCTGATGATGACCGGCTTCTTCATCGTCATCGCCCAGGGCAACATGGTGAAGAAGGTCTTCGGCCTGAACATCTTCCAGGTGTCGGTCTTCCTCTTTTACATCTCGATGAGCCCGATCGAGGGCGGCACGCCGCCGATCCTCGACGAGCGCTTCGAGCTCTATTCCAACCCGCTGCCGCACGTGCTCATCCTCACCGCCATCGTCGTCGGCGTGGCCGGCATGGCGCTGGGGCTCGCCCTCGTGGTGCGCATCAAGGCCGCCTACGGCACTATCGAAGAGGACGAGATCGAACGTCTCGAGGAAGAGATGCCGTGATCGCCGTCTACTGGCAGACGGCGATGGCCTGGCTCACCCAGCTCGAGCCGCACTTCGCACCGCTGCAGGTGGCGATCCCGCTGATCGCTGCACCGATCTGCGTGCTGATCCGCCAGCGCCGTATCGCCTGGTTCTTCACCCTGGTCGTGACCTGGGTCACCTTCGCGATCGCCGTGGCCCTGCTGGTTCAGGTGCGCAGCTCGGGCGACATCTCCTATGCCATCGGCGGCTGGGAGCCCCCCTGGGGCATCGAATACAAGGTCGACCTGCTGAGTGCGCTGGTGCTAGTGATCGTCGCCGGCATCGCCGCGGCGGTGATGCCGTTCGCCCGGGTGAGCGTGGAGCGCGAGGTGCCCAACCCGCGCATCTATCTCTTCTATACCATGTATCTCCTGTCGCTGGCCGGCCTGCTCGGCATCACGATCACCGGCGACGCCTTCAACCTCTTCGTCTTCCTCGAAATCTCGTCGCTCTCCTCCTATGTGCTGATCAGCCTCGGGCGCGACACCCGCGCGCTGACCGCGGCCTTCCGCTATCTCATCCTCGGCACGCTCGGCGCTACCTTCTACGTCATCGGCGTCGGCATGCTCTACATGATGACCGGCACGCTCAACATTGCCGACCTCGCCACCCGCCTGCCGGCCCTGCAGAATCTTCGTGTGGTCGAGGCGGCACTCGCCTTCCTTCTGGTCGGTGTCGGCCTCAAGCTGGCGCTCTTTCCGCTGCACACCTGGCTGCCCAACGCCTATGCCTTCGCGCCGACCGTCGCCACCATCTTCATCGCCGCGACGGCGACCAAGGTGTCGGTCTACGTCATGATCCGCCTGCTCTACACCCTGTTCGGCGGCACCGACTTCTTCGCCACGACCGGGGTCGACGAGGCGCTGGTCGGGCTCGGCATGGTGGGCATGATCGCCGCCGCCCTGATCGCCATATTCCAGCGCAACGTCAAACGCCTGCTCGCCTATTCCAGCGTCTCGCAGATCGGCTACATGGTCCTGGGCCTGGCCCTGGGCAACGTGGCGGGACTGACCGCCGCCATCCTGCACATCGTCTACCACGCGCTGATGAAGGCGGCACTCTTCATGGCCGTCGGCTGCGCCACCACCCAGGCCAGGGTCGTGCAGATCGAGGATCTGGCCGGGCTCGGCCGGCAGATGCCGGTGACCATGGCGTCGATGGTGGTCGGCATTTTGAGCCTGATCGGCGTGCCGCTCACCGTCGGCTTCGTCTCCAAATGGTATCTTCTGCAGGCGGCCTTCGTCGCCGGTGACTGGGCGATCGCGCTGGTGATCGTCGCCAGCGGGCTGATCGCCGCCGTCTATGGCTGGCGGGTGATCGAAGCCGCCTATTTCACCGATGCACCCGAGGGCCGCGCCGAGGTCGCCGAGGCACCGCTCTCCATGCTCGTGCCGCTCTGGCTGCTGACCGGTCTCTGCGTCCTGCTGGCCCTGAACGCCGAGTGGACGATGACGCTCGCCGAGGAAGCCGCTCGCGCGTTGATGAACGGTGCCGCCGCGGGAGTAGTCCCTTGATCGGCTTCGGTGCATCGGAACTGACCGAGGCGCTGGCGCTGCTGAGCGCCTGGCAGGCCCTGCCGCTGACCGTCCTCGTGCCGGCGCTCGGGGCGCTGCTGATCCTGCTGACCGGCCGCTGGCCCAATCTGCGCGACAGCATCACCATCGCCACCTCGCTGACGCTGCTCTGGCTGGTGCTGCCGATCCTGATCGACGTGGCCCAGGGCGGCCGGCCGGGCAACCGACTGGTCGAGATCTTCCCGGGCCTGCCGCTGGCTTTCAAGGCCGAGCCGCTGGGCGCCACCTTCGCCGCCGTCGCTTCGATCCTGTGGCTCGCCACCTCTTTCTACGGCATCGGCTACATGCGCGGCCACCACGAGGAGAACCAGACCCGCTTCTTCGCCTGCTTCGCCGTGGCGATCGCCGCGACCATGGGCATCGCTCTGTCGGCGAACATGATGACGCTCTTCATCTTCTACGAGGTCCTGAGCGTCAGCACCTATCCGCTCGTCACCCACTCCGGCACGGATGAAGCCAAGCGCGCCGGGCGCGTCTATCTGGGCATCCTGCTCGGCACGTCGATCGGCCTGCAACTGGTGGCGATCGCCTGGACCTGGACCGTCGCCGGCACGCTCGATTTCGAGGCCGGCGGCATCCTGGCCGGCCATGTCTCGGAGGTGACGGTGGCGGTGCTGCTGGCCCTCTACATCTTCGGCATCGGCAAGGCGGCGATCATGCCGTTCCATCGCTGGCTGCCGTCGGCCATGGTGGCGCCCACACCGGTGAGCGCGCTGCTGCACGCGGTGGCCGTGGTCAAGGCCGGTGTCTTCACCGTGGTCAAGGTCGTCGTCTATATCTTCGGCCTCGATCTGGTGGCGTCGAGCACGATGGGCCTGGCGCTCGCCTATCTCGCCGCCGCCTCGATCCTGATCGCCTCGCTGGTGGCGATGACCAAGGACAATCTCAAGGCCCGGCTGGCCTATTCCACGGTCAGCCAGCTCTCCTACATCACGCTGGGTGCCATGCTCGCCACCAGCGCCGGGGTGCTCGGCGGCGGGCTGCACATCGTCATGCACGCCTTCGGCAAGATCACCCTCTTCTTCTGCGCCGGCGCCATCATGGTCGCCGCCCACAAGACCGAGATCAGCGACATGCGCGGCCTGGGCCGGCGCATGCCGTTCACCTTCGTCGCCTTCTTCGTCGCGGCGATCAGCATCATCGGGCTGCCGCCGATGGGCGGTGCCTGGAGCAAGTGGCTGCTCGCGCTCGCCGCGGCCGAACGCGAGCACGTGCTGCTGCTGGCGACCTACATGATCTCCTCGCTGCTCAACATCGCCTATCTGGTCCCGATCGCGGTGCGCGGCTTCATGCCGGCCGCCGGTGAAGGCATGGGCGAGGGATGGCGCATCCGTGAAGCACCGATGTTCTGCGTCGTGCCGCTCTGCCTGACCGCACTCGCCACGCTGGTGCTGTTCTTCGCCGCCGATCCGCTGCTCGCCTTCCTCGAGCCGATCGCCCCACCGACGCCGGAGGCACCGTGAACCACGACCAGCCACCGAACGAGCGCGTCACCGGTGCGCACTGGCTCGAAGACCGGCGCAACGTCGATCGGCTGGTGATCGCCTTGGCCGTCGCCTGCGCGCTCTTGTTCTTCGCCGACGCGCTCTACGCCAAGCATCCCTATTTCGACATCGAGAACCTGTTCGGCTTCTACGCGATCTTCGGCTTCGTCGTTTCGGCCGGCTTCGTGTTCGGTGCGCTCTGGCTGCGCGCCCTGGTGATGCGTCCAAGGGATTATTACGACCGTGACGGCTGATCTGAACCCCGGCCTCGTGCTGATCGCCGGTGCCGTGCTGGTGCCCTTGCTGCCGGTCGTGCTGCGCGCCGCCTGGATGCTCCTGCTGCCGGCTGCGGCCCTGGCGCTGGTCGTCTCGGCCGAGCCCGGGGCGCACGGCGTGCTGCCGTTCCTGAGCTACGATCTCGTGACCTTCCGTCTCGATGCGCTCGGCCGGGTCTTCGCGCTGGTGTTCCTCCTGGCGACCGCGATGAGCGTCATCTACACGCTGCACGCGCGCGATCCGCTGCAGCAGGTGGCGGGGCTGGTCTATGCCGGTGCCGGCGTCGGCGGCGTGCTCGCCGGCGACCTCGTGACGCTCTTCGTCTTCTGGGAGCTCACGGCCCTCGCCTCGGTCTTCCTCGTCTGGGCCCGGGGCGGCGATGCCGCCTATCGCGCCGGCATGCGCTACCTGATCGTCCAGGTCGGCTCGGGCGTGCTGCTGATGGCGGGCGTGATCGTCCACGTCGCCGGCGGCGGCTCGCTCGCCTTCGAGCATATCGGCCTCGACGCGCCGGGCGGCCTCGCCATCTTCCTCGCCTTCGGCATCAAGGCCGCGTTCCCGCTGCTGCACGCCTGGCTGGTCGACGCCTATCCCAAGGCGACCATCGCCGGCACGGTGTGGCTTTCGATCTTCACCACCAAGCTCGCCGTCTATGCGCTCGCCCGCGGCTTCGCCGGCACCGAGATCCTGATCTGGATCGGCGTGGCGATGGCCGTCTTCACCGTCTTCTACGCCATCGTCGAGAACGATCTGCGCAAGGTGCTGGCCTACAATCTGATCACGCAACTGGGCTTCATGGTCACCGGCATCGGCATCGGCACCGAACTCTCGCTCAACGGCACCGTCGCCCATGCGACCGCCAGCGTGCTCTATCAGGCGCTGCTGTTCATGACCATCGGTGCTTTGATGCTGCGCACCGGCTCGGCCCGCATCACCGATCTGGGCGGGCTCTACAAGAGCATGCCCTGGACCGCCGCCTTCTGCATCGTCGGCGCCGCCTCGATCTCGGCCCTGCCGCTGACCAGCGGCTTCGTCTCCAAATCGATGGTGCTGAGCGCGCTCGGCCACGAGCATCTGTTCGTGCCCTGGCTGCTGCTCACCGGCGTTTCCGCCGCCGCGCTGCAGTTCTGCGGCCTGCGGGTGCCCTATTTCGCCTTCTTCGGCGAGGATCGCGGCCACCGGGTGGCCGAGGCACCGGCCTCGATGCTGGCACCCATGGCGATCACCGCCTTCCTGTGCATCGGCATCGGCATCGCGCCGGGCCTGCTCTACGCCCTCCTGCCGTTCCCGGTCGACTACGCGCCCTATACCGTGGCCCACGTCGTCAACCAGATGCAGCTGGTCGCGTTCTCGGCTCTGGTGTTCATCTGGCTGTTGCGCGGCGGCGGCTATCCGGCGGCATTGCCGGCCGAGAACCTCGACGTGGACGTGCTCTACCGCAAGGCGCTGCCGGCCGCCGTCGGCTGGACGATGCGGGTGTTCGGCCCGCTCGACCGGGGCCTGCGCGCCGCGGCGACGGGGTTCACCCGCCACGCGATCGCCCAGCTCTACCGCCACCACGGCCCGTCCGGCACGCTGACCCGGACCATGGGTGCGGGCAACATGGCGTTCTGGATCGTGCTGGTGCTCGCGGTCTATCTCATCATCGCGCTCGGCGCCGGCGTCGAGCCCGATACGGCCGCCAGCGCCGCTCATTGAGGCCGCAGCCGCGCTTCTTGTATCGGCCGGTGCAGGCATTAACTGATTGTTCGCACCAATGTGTCATGATCGGCCCGTGCCTCATGATCGGATGGCGCGAAAGGCGTTTGTCCGCCGGCCGGTTCGGTTTATCATCCGGTACGCTGGACGCAGCGGCGGTATCATCGAAGCCATGGACGAAGCGACGGGAACGGGGTGATGAGCAGGGGTCCGTTCGACGAGGACGACGACGGGGCGACCAGAAGTGATCTGGCGACCAAGATCAAGACCAAGGTGCAGCGGCCCTCGCTCTACAAGGTGCTGCTGCTGAACGACGACTACACACCCATGGAATTCGTCGTGCTCGTGCTCGAGCGGTTCTTCGGCAAGGATCGCGAGGCGGCGACGCGGATCATGCTGCACGTGCACCAGAAGGGCGTGGGCATCTGCGGCGTCTACACCTTCGAGATCGCCGAGACCAAGGTGGCTCAGGTGATCGAGTATGCGCGCCAGAACCAGCACCCGTTGCAGTGCGCCATGGAGAAGGAATAGCCTGCCTTGGCCGACCGTCCCGGCCGGCGTTCCGGCCGGGGCCGCACCGGCCGCGGCCGGGTGATTGAACCGGATGGGGCTCTGGCCCCGAACGATCGAGGGTGACGCCGATGCTGTCCCGTACACTGGAAAAGACGCTGCGCCGCGCGCTCGCTCTCGCCAACGCCCGGCAGCACGAATATGCCACGCTCGAGCATCTGCTCATGGCGCTGACCGAGGACCAGGACGCGGTGGCCGTGCTCAAGGCCTGCGCCGTCGAGGTCGACCGGCTGCGCACGACGCTCACCGACTTTCTCGATCACGAACTGGCCGGTCTGGTGGTCGACGGCATGGTCGACGCCAAGCCGACGGCGGGTTTCCAGCGGGTGATCCAGCGTGCGGCGATCCACGTCCAGTCGTCGGGCCGCACCGAGGTGACCGGCGCCAACGTGCTGGTGGCCCTCTTCTCCGAGCGCGAATCGCACGCCGTGTTCTTCCTCCAGGAACACAACATGTCGCGTCTGGATGCGGTCAACTACATCGCCCACGGCATCGCCAAGAAGCCCGGTCAGAGCGAGAGCAAGCCGATCAAGGGTGCGGCCGAATCCGGCGGGCAGGGTGACGAGAAGCGCGAGGGTGCGGCGGCCGCCGAGGCGCTCTCGACCTACTGCACCAACCTCAACGAGAAGGCCCGGGCGGGCAAGATCGACATCCTCGTCGGCCGCTCGGCGGAGATCGAGCGGACGATCCAGATCCTCTGTCGCCGCTCGAAGAACAATCCGCTCTTCGTCGGCGATCCGGGTGTGGGCAAGACCGCCATCGCCGAGGGACTGGCGCGCCGCATCATCGAGGGCGACGTGCCCGAGGTGCTCTCGGAGGCGGTGATCTACGCCCTCGACATGGGTGCTCTGCTGGCCGGCACGCGCTATCGCGGCGA
>JAGREO010000263.1 GCA_020446525.1 Geminicoccaceae bacterium | reverse complement strand
GCCTGGGGACGTGCTGCGGTCTCGCCACGGGCCAGCAACGCGGTGATCGCCGGGAAGCGGTCAGGCAAGATTGCCCACACGCCCCCCGGCGCCACACCCGGCACCGGAGTAGGGTTGCCGGAACTGGTCATGCGCGTTCGCCCAAGGCGACGAACGGCGAAACGGTCGAGCCGCCCCGCTGCGGCGTCGTCGGCGCGTGCCACAGCGGCTGGCCGTCGACGCGGTAGGTGACGCGGAAGTGAATTTCGTCATTGTGGAAATTGACGTATGGCGACACGGCGAAAGTGAAGCTGCGTTCGACCACAGCGTAAGCGGACGGGTCGACCAGCATCAAGTCGCCGACACTGCCCAGCGCCGGGCAGCTTTCGTGAACGATGAGCTGACGGCCGGCGATGGTGGCACCGTCCGGCCCGAAGTCGACCAGCCGGCCCGTGTCGACTTTGAACAACTGTTCGAGCGTCGTCTGGTTGGCGAGCCAAACCGCATTCGGCCAACTGTTCGCGAAAAGCCGCGACGCCATGGCTGTCACGTTCGCGGCCGTGATCGTCGCGGCCGGCTGAGCGCCTTCCTTGTCGACCACGACGAGCGCGTTGCTGTTGAGGATGCCCAGCGGACGGCCGGAACCGGAACCGTTGATCGCATGATCTTCGAGCCGGAAAGCCGCCTCGCTCGCAAAGATGCCGGTGAACAGTTCTTTGAGTGCCGTGGCATCCTCCGCCAGTTCGCCGGTGACAGGGACGATGCCGGCGAATTTTTCGGGAATGAAATTCGCCGTGCGGAACTTCGACCTACTCAACGGCAACAATTCGCTCTCGTCTACCCAATCGAGGACGATGCCGCCAAAGCGCGATCCGTCCGCCCGGCTGGTCTCGTCGACCAGCGGCAAGTGCAGCTCCTTGGCGTCGGTCTCAAAGCGCCGGACGCGCTGCAAAAGCTGGCCTGCGCTGAAAATGCGATCCAGCAGCAGGGCACGGTGATCGGACGGCAGGATGAAGCCGCCGTCGCTCGGCACCTTCGCATTCTGCCCCAATGCCGCCGCGCTCAGCCGCAGTTCCCGCATGGCATCCGCGTCACCAGCGGCGGCCCGGATCGTCGATTGAAGAAATTCGCCCAGCCCGTTCATCATCAGCCTTCCAGATAGCCAAGGCTGCGAGCCCGGCGAAACCAGTGAGAGATCCGGCTATTCGGATCGGCGGCGCGGCCCAGCTCGGGCAGGCCCATCCCCGGCATCCTCGGATTGTCCGAAACGCGCGCGAGCCCGGCGGCGGAACGCAAGCGTTGCTCTTCGGCCAAGGCGACGCCCAGCTCGTCGAGGTGATGCGCGATGCACCCGACGATGCGCCGGTGCTCGGGCGCCAGCGCCTCGATGCGCGCGTCCTGGTCCTCGGCACGGCGCCTGTCCTCGGCCTCGCGAGCCGCCTGCGCCTCGGTGGTCGCAGCGGCGATGGCGTCGCGGGTGCGCTCGATCTCGGATTCGAGCCGATGCGGCCGGAAACTGGTCGCCACGCCGCGCGCCCGCTCGATCACCGCCAGCGCCGGCTCGGGGAGGTCGTCGCGAAGCGGGCGATCCAGTCCGGTCCGCTGCATGTCGCGCCCGCCTTCCAGGTCGCGGAGCCGATCGAGAAGCCCGGCGAGGCGCGTGTGCGGCGAGGCGGTATCGGTCGTGGTGGTCGGCATCGGCCTTGGTCCTAAAATCTTCGTCCATAGGACCATCGCCGGTTGCCTGGGGCATTTCACCAGAAAAAATGCCCCAGCCTCACAGGATGTGCTTGCGGATGTGCTCGGCCGTAGGAACGCCGGCACCAGACCGCAGCACCCGCCAGGCCGCCGCCTCGACGCTGCCAACCAGTTCAGGCGGCACCAAAGAGCGGTCGCGATCGCGACGCCACCGCCCCGCCTCGTAGCGGCGCACTGTCTCCACGATGGCCGTTGCCGCGGCTCGAGCCGGCAGCCCGGCAAAGTGGCTGTCACGCATCGCCCGCAACGCCTGGTCCCGCTCACGCCGTGCCGCGCCATTGGATGGTGGTGCCGGCGGTTCGGCCCGGCGTTGCCACGCCGCCAGGGCCGCAGCAGCCCGCGCGTCACCGGCCGCCGCGAGCCATTGCAAGTCGATCGCGGCACGGACGGTCCGCACGAGCGCGGCGACGGTTGTGGTCCTAGTCATGGCCTCGGCTCCAATCTCCGCGCGACGGCCGCCATGATCCAGCCGTGCCGCTCGCCGGCGCTCGGGTGCTCGTATCCCCGCGACGGTGCGCGGCGGCGGCGCTTTCGCTTGGGCGGTCGATCGGGCGCCGGGTCGGGCGTCGGCTCGGCAGGCAATGCGCGGCGAAGCTGGGCAGCCAGATTTTTCGCCGTCCGCCAATCCGACGGCGTGCTCGACGTGAACACCGGGAAGGCGGCCTCGGGATGGTCCAGCCGCAGATGACCGCCGCCCGTGTAGCTCACTGTCCAGCCGGCGGTGCGAGCGCGGGCGAGCACGTCCTGGTGCGTCGTCATGGTGATGCCCTCGCGGGTGCCCGCATAGATCGCATCACCGCGAGGATGTGCGCGGGCGTCAGCCGTCCGCCGGGCGGGTAGATGCGGGGGACCGCCGGGAGCGGACGGCCGGACGGCCACACGCTCACGATCGTAGCGGCTTCGCGCTTCAGCGTGCGCCGGTGCAACTCCGGCACGGCGTGCTCTTCGGCCACGGGNNNNCGGCGCGACTTCGGCATCCATGCGCAGCGGCGTCAGACCGAGAGCGGTGACGACGTCGGCCTCGGTGATGTCCAGCCGAACCCATGCCCGATGCGGTTTTTTCTGCCGCTCGGTCGTCCAGTAGGTGGCGTTCGGATAAAGCGGTGGTTTCCCAAATAAGGAGTCTATTTGGGTTTCCACCGCTTTATCCCAAACGCCCTTGAGGTCGGCGCGCGCGGCCTCTCCGGTCGTCCACAAATCCGGCCAAACCCTCGACAACTCGCCGTAGCTCAGCGGCATCACACCGGCCTCGCGGCCGCGATGCAGTGCCTCGGTCCAGCGGCTGCCGCCGCGCCATCCCTGCCGCACGGCCTTCCACGACGAGACGCAATCAATCGTGATGTCGAGCACCAGCGTGTTCAAAATCCAGCCCTCCCGATCGGCGAAGATGGCGCGCACGCGGTCGAGCGTTTGAACGCATTCGGCCTCGCGCACCTGTTCGAGGATCGCCTGCGCAAGCGGATCGGGATGCACCTCGACGGTCTCGACCGAGACGGCGGCCGGGTCGCGCATCCGGCGCCGGCGGGTGCATGTGACGTAGGAGTCCACGGTCAACAGACGCTCTTCGCGGGCGACGGCGAAGCACCGGGCCAGATCCTCGATCGCGCCGGGCGCCGGCTGCTCACGGCCAAGCACGATGGCCGCAAGGCACGCCTCATAGGCATTGACGCCGCGCAGCGCGCCGAAATGCCCGGTCATGGCCTCGACATCGCCAAGCGCCTCACGCACGGCCTTGGACGCGGCCAGGAACGCCCGATTGCGACGTGCGGCGAATGCCTTCACCTGCTCGCGCAAGACCGCCGCGTCGCGCCGCCGGGCCGCGGTGATCACCTCGCCGGCCTTGTTCGTGCCGGTCAACGACACCTTCGAGAACGACTTGCCGGTGGTCTGCGTCACGGTCATGCGCCGCTCGACGGCGAAGCGATGGCCCGTCATGCGGTCGCCGAAGACGTGGCGGGCCAGCTCGACGTTGCCGGTGCCGTCCAGCGCCAGGATCGGCGCGCGGTCGCCAACCCAATTGGCAGTCCGCCGCAGGCCATGCACGACGATGCGCGGCAGATACTCGACCTCGCCGTCGACGACGCACCGGCGTTTCGGGTCGCGACGCACGGCGTTGGTGCCGCGCCGCGTGGTCTTCAGCTCGCGGCGCAAGGTCGCGAGAAGGGCCAGCACCTTGCCGGTCTCGCGCCGCTCCACCTCGTCGATCTTCCGGTTGATCTCGGCATCGGACATCCGTCCTTCGACCGTCGGCACGATGTCGCCGGTCTCGACAAGGTGCCGGGTCAGTGCCGCGATGCGGTCGCGGTCGACACCGGCGGCGCGCAGGGCTTCAAGCTCGCGGTCGGGGTGCGCAGTGAGTGCGTCGAGGATCGACGCGGCATCCGCCGCCCGGTCGGCCGCGTCCTCGGGGGCGCCGCCCGTCCAAAGCTCCGCCGCCTTGATCCGCGACGGGTCCATCTCAATGATCTTCGCCGCCTTCATCACCGCGTCCTCGTCGACCACGATCATGTCGGCACGATCGAGCGGCGAAGGCGTGTACAGGTAGCTCGAGGCGGCGAACGCGACGAAGCCGGCGCCGGCTTCTTTCATTCTCCGCAGCTCGGTTTCTTGGTCGAGGTAGGCGCAATCGTCACGAAACGGGCACGTTGCGCAGATCTCTTTGCGAACCTGCACGCCGGCACGGGCGGCGCGCTCGACGGTCGTCGCCCGCACGCACATGGTCGCGCCGTCGTCGCCGAAGGGTGCGCCGCGCCCCCTCAGCAGGATCGAAGGGCGGGCGGGGTGCATGGCGTCGTAATCGCGCTTGGCCTCGGCCGCCTTGGCGAGCGTGGGCGCCAGCATCGCGACGATCATGGGCGCGTCACTGACGGCCAGCGCTTCGAGTGTCGTCCGGGTCTTGCCGGTCCCTTGGCCGCCCGTGACGAGCGCGCGGGCGCCCTTGTGTGGATACCCTGCGAAGCCGTGCCGGCGGGCGGTCTCGCGGCGG
>JAGREO010000029.1:8519-19382 GCA_020446525.1 Geminicoccaceae bacterium | reverse complement strand
GAGGAGGCCCTGGCCCGGCGATCCGGCGTCGAGCAGGAATTCACCTCCGCCCGACGCGTCGGCGGCGGACACCGATCGGACGATGCGCGAGCCCGGACCTCCACCGGTGGAGCCTCGACCGGCGGCGGCTTCTTCAGCCAGATCCTCACCGGTGGCGGCGGCCGGCGCCAGGGCGTGGCCGAGGCCATGGCCAAATCGGTGGCGCGCAGCGTCGGCAGCCAGCTGGGCCGGACCCTGGTTCGCGGTGTGCTGGGCGGGCTGCTCAAGCGCTGAGTGCCTCGCCTCGTCCGCCGGCGGATCAGCGCGCGTCGCGCTCCCGCAGCAGCTTGTAGAAGAACGTCGTCGCCGACAGCTCGCCCGTCGGACGTGCGGCGTGGCCGGGAACGACGCCCATTTCGATCCAGGCCTGGGCGGCGTAGAAGTCCCGCGCCGGCGAGGCGGTCTCGGTGTCCAGCATCAGGAGCAGACGGCCCGCCTTCAGTGCTTCCTCTTCTGCCGCGGCCATCAGGCGCCGGGCGAGGCCGCGGCGACGCATCCGGCGCAGGACCATCAGCTTTTGCACTTCCGCGCGATGGCGGGCGTTGGGCTTCCAACTGTAGCTCAGATGCACGGTGCCGACGATGCGGCAGCGCTCGCGGGCGACGACGATGGTGCGCCGGCCCTGGGCGATCTCGGCGATCGTCTCGCGCCACCAGGCTTCGGCCGAAGCTTCGTCCAGCGACGCCAGGAAACCCACCGACGCACCGCTCGCGACCGCATCGAGCAGCAGCGTCACGAGGTCCGGCAGCGCGCGCTCACAGAGTTCGGCGGGCAGGATCTGGATCGTGATCCGATCGGCGGTCACGGTCGTCGAACCCGCGCGTCGTCCCGACGGGTGATGCGCAGGTGCACCGGGCAGGCGACCCTCGATACCAGCATTTCGGCCCGTCCTCGATCGACCCCCGAAGCTCCGATCCGCCCACCGTTCCTATCGGGAGCGCGGCGTCGCCGCAAGCACGGCCGCTCGTGAGGGTCGAGCGAGAATGCTGGACTTCGCGCAGCGGTGCGGCGATCTTCCGCCTGCCGCCCCGCCTCCGGAGCCTCGTCTATGACCGACGCCGCGACGATGCCGATCTTCGACGGCCACAACGACGTTCTTCTGCGCCTCTTCAGGGCGGGCGACCTCGACGCGAAGGGGTTCTTCGAGCGCGGCGGGGCGGGGCACGTGGACCTGCCGCGCATGCTCGAAGGGGGCTTCGCCGCGGGCTTCTTCGCCGTTTTCGTGCCGTCGCCCAAGCGCGATGCCGAGCGGCCTTCGCCGGAGCCGGGTGAGCCGCCCCTGGGTTTCGAGGAGGCCTTGCCGGCGGCGCTCGCCATGGCCTCGATCCTGTTCGCGATCGAGCGACGGTCCGAGGGCGTCGTCAAGATCGTCCGCGACGTCGCCGACATCCGCGGCTGCATGGGCGGCGGGCGGATCGCGGCGATCCTGCACATGGAAGGCGCGGA
The DNA here is from genome assembly GCA_020446525.1 of Geminicoccaceae bacterium. Lineage (GTDB taxonomy): Bacteria > Pseudomonadota > Alphaproteobacteria > Geminicoccales > Geminicoccaceae > JAGREO01. The sequence continues at coordinate 17,897 of JAGREO010000029.1, read as the reverse complement.
AGCCGTCGATCCCGAACTGCGCAATCTCGACCTGCTCCATGCGGCGGGCCTGCGTTCGCTCGGGCCGGTCTGGAGCCGTCGCAACGCCTTCGGTACCGGTGTCCCGTTCGATTTCCCGGGCTCGCCCGACATCGGTGCGGGACTGACCGAAGCCGGCCGCGCCCTGGTCGCGGCGTGCAACGAGCGGGGCATCCTGCTCGACCTCTCGCACCTGAACGAAAAGGGGTTCTGGGACGTCGCACACCTGTCCATCGCACCGCTGGTCGCCACCCATTCCAACGTCCATGCGCTCACGCCCGCACCGCGCAACCTGACGGATGCGCAGCTCGACGCCGTTCGCGCCAGCGGCGGAGTGGTCGGGCTCAATTACGGCACCTGCTTCCTGCGTGACGACGGGCGGATGAACGCCGACACGCCGCTCGCCGCCATGCTGCATCATCTCGACCACATGCTCCGCCATCTGGGCGAGGACGGCGTGGCGCTCGGATCGGATTTCGACGGCGCGGTGGTCCCGGCCGAGATCGGCGATGCGAGCGGCAATCAACGCTTCGTCGCAGCGATGCGGGCGCACGGCTATGGCGAACCGCTGATCGAAAAGATCTGCTGGCGCAACTGGCTGAGCGTGCTCGAGCGAACCTGGCGAACCTAGCACGAGGCGGCCCGTTCCGTGCGTCGCGGGTGAGAACGAGGAGGAGGGATGACCGAGCGCGACCTTCGCCGCTTGATCGCACAGGGCCGGGGCCTCGAGCCGGCCGATCTGGTGCTGCGCGGCGGACGGGTGTTCGATCTGGTCACCGGCGACCTCGAGCCGTCCGACGTGGCGATCTGCGGCGACACGATCGTCGGCGTGTTCGAAGAGTATGAGGGTGCCAGGATCCTCGACTGCACCGGGCTCATTCTGGTGCCGGGCTTCATCGACACGCATCTGCACATCGAGAGCAGCCTCGTCACGCCGTTCGAATTCGATCGCTGCGTCTGTCCCAAGGGCGTCACCACGGCGATCTGCGACCCGCACGAGATCGCCAACGTCTGCGGCATCGAAGGAATCCGCTATTTCCTCGACGCCGCCGGACGCACGGTCATGGACATACGCGTCCAGCTCTCGTCCTGCGTTCCGTCGACCCACATGGAGACCTCGGGCGCGCGTCTCGACGCGGACGATCTGGCGGCACTGATGGATCACCCCCGGGTGATCGGACTGGCCGAGTTCATGAACTTCCCGGGTGTGCTCGCCGGCGACCCGGTGGCGATGGCCAAGCTCGAGGCCTTTCGCGGGCGCCACGTCGACGGCCACGCGCCGCTGCTCTCCGGGCGCGACCTGAACGGCTACGTCGCCGCCGGCATCCGCACCGAGCACGAAGCGACGACCGCCGAGGAGGCGCTCGAGAAGCTCCGCAAGGGCATGCGCGTGCTGATCCGGGAAGGTTCGGTGAGCAAGGATTTGCGTGCCCTCCTGCCGATCCTCACCGAGCGTCACGCACCCTATCTCGCCTTCTGCACGGACGACCGGAATCCGCTCGACATCGCCGAAGAAGGGCATCTGGATTTCATGATCCGCACGAGCATCGCCGCAGGTGCGTCGCCGCTCGCGGTCTATCGCGTCGCGTCGCTCTCGGCGGCGGAGGCGTTCGGCCTGAAGGATCGGGGCCTGATCGCGCCCGGCCGGCGTGCCGACATCGTGGTGCTCGACACGCTGGAGGATTGCCGGGCACAGATGGTGATCGCGGGCGGGATCGTCGCCGACGAGGCCGCTTTCGCCGGGATCGAGCCGGTGACGCCGCCCGCCCGGCGCTCGATCAGGGTGCCGCCGATCGCGCCGGAACGTTTTCGCGTGGCCGCGAAAGCGGGTGCGACGCCGGTGATCGGCATCCTTCCCGGCAAGATCATCACGGAGCATCTGAGCGAGGAGATTGCCGCCGTCGACGGCGAGGCCCCGGCGGATCCCTCTCGCGATCGGGTCAAGATCGCCGTCGTCGAGCGGCACGGCAAGAACGGCAATGTCGCCAGCGGCTTCGTTCGAGGGTTCGGATTGCAGCGGGGCGCCATCGGCTCGACGGTCTGCCACGATCATCACAACATCGCGGTGGTCGGCTGCACCGACGACGACATGGCGACCGCCGTCGATCGCCTGATCGCCATGGAAGGCGGCTTCGTCGTCGTCGCGGATGGTGAGGTCCTGGCCGAACTGGCCCTGCCCATCGCAGGCCTGATGAGCCTCGAGCCGTTCGAGGCGGTGCGCGAGCGGCTGACGGCGCTTCGCACAGCGGCGCACGGACTGGGTGTGACCCTCGACGAACCCTTCCTGCAACTGGCCTTCCTCTGTCTGCCGGTGATCCCGCATCTCAAGATCACCGACCACGGGATGATCGACGTCGATCGTTTCGCACCGATCGCCTGACACACGGGACCGGACGTCTTTGCCGTTCGCACCCGGCCATGCGGCGGCGGCGCGTACACCGTCCGTTAACCCGGATCTGCCACCATGCCCTCGGGTTTGCTCGAGAGGTGAGGTGGGCGATGCGGCTCGGCCGGTGTCGCGTGGACGTCGGATGCGACGGGATCGATCCGAAGATGTGGACGGTCCGTCTGGGCTTCTTCGTGCTCGCCGTGCTGCTTTTCGCGGCCGGGCACTGGGCGGGTGCCGGAACGGCGGGCGAGGTGCATACGGTCGTCCGGCGCGTTCTGAGCCCGGTGCCGCAGGTCGAGCCCGCGGCCGCGCCGCTCTGGGGCGCCGCCAGCGTCACGCGGCTCCGCGACGTCGCCCTCGATTACACGGTCGGATCCGCCATGTCGCCGGCAGATGCTTCCACGCCGCTGCTCTGGCCGGCCCGAGGCCATCTGATCTCCACGTTCGGGCGACGCGAGAACGGTGCGTTGCAACCGGGCATGCGGGTGTTCGCACCACGGGGCACGCCCGTCGTCGCGGCGGCCGAGGGTATCGTGGTGCATGCCGGGAACGGCCCTTCGCGTGTGGGCAAGGTGGTCATGCTGCAGCACGCGGCCGGCATGGTCACCGTCTATGCGCATCTCGCCGGCATCGAGGTCGTCGCGGGCGACGAGGTACGCGCCGGCGAGGTGATCGGCCGGGTCGGTGCCACGGGAGCGATCGAGGAACCGCAGCTCTATTTCGAGCTTCGCGTCGAGGGCAGGCCGCGCGACCCGCTGTTGCATCTGCGATCGCTCGGTTGACGATTTGCCTGCGGGCGAAGGAACCTCACACCGGTTCGATCGTTCGAAGCTTTGCGCACCGTACCGTGTGTGCGAGTGTTCGAACATCTGCCAGGGAGATCACGAATGAACACTGCCGACACCGACTGGATGCCGATGCGTTCTCTGTTGCTGGTCGGCCTTTTGCTCGCAGGCATCGGTTTGTCCGGATGCAACACCGTCTCGGGTGCCGGCAAGGATCTCGAGGCTGCCGGCGACACGATCAGCGACACGGCGGAGGATGCGAAGAAGTAGAGGATGATGCTGGGATGACGGATAGAGGGTATCGCAGGCGTCGTTCTCGCGTTCGATGAAGGCTGGATCATATCGGGCGCGCCGTGGTTCGCACGTCGACGCATTCCGTCCGCCGGGCCGCCCGGCGGACGGAATGGGCGGCGCGGATCATCAAGAGCGGGTATGCGATACCCGTTAGGGGTCAGCAGTGGGTAGAAGCGGCGAAAGCGGCAAGAAGCGCGACACGGGTCGCGACAACAAGGGCGTCGCACCGTCGGACGCGGCGTTCGATCGTTGGCTCGACCGGCAGATGCACGAATTGTACGACGACGCCTTGGCGGAGGAACTGCCGGACGAGTTGTCGGAGCTTCTGGATCGGTTCGAGAGCCGTGACGGCAGCAAGGGTCGGAAGGAAGGCGAGACGCCGGAAATGAACGGCCGGGAAGCCCGCTTGGGCAGATCGTCCTCTTCCAGTCGAGGTCGCGTCTCCAGGCTCTCCACCAAACGGGCGAAGTCATGAGCAGGAGCGCTTCTGCAGGTGAGCCCGGCGCCGGCGCGTCCGCCGGAAGGGTGGTGCGGCAACTCCCGTGCCTGCGGCGACTGGCCAGGGCCGTCACCGGTGATCAGGAAAACGGGGACGCCGTCGTCGCCTCGGCACTGCGCTCGCTGCTGGAGCAGGGGGACGGGCAGGCGCTCGAGCGCCTGACGCCCATCGCGTTGCGCCTGCGTCTCTTCGGCACACTCTGCTCGGCGTTGCTCGCGCGGGACGCGGCGGCGGACGTGTCGGCTCCGCGGAGCGAAGGGCGAGGGCCCGGTTCGGTCGTGCAGACCATCGCCAACGCGCGGATCGTCGACCGGCGCTTGAAGATGCTCGGGCTGCGCGAGCGCCTCCTGTTGTTGCTGGTCAAGCTCGAGCGATTCTCGCTCGCCGAAGCGGCGACGATCCTCGAGATGGACGAGGAGGCCGCGCGCGAGACTCTCGATCGCGCCCGGCTCGAACTGAAGAGGCAGGAGCGCAGTCGCATCCTGATCATCGAGGACGAGCCGCTCATAGCCCTGGACATCGCCTCGATCGTGCAGGGCGACGGGCACGAGGTGGTGGGCGTGGCGCGCACCCGTGCCGAAGCGGTGGCTTTGGCCGAAAGCGGCCATGTCGAACTGATCCTGGCGGACATCCAGCTCGCCGACGAGAGTTCGGGGCTCGATGCGGTGGCCGACATCCTGCGGTTCGAGCACGTGCCCGTCATCTTTATCACGGCCTTTCCCGAACGGCTGCTGACCGGCCGCCGGCCCGAGCCCACCTTTCTCGTGACCAAGCCGTTCGACGAGGAGACGCTCGCCATCTCGATTGCCCAGGCTCAGGCGATGGCCTCCGTCGCCCGTGCCTGAGTTCGGCGTGCCGCCGGTCGACCGCGGCGATCGGCGGCGGGTTCGTGTCCTTCGGTCGTGACGACCTCGAAGCGCTCCTGCCGCAGTTGCGCCGCTTCGCCCGTGGCCTGACCGCGGGCGACACCGCGTTCGCCGACGATCTCGTGCAGGATACGGTCGTGGCCGCACTCGAAGCGGCCGACCGTTTCACGGCGGGCACGAATCTGCGCGCGTGGCTCTTCACCATCCTGCGCAACCGCTTCTTCAATCTGCGCAAGCGGCGCCATCGCACCGCAGAAGTGGCGGACGATGTGCAGGCCGAGCGGATCGCGTCGGATGCACCGCAGGAGGGCCGGCTCGAACTGCTCGCGTTCAAGCACGCCCTCGCCGCGCTCCGGCCGGAACAGCGCGAGGCACTGTTGTTGACGACGCTCCATGACATGTCGATCGAAGCAGCGGCCGAAATCTGTCGCTGTCGGCCGGGAACGATCAAGAGCCGGGTCAATCGCGGACGCCGGGCGCTCAAGCTGGCCATGGCCGGATCCGAGGCGGCAATGCGAGCCGAGGTCTCCGCCCCGGCGGGCCGGGAAGAGGCGAGGCTCGTACGGCCGCGTCGCTGATGTCGGGCGTACGCTTCCTCAGCTTCACCCGGGAACCCTGCGACACTTCACGGGGTTGCGGACGCGGCATGCGCGGCGACGAACGGAACGAGGGGAGAGGCTATGAAGAGAGGAGAGGTGGCCGGGCACGCGACGCGCCTGTCGCCCGGGGTCGAACGTCGGCTGGCGTGGCTCGCCCATCTGCTCGACGACCGCTTTCGCCTGCCGGGGACGAACATGCGTTTCGGGCTCGACGGCGTGCTCGGCCTGGTGCCCGGCGTCGGCGATACCGCCACCACGCTGGTGGCACTCTATATCGTGGGCGAAGCATGGCGGCACGGCATCAGCAAGCGTGTCCTCGTGCAGATGCTGGCGAATACCGGCGTGGACTGGCTGGTCGGCGCGATCCCCCTGGTCGGCGACATCTTCGATTTCGCCTTCAAGGGCAACCGCCGCAACATCGCGCTGCTGCACCGGGAACTGGGCATCGCGAAAGCGGATCCCCTCAGTGATCGCGTTCCCGACCGGCTTTCTCCAGCCATGCGCTCAACCGGCGAAGGACGCTCAGGACGAAGAGGATGACGACGGTCAGCAGGGTGGCATGGAGGTAATAGCCGAATCCGACCGCGACACCGATGCCGCCGACGACCCAGATGCCGGCCCCGGTGGTGGCACCCCTGACGTCCCTGTCACCGTGGATGATGGCACCGGCGCCGAGAAAGCCGATGCCGCCGATGATGCCCTCCACGATCCGCCCGGGGTCCATCTGGATGGTACTCTCGTCGTCGAAGCTGTCGATCAGGCTCACCACCGTCATGCAGAAGGTCGCACTGCCGATCGACACGAGGCAATGGGTCCGCAGACCGAACACCCGGTTGCGCCACTCGCGCTCGGCCCCTACCAAGGCGCCGAGCAGACCCGCCAGGAGCAGGCGAAGGGTCATGATGCCGGCATCGAGCTCGCCGGCGAAACCGGCCTCGTAGCCGAGCCGCTGCAGGAACTTCGAGGGGTCCGTGAACATGGCTGACGATCCGCTGAAGCCGAGGCACGCGGTCGTGCAACCGCCGGCGGCACGGCGGCGTTCCCCATTCCGCAGGACGTGCGGGCGGCGAGGCCATTCGTGACGGGGTCGTTCGGCAAGGCCGCCGGCAAGCTCCTGCGGCTGCTGGCGCGGCCGGTTCGGCGGACCCGCAGCCAGGGCCCGATCGTCGTCGACACCTTTCGCGGTTACGCTTCGCACGAAGCGCTGTTCATGATGGGGCGTGTGATCCGCCAGCCGACTGCCGACCGGGCCAACGACTATTCGGCGAGCGCCAGCTTGTGGAACGTCGGGCGAAGGATGTTGCGCAGCGGCGTCGCCGGCGCTCGGCTGATCGCCACCGTGGAGGGCCAGAAGCAGGGCCTGATCACCGACCGCGACGGCTATTTCCGCCTGCGCATGCGCTTGCGACGACGTCTGGCGCCGGAGCGGCGCCGGCTCGAGGTGCGCCTCGAGCTCATCAAGCCCTCGCAGGCGCGCACCAGCGCCGAAGTGATCGTGGCGCCGGCCAGCAGCCGGTTCATGGTCATCAGCGACATCGACGATACCGTGGTGGCGACCGGTGTCGCCAACAAGCTCAAGATGATCTCACGGATGCTGATGAAGAGCGCGGAGAGCCGCGTGGCCTTCGAAGGCGTCGCCGAGTTCTACCGCCAACTGCACGAAGGGCGGGACGGCAAAGAGGACAATCCGCTGCTCTACGTCTCGCGCGGCCCATGGGTCATCTACGAGACGCTGGAGGCGTTCTTCAAGCTGCACCGCTTTCCGGGTCAGCCGGTGCTCTTCCTGCGCGAATGGGGCCTCCGGCTGCGCCCGCCCTTCATCCGCCGCGACAACGACCACAAGATCGAGATCGTCAACGAACTGATGGCGGTGTCACCCGAACTGCCGGTGATCCTGATCGGTGACAGCGGTCAGCACGACCCGGAGATGTACGCCGACGTCGTGCGCAGCTGGCCGAACCGGGTCAGGCTGGTGCTGATCCGCGACGTCAGCCCCGCCGAACGCGACGCCGCGGTGGCGGATCTGGCGCGGGAACTTGAACAGACGGGCACGCCGCTCATCCTCGCCGACCGCTCGTCCATGATGGCCGAGGCCGCGCGCCGTCTCGATCTCATCCGCGCCGGCGCGGCACCCGAGGCGACCGTCGCGTCTCCAGCCGACTGATCCGGCGGCTCAGGGGATGAAGCCGGCGACGATCAGCAGGGCGATGACGGCGAGGACGATCGACGCGATCAGAACGTAGCGCACCCCCATGCCGGTCTTGCCCTGACGGGCGTCGGTCTTGTTCATGTGCTCGGCCATCGGCCTGTTCTCCTCGATGCATCTTGGCTGTTTCGGGGCATCTTCGGCTGCTGCGCGCCTGCTTCCGGCTCCTGAACGGTGCAACGGTCCCGGTGCGGTCCGGTTGCGTGGCGGCCATCCTCACCCGCCCTATTCCACCCCATCGTCGGCGGCTTGTCGATCGAGAAGGCCGCGAATGCGGGCGGCGAGCCGACGCGTCGCCAGCGTCGCCTGCTCGTCGGTGTCCGGCGCGGCACTCCCCGGCGGCGGCCAGCCGCGCACTCTCGGACAACCGCTCAGCGAGGCGACGTCACCGGCCAGAGCGTCGACATCGCCGATGACGAGATCGATCCGTGCGCCGCTCTGGTCGATGGCGACAACGCCGGCGCGGTCGCCGGTTTCCAGCACGACATAACCCAGATCGCGCAGCTCGTGCGCCACGGCCACGCGACGCGCATCGTCGGGATCGGCGAGAAGAAGCGTCTCGCGTCCCATAAGCCGCGGCAGGTCGGCCATGCTCACCATGTCGCCGCTCGACGGCGCGCCGTCGGCGAGCGGCAGGAAGAGATGGACGACGGTCCCTTCGCCGGGCGTCGAATCGATGCGCATCGAGCCGCCGGACTGAAGAACGAAGCCGTGCAGGGCACTCAGCCCCAGACCCGCACCCAGGCCCGCGCCCAGGCCAGCATCGGAACCTGCGTCGGGACCCTGCATATTCTTGGTGGTGAAGTAGGGCTCGACCGCCCGGCTTCGTGTGGGTGCATCCATGCCCCCGCCGGTGTCCCGAGCCGAGATCAGGGCGTAGACACCGGCATCCATGCCGTTGCCCGCGGCCGCTTGTGATTCGTCGATTTGGGCTGCGGTGGCGTGGACGGCGAAGATGCCTCCGTTCGGCATGGCGTCCCGTGCATTGTCGGCGAGTTCCAGCACGGCGTCGCGCAGACGGGCCCGATCGACGAACGCGGTGACGGGCGCGCCGCGCCACGAGAGCTGGACCGCGACCCGGGATCCCACGGTCTCTTCGATCCGCCGGCGCATGCCGTCGAGCAGGCGGACGAGGTCGACCGGCTCCGCACGTAGCGGCTCCTGGCAGGCGAAGGCACGGAGCCGTCCCGCCAGCGCCGCGCCGCGATCGACCTCCCGACGCGCGTCGGCGATCAGTTCCTCGAGGGCGGCCCGCTTCTCGCTCGGCTCTTCCATCGCCGCCAGCAGGCGATCGATCCGCGAGAGGACCGCGGCGACGTCGTGGCCGAGACTGCCCGTCAGGAGCCGCAGCGCCTGCAGGTCGATCGCGTTCGACATGAGCGCGCTCCCGGTCGCGGGGGCACGACACCCCGCAGGAGGAAACGGCGACGGGACGTCCCGGTTCCCGTCCCGGTTCGATCAGCCGGCGCGCTGCCGCTCCTTGACCTCCAGACGCCGCCGGTGCAGCACGGGCTCGGTATAGCCCGAGGGCTGGCGGCGACCGAGAAACACCAGATCACACGCCGCCTTGAAGGCGATGCTGTCGTCGAAATCCGGCGCCATCGGTCGATAGGCGGGGTCGTTCCGGTTCTGCCGGTCGACCACCTCGGCCATGCGCTTCATCGTCTCCATCACCTGTGCCTCGCTGCAGACGCCGTGCCGCAGCCAGTTGGCGATGTGCTG
>JAGREO010000029.1:0-8405 GCA_020446525.1 Geminicoccaceae bacterium | reverse complement strand
AGGATGCCCTGGGCGTTGTTGTCGAGTTCGGCCTGGATCTGCTCGTCCGTCCAGTTCGGCCGCTCGGCCAGCGGGATCGAGAGGATGTCGCTCACCCGGGCGCGCGGGCGGCCGGCCAGCTCCTTCTGCCGCTCAGCGACGTCGACCTCGAGATAGTGCAGGGCGTGCAGCGTGGCCGCCGTGGGCGAAGGCACCCAGGCGGTGTTCGCGCCGGCCATCGGATGAGCGATCTTCTCCTCGAGCATGGCGGCCATCAGGTCGGGCATCGCCCACATGCCCTTGCCGATCTGCGCGCGACCGGGCAGACCGCAGGCCAGACCGACATCGACGTTCTGATCCTCGTAAGCGCCGATCCACCGCGCGTCCTTCATGTCGGCCTTGCGGATCATCGGCCCGGCCTCCATGGCCGTGTGGATCTCGTCGCCGGTACGGTCGAGGAAGCCCGTATTGATGAAGCAGACGCGATTCCTGGCGGCGCGGATGCACTCCAGCAGATTGACCGTCGTCCGGCGCTCCTCGTCCATGATGCCCATCTTCATGGTGTCGGCCGGCAGCCCCAGCGCCTGCTCGACGCGGCCGAACAGCTCGTCGGCGAAGGCGACCTCGTCGGGCCCGTGCATCTTCGGCTTGACGACGTAGATCGAACCGCAACGGCTGTTGGCGTGGCGGCCGTTGGGCATGAAATCGTGCATGCCTATGGCGGTCGTCACCATCGCGTCGAGAATGCCCTCGGGCACCTCCTCGCCGTTCGGATCGTGCACGGCACCGATCGTCATCAGATGGCCGACATTGCGGATCAGCATCAGGGCCCGGCCCTTGAGCACCAGCTCGCCGCCGTCCGGTGTGCGGTAGGTGCGATCCGGCTCCAGTCTGCGGGTGGTCGTACGGCCGTTCTTCTCGAACGAGGCTTCGAGCGTGCCCTGCATCAGGCCCAGCCAGTTGCGATAGGCTTCGACCTTGTCTTCGGCATCGACCGCAGCGATCGAATCCTCGAGATCCATGATGGCCGTGATCGCCGATTCGACGAGGATGTCGGCGACACCGGCCGGATCGTCGCGCCCGATCGGCCGGCTTCGATCGAGGACGATCTCGAGATGCAGGTTGTGATGACGCAACAGGATCGCCTCGGGCGCGTCGGGCGAGCCCCGATATCCGGCGAGACGGTCGGCATGGGTGAGGGCGGTCTCACCCTGCGCCGTGCGCACCACCAGACGGCCGTCCCCGATCACGTAGACGCGCGCGTCGGCGTGCTCGGCCCCTTCCAGCGGTGCGGCCCGATCGAGCACCGCCTTGGCGCGCGCCACCACCTTGTGGCCGCGCACCGGGTTGTAGTGCTCGCCGCGCGTGGCGCCACCGCTCTCTTCGATCGCGTCGGTGCCGTAGAAGGCGTCGTAGAGGCTGCCCCAGCGCGCATTGGCGGCGTTCAGCGCGTAGCGGGCGTTGCTGACCGGCACGACGAGCTGCGGCCCGGCGATCTCGGCGATCTCCGGGTCGACGTTCGTCGTGCCGATGGTGAAGGGCTCGCCCTCGGGCACCAGATAGCCGATGTCGCGAAGGAACGCCTGATAGGGCTCCAGATCGAACGCGTGCTCGCCGTGCCAGGCGTCGATCTTCTGCTGCAACTCCTCGCGGCGCGCCACGAGGGCGCGGTTGCGCGGCGCCAGATCGCCCACGATGTCGGCCAGCGCCTGCCAGAACCGGTTCGTGTCGACGCCGGTGCCGGGCAGCACCTCGTCGTCTACGAAGGCCTGCAACTCGCGTGCGACGTCGAGGCCGCAGAGATTGACCCGCTCGCCCATGGCGACGCACTCCAGCAAGTGAGAGAAACAGGTGACATGCGCGGTCTACAACCCCGCGGCGGCGCGGGGCAAGGTGGCATCGGATGTCCGGCTCTCCATCCACCGTCTGAGCCGACAGGCGGCCGTGCCGGTATCGAGGTCCACATCGTCCCATCGCACCGGCGCTCCGTCGGCGATCGGGGAGACCAGGCGCACGCCGTGGGCGAGGCCGAGCGGCAGATAACCGCCTTCGAGGGACTTCGCGGCCGGGCGCAGACCGCCGACGACGGTCGAGCCTCCCTCGCCGTCGAGCACTTCGCCCTGCTGCAGATCGCGCTTGGCGAAGGCGGCGACGTCGGCGCGAAAGCCGGTCGCGACACCAGTGGGCTCGCCGCGCAGACCGACGGCGGCGACCGAGACCGCCAGCTCGAGGCCGATCATGTGCCAGCGCTTGTAGAGCGCCGCATAGCGGCCGGAGGGATCGGTCTTGACGTGGTATTCCTGAAAACAGTTGCGCAGATAGTCGGTGTCGCCCTCGAAGCAGACCCAGACGCCCTGGCGGACGTCGTAGGGAACGGGCGTGCCGTCGGCCCTCAGGCTCGAGACGACCTCGACCATGCCCTTGTGATCGAGGCAGCCGCCCTCGCTCTTGGGCCGCATCAGCGTCGGAACGTCTTCGGCACCGCCCGGGGGAAAGGCCAGCCCGCTCTCGGGCGCGTCGAGGCCGGTGGCGTTGGCGATCGCCGCCGATTCGATGGCGGGTTTGGAACCGTCGAGAAAGGCGTTGAACATCTTGGGGTTCAACCGTCCGCGCTCGGCCTGCTCGCGTGTCACACCCCAATGATCCCAGACCGTCTCGGGTGTCGATTTGCGGAAGTGCGGCAGCCATTTGTGCCCCCGGCCCGCCGCCACCACGGCGAAGCCGCAGGTGCGCGCCCAATCGACCAGATCGCAGACCAGGGCCGGCTGATCACCATAGGCCATGGAATAGACGACGCCGGCCTCGGCCGCCTTGAGCGCCAGGCCGTAGCCGCAGAACGCGTCGGCCTCGACCGTCACGTTGACGACGTGCTTGCCGGCCTCGAAGGCCGCCAGACAGTGCTCGATCGCCGCCATCGGCGCGCCGGTGCACTCCACGACGATGTCGATCCGCGGATGGGTGACGAGCGCCTGCCAGTCGTCACTGACGTGCGTGCCACCGCTCTGCGTCGCCTCGTCCAGCGAGCGTGCGGCGCAACGTTCGTCGGGCCAGCCGACGAAGGTCATGTTGGAGCGCGCGCGGTCGGGCGCGATGTCGGCCACGCCGATCAGGTGGATGCCGTCGTGACGCAGCAACTGGGCCAGGAACATCGAGCCGAACTTGCCGGCGCCGATCATGCCGATGCGGATCGGATCGCCGTTCGCGGCACGCGCCTGCAATTTGGCGAAAAGGTTCATGATTGCGTCTCCCCCTTCATTGCCGCCGGTCTCGTTCCGGGATAGGCAATCGAAGACGAAGGGGGAAGAGGCGTGAAACACGAAACACTTCAGGCGAAACTCGATGCCCTACCACGCGTGCGGCTGGCGCACCTGCCGACGCCCCTCGAGCCCTGTCCGCGATTGTCGGCAGCGCTCGCCGGTCCGGGCGGCGGCCCACAGATCTGGGTCAAGCGCGACGATCTGACCGGCCTCGCGTTCGGAGGCAACAAGACGCGGCAGCTCGAATTCGTCTTCGCCGAGCTTCTGGCCCGGGGCGCCGACACCCTCGTCATCGGCGCCTATACGCAGTCCAACTGGTGCCGGCAGGCGACGGCTGCGGCCATGAAGCTCGGGCTGGACGTGGCTCTGGTGCTGCTGCACGGCGAGAAGGGGCCGCGGTTGCAGGGCAATCTGCTGCTTGACCGGCTGATGGGGGCGGACGTCACGGTGGTCGATCTCGACAGCATGGAAAAGCTGCAGCCGCATCTCGACGCCAAAGCCGATTCATTGAGCGCGGCCGGTCGCAAGCCCTATGTCGTGGCACCGCTCGGCGTCGAGAGCCTGTCGCTGGGCGCGCTCGGCTATGTCGGCGCGGCTTTGGAAATGGACGCCCAGTGCACCGCAGCCGGCCTCGATCCGGCGCATCTCTATCTCTGCGGCGCCAACATGACCCCGGCCGGTCTGGCGCTCGGGTTCGAGGCACTGGGGCGGCGCGTGCACATCCGCAACGTCGCGCCGATCCGCTGGACGATGCCGCGCGACGAGGACATCGCCCGCATCGCCGAGGCCACGGCGCGACGGCTCGATCTGGACGTGCGCATCGACAAATCGGTGATCGACAATACCGATGCCTTCATCGGCGAGCGCTACGGCGTCGTCACCGAGGAAGGTCTCGAGGCTCTGAAGCTGGCCGCCCGCACCGAGGCGCTGATCCTCGATCCCGTCTATTCGTCGAAAGCGATGGCGGCACTCGTGGCCGACGTTCGGGACGGAAAGATTACGGCCGACGAGCCGGTGGTCTTTCTGCACACTGGCGGCAATCCGGCGCTCTTCGCCTATGCCGAGGATCTGGATCTGGAGTGACGCCGATGGCGCAGTTCACCGACGAGGAATACGAGGCGCGACTGGCGAAGACTCGACGAGCCATGGAGAAGGCCGGCATCGACCTTCTGGTGGTCAGCGACCCTTCCAACATGACCTGGCTCACCGGCTATGACGGCTGGTCGTTCTACGTCCATCAGTGCGTGCTGGTGTCGGGTCACGGACATCCCATCTGGTACGGCCGCGGACAGGACGCGATCGGCGCCAAGCGTACCGTCTTCATGAGCAACGACCACATCATCGGCTACCCCGACCACTACGTTCAATCGGTCGAGCGGCATCCGATGGACCTTCTGGCCGCAATCGTCACGGAGCGCGGCTGGGACCGTCTGACCATCGGCGTCGAGATGGACAATTACTACTATTCGGCCGGCGCCCATCACGCGCTGACCCACCATCTGCCGAACGCCCGCTTCGTCGACGCCAACGCGCTGGTCAACTGGCAGCGGGCGGTCAAGAGCGCGGCCGAGCTGGCGTTCATGGACAAGGCCGCGCGCATCGTCGAGCGCATGCACCAGCGCATCTTCGACGCGGTCGAGGTAGGCATGCGCAAATGCGACCTCGTGGCCGAGATCTACGACGCCGGCATTCGCGGCACGCCCGAGTTCGGCGGCAACTATCCGGCCATCGTGCCGCTCCTGCCGTCGGGCGAAGAGGCGGCCGCCCCGCATCTGACCTGGGACGATCAGCCGATGCGGGCGGGCGAGGCGACGTTCTTCGAGATCGCCGGCTGCTTCAAGCGCTATCATTGCCCGATGTCGCGCACGGTCTTCCTGGGCACGCCGCCGGCGCACATCGTCGAGGCCGAAAAAGCGGTGCTCGAGGGCATGGCCGCGGGTCTGGAAGCGGCACAACCGGGCAACACCTGCGAAGACATCGCCCGTGCCTTCTTCGCCGTTCTCAACCGCTACGGCATCGTCAAGGACAACCGTGCGGGCTATTCGATCGGCTGCTCCTACCCGCCCGACTGGGGCGAGCGGACGATGAGCCTGAGGCCGGGCGACACCACACCGCTCGAGCCGGGCATGACCTTCCACTTCATGTCCGGCCTTTGGATGACCGAGCGTCCGGAAGGCGATTGGGGGCTGGAGATCACCGAGAGCATCGCCATCACCGAGACCGGCTGCCGCTGCTTCGCCGACGTGCCGCGCAAGCTCTTCGTCAAGAACTGATGCGCCCGTCTGCCGTCCGTCCGACCATTCCGCTCGATGCACCGGGCGTTCACCACGGCCATCTGCGCCTGCCCTGGAGCCGTGACGACAGCGCCTGGGGCAATCTGCTCGTCCCGATCACCGTCGTCGCCGGCGGCCGTGGACCCACGGCACTGCTGACCGGCGGCAATCACGGCGACGAATATGAAGGGCCGATCGCGCTCGCCAAGCTGGCGAACGAGCTCGATCCGGCGCGGCTCTCCGGTCGGGTGATCATCCTGCCCTTCATGAACCATCCGGCGGTGCGGGCCGGAAGGCGGACCTCGCCGATCGACGGCGGCAACATGAACCGCAGCTTTCCCGGCCGACCCGACGGCACACCGACGGAGAAGATCGCCGATTACGTCTACAGGCACCTGCTGCCGCCGGCCGACATCGTGCTGGATTTCCATTCGGGCGGCCGGACTCTCGATTTCCTGCCCTACGCCGCCTGTCACCTGCTCGACGACGAAGAGCAGCAGGCGCGCTGTCTCGCCGCCATGCGGGCCTTCGGGGCGCCCTATTCAATGACCATGCGCGAGATCGACGCGGTCGGCATGTTCGATACCGCCGCCGAGGCCATGGGCAAGACCTTCGTGACCACCGAGCTCGGCGGCCGCGGCACCGCCACCGCCCTTTCCGTCGCCATCGCGGAGCGGGGCCTGCGCGACGTGC
The DNA here is from genome assembly GCA_020446525.1 of Geminicoccaceae bacterium. Lineage (GTDB taxonomy): Bacteria > Pseudomonadota > Alphaproteobacteria > Geminicoccales > Geminicoccaceae > JAGREO01. The sequence continues at coordinate 2,203 of JAGREO010000029.1, read as the reverse complement.
TCCGGCACGCAGGCATCCTGGAGGGTTCCGTCGTCGAGCGGCCGAGCGTCATGCTGGACATGCCGAGCGACGACTGCTTTCACTTCGCCGACGCCGAGGGCCTCCTGGAGCTGACCGCCGATCTGGGCGAGCGCGTCGAACGAGGTATGGTGCTGGCGCGCATCCACGACGTCACCCGCACCGGCAGGGCGGCTCACGAAGTGCGCGCCCGGATGACCGGCATCCTCGCCACCCGGCATCACGCCGGGTCGATCCAGATGGGCGACTGCCTCGCCGTGGTCGCCGTGCCTCGATGAGAGAGCCATGAACGGGAGAACGCCATGCGGATCCACCGCTCCTTCGATCGCCCTTCGGTGAAGGCCTCCGCCGACTGGTTCACCGGCACGGTCTGGCAGGATCCGATCGTCGACGCGCCGGACCCCGCCCGCATCCGCGCCGTACGCGTCGCCTTCGAGCCCGGTGCCCGCACGAACTGGCACACCCACCCGCTCGGCCAGACGCTGCACGTCCTGGCCGGCGTCGGTCTGGTGCAGAAGGAAGGCGAGCCGGTCCGCCGCATCCTGCCCGGCGACACGGTCTGGATCGGGCCCGACGAGAAGCACTGGCACGGCGCCTCGGCGAACCGGTCGATGATGCACCTCGCCCTGCACGAGCACGACGAGACCGGCACCCACGTCACATGGCTCGAGCCCGTGTCCGACGCGGATTATGGCCGCCCGCCGGAGCCCTGATCGCCCGCGCGGTCCCGCGGCGGATCAGCCGCCGCTCTCGATCGCCTCCGCGTGATGACAGGCCACCGTCCGCCCCGCGTCGAACGGGCGGCGCTCCGGGCGTTCGCGCGTGCAGAGCTCGGTGGCATGGGGACAGCGGGGGTGGAAGGCGCAGCCCGAAGGCGGGTTCAAAGGGCTCGGCAGGCTGCCCTTGAGATGCGTTTCGCCGGCACGGCGGCGCGTCGGATCGGGAATGGGAACCGACTTGAGCAGGCCGCGGGTGTAGGGGTGCAGCGGCCCGGCGAAGAGGGTGGCCTTGGGCGCGCTCTCGACGATCCGGCCCAGATACATGACCGCCACCTCGTCGGCGATGTGCCGCACCACGCTCAGATCGTGGGCGATGAAGAGGTAGGTAAGGCGCAAATCGCGCTGCAGGTCCTGCATCAGGTTGATCACCTGCGCCTGCACCGAGACGTCGAGTGCGGAGACCGGCTCGTCGGCGACCAGCAGCTCGGGTTCGAGCACGAGCGCCCGGGCGATGCCGACCCTCTGGCGCTGGCCGCCGCTGAACTCGTGCGGATAGCGGGCCATGGCGTCCTCGCCGAGCCCGACCTTGGCGAAGATGGCGGCCGTGCGTTCGAGGCGCTCGGCCCGGCTGCGGACGAGGCCGTGGATGGTCAGCGCCTCGCCGACGGCGTCGCCGACCCTGATGCGCGGGTTGAGGGAAGCATAAGGGTCCTGAAAGACGATCTGGGCGCGCCGGCGCAGCGCCATGACCTCGCGCCCCCTGGCGCGGGTGACGTCCTTGCCGTCGAGGCGGATGCTGCCCGCCGAGGGTTCGATCAGGCGGACGACGGTGCGCCCGAGGGTGGACTTGCCGCAGCCGCTCTCGCCCACGAGGCCCAGCGTGCGCCCGGCCTCGAGCTTCAGGTCCACGCCGTCGACCGCGCGCACCTGACCGACCGTGCGGCGCAAGAGTGGCGAGCGGATCGGGAACCACGTCCGCAGCCCTTCCACTTCGAGCAGCGCCGTCATGCGGGAAGCTCCGCATCGGCCGGAGCCGGGACGGGAAAGAAGCAGCGTGCGGCGTGGCCCGGTGCGAGCGCGTCGAGCGGCGGCACGGCCTCGGCGCAGCGGGGCCGGGCGCGGTCGCAGCGATCGCGAAAGCTGCAGCCGGTGGGCCGGGCGAAGGGCGAGGCGACGCTGCCCTCGATGGTGGCCAGCCGCGGCTGCTCGACGTCGACGCGCGGCACCGAACGCAGCAGGGCGTGGGTGTAGGGATGGCGGGGTGCGGCGAACAGGCTGAAGACGTCGCCGGTTTCGACGACGCGGCCGGCATACATCACCGCGACCCTGTCGGCGACCTCGGCGACGACCCCCAGATCGTGGGTGATCATCAGGATCGCCATGCCGATGTCGCGGCGCAGGGCCAGCAGCAGATCGAGAATCTGGGCCTGGATCGAGACGTCGAGTGCGGTCGTCGGCTCGTCGGC
>JAGREO010000262.1 GCA_020446525.1 Geminicoccaceae bacterium | reverse complement strand
CGCCTCGGACAGATCCCGCAGCCGTTCGAGCCGCGCGACCTCGGCAGCGATCCGCTCTCGCTGTTCGGCCTGCCGCAGCTCGGTTTGCGCCTGCTCGACGGCTTGCCCGGCCGTCTCGCGTTCGGCGACCAGCTCGGAGATGCGCTTGTCGAGCTTCGTCACTTCGGCCCGGCTCTTCGCGTCGCCCTGCAGAGCCTTTACCGCGTGCGGCCGCTTCGCCTCGCGGGCCTGCGCAATCTCGCGTTCGAGCCCGGCGGCGCGGTCGGCAAACTCGGTCAGCATCTGGCGCCAGCTATCGGCGCTTTCGGGCTTCTTCATCGCGTCATCCTCGTTGGAAGGTGCCCGGCCGCGCGCGCTCACTTCGCTGCGGCCGGGCTGCGCTGGCGCAGGAGCCACCCGCCCGGCGCAACTCGCTGTTCAACTGCCGCCCGGTCTCGACCACGCCTCGACCGTATGCCGGTGCTGCGGATCGTTCACCACTTGGTGCAGGGCTTGGTCATAGTTCTCGACACGGCCGGTCTCGACCAGCTCGACGGCCAGCGCGTCGATTTCATCGCCGGGATCGGCGACCGTCTTCGGCGGGCGTGAACGGCCGGGGGCAGCGGGCAGCGACAAGGGCAATGCCGGGGCGGAATAGATGCCGGCGATGCCGGGCGCCATCCACCGGGCGCGCTCGAAGCCTTCGCTGTAGCTGGCGGCGGTTCCATCCTCGACCATCGTCCGGGCCATCAGATCGAGCACGCGCCCGGCCTCAATCGGCGTCATCGTCGGCCTCCTGCTCGGCTGCGGCGCGCCGTCGCGCGAGTTCGTTTTCCATCATCGCGCTGAATTGCTCGTCCGGCAGATGCACGAAGTCGAGCACGGCGGGCGTCATCTGGCCGGCGGCGATGGCGCGGCAGATTTCGAGGCGCAAAGCGTCGCTCATGATGCCTCCAAACGTTCGCGTTCGGCGTAGGATTTCAGCCGCGCAAGCTCGTCGCCGTCGAGCCCGCCGGCATCGGTGCAGCGACGCCGTTGCAGCGCCCGGTAGTCTTCAAGCTCGATCAGCGACCAGCTTTCCAGAATATCACGGACCCGGCGGCGGGGTGCTGGCACAATCCGCCCCTCGATCGCGGCGAGGCGCTGGCGAAGGCGGCTCATGCGGCGATCCGCGGCCGATCGGCGAGGCGGCGCTCGATCTCGGCAAGGCGTTCTTCTATCTCGCCAGTCTCGATCAGCTTCGCGGCCATCATGAGCACAGACGCCAAACGATAGCAGTCGAGCGCGTCCATCTCGCCTGCGCGGGCATCGTGGAACATGGCGGTTATCTGCCGCCGGATCCGCGGCATGGTGTCGAGACGGCGGCGGCGAGGCGAAGGCATTGAGATACCGGCGGTAATCGCGACGGGAATGGTCCAGATCGTCGGGTTTGGAGCGCATTCGGCCCCCGAAAGGCCACCTCTGCGATACCAGATTCGAGCGGCCGGGCGTTAGTCCTATTTCGCGACCATCGCGCTAGGGCGCCTGCGGGGCTCGTCAGCGGCCTTCGGGCCTTCGGGCTACCCTAGGTCATCCCGGCCCGTTTTTGGCGTCTGGCGGGCTTCCCTCGCGGTCGACCGATGCCGGGCGAAGCTCTTCGACCAGCACCGCCCGCAGGCCGAAGCTGCGCAACGCGATTTTGAGCAGGCTCCGCAAGGCCAGGATCGGATCCCGGACGCCCGGCTCTGGCCGCAGTTCGAGGCGGTAGACCGTCCGGCCGGTGCGGCGGGTCATGGTGCCGTGACGCCGTGACGAGCGTGACAAACCCAACTTGTCACGCCCCCAAACTGCGACAGCCTGCCGCACCCCTTCAAGCGTGACAAACTGCGACGTGTCACGCCTGTCACGGCCGTTGCCTCGCGGCCATCAACGCCAGCGTTTTCAAGGCATTCCGGCTCGCCAAGCGTGACAAACCCAACTTGTCACGGCCTGTCACGCCACCGGAAGCGTGACGACCAAAGCGTGACGTGACGTGACACCCCCCTATAGGGGTGTCACATGTCACGCTGGTCACGACCGGCCGGCAGGTCATGGATTTGCCAGCCAGACATATGAGCCCCACGCCACGGCTTCGCCGCTGGCAAGCAGGGCCTCGCGACCACGCTTCCAAGCCTGCCGGGCCGCGGCGGAATCGGCATCGTCACCCGCCCGGCCATAGGCCTGCATGAAGTACTGCCGCCACTGCTCGACCGTGACGGCACAAACGATACCGCGGGTGGCGTCGCTGGCCGGCGGGCGATCGCCGCAGGACGCGAGCGCGGCTGCAAGCCCGGTTCGCGCGAGCTTCGCATCCTTGCCGATCCGTTGGCGCTGCCTGCCCTTTGCCGGCGCCTCGCAGGGCATGGCGACGCATGTCGAGACGGTTCGACCGCGGGCGTCTTCGCCCAACTCGACGACCTCAAGCGAGAAGCCGGACACACCGCCCGTCACGCCGTCACGGGATTTTGTCACGGTCGCCGCACGCGCGCCTTCGCTGCCCGCAACCTCAATTTCAACATCGGTCGACGCCCGTAGGCTGGAATGCCCGCGAGCGCCGCGTGCCTGGTCCTTTCCGCTGTGGTGGACGATCAGAACGCAAGTATCGAGACGTCCGCGGATCAACCCGCAGGCGGCGACGAAGCTGCCCATGTCGTCGGGCAGGTTTTCGTTGCCGGTCATCGCGCGCGCGAGCGTGTCGACGACGACAAGCGCCACCCGTCCATGCTCCGCCTCGATCGCTTCGGCGACGGCGCAAACCGCGACAGCATCTCCGGCCAGAAAATCCACGCTGGATTGGATGACGGCCAACGGCAGGTGCTCGACGCCGTGCCGCACGCACCATGCGACGAGCCGGCGTTCGACCGAAGCGGGCGCCTCGGCTGCGACGTAGAGCACCACCCCTCGCTCGACCGGCCGACCGTGCCATTCGAGCCCGGCGGCGACACGTGCGGCCAGATCGAGGCAAAAGAACGTTTTTCCACCCCCGGACTCACCATACGCGACGGCCAGCCCGGTTCGAGGCAGCAGGTCGGCGACCAACTCGGTGCGGGAAAGATCAAGCTGGATCGCATCGGCCCAGACCCATTGCAGCGGACGGGGTGCGACCGCATCCGCCGGCTGCCCGGCCCGACCTTCGTCGGATCCGGGCGGCGACAACGCACCGCTGGAGCGTTGCCGATCGCGGTGCTCGCGGATCACCTGCTCGACAACCGCCGTGGCCGGGCCGGTCATGCCGAAACCCAAAGTTGGCGAAGGGCCTCGTCAATCGCCAAAAAATCGACGCCGCCCGCGAGCCCG
>JAGREO010000261.1 GCA_020446525.1 Geminicoccaceae bacterium | reverse complement strand
TCATGGTGTCGATCGGCACCTTCTCCTGGAGTTCCGTCCTCGATCTTCGCGTCCATCCCTGGCCGTCGTCGGTGGTGATGCTGACCACCGTCGTCGTGGTCGTCTGGACCCACGATCTGGCCCAGGGCGTGCTCGCGGGCGTGCTGCTCAGCGGGCTCTTCTTCGCCGGCAAGGTCAAGCGCCTGTTCACCGTGACCTCGAGGCTTTCCGCCGACGGCCGGACCCGCACCTACCACGTCGCGGGTCAGGTGTTCTTCGCCTCGGCCGAGCGCTTCGCCGACGCCTTCGACTTCAAGGAGGTGCTGGATCGGGTGGTGATCGACGTCTCCGCCGCCCATTTCTGGGACATCTCCGCCGTCGGCGTGCTCGACAAGACGATCCTGAAGTTCCGTCGCGAGGGTGCCGCCGTCGAGATCGTCGGCCTCAACGAGGAGAGCGCCGTCCTGGTTCATCGCTTCGCCACGCACGACAAGGAAACCGACGCCCTGCCCGCAGCCCACTGACGACGCACTCATCGGGCCGCAGCACAACAAGGAGCCGCACCATGGCGAGGATCCTCGCCTGCATCGACGCCTCGTCCTACGCCACCAGCGTCTGCGATCTCTCCGCCTGGGCCGCCGTCCGTCTGGGTGCCGAAGTCGAGCTGCTGCACGTCGTCCAGCGCAAGGACGCCGTCGCCGCTCGCCGGGACCTGAGCGGTGCGATCGGGCTCGGCGTGAAGAAACAACTGCTCGAGGAGCTGACGCGTATAGACGAGGCAGAGGGCAGGCTCGCCGTCGAACGCGGCCGCGTGCTGTTGAGCGTCGGCGAGGAACGGCTGCGGGCGGCCGGGGTCGCCGACGTGCGGCCGCTGCATCGCCACGGCGGCATCGTCGAGACCATCGTCGAGCGGGAAGCGGAGGCCGATCTCGTCGTCATCGGCAAGCGCGGCGCCTCGGGCGAGTTCGCCATGGAGCACATCGGCTCGAAGGTCGAGCGGGTGGTGCGGGCGAGCGTCCGGCCGGTGCTCGTGGCCTCGCGCGAGATCGTGCCGATCGCAAGGGTGGTGATCGCCTATGACGGCAGTCCGGCCGCCGACCGGTCGGTCGACCATGTGGCCGCCTCGCCGCTCTTCACCGGCCTCGAGGTCCACCTCGTCACCGCCGGTGTCGACGACGCGTCCCGCCGCGGCCCGCTCGAGGCCGCAGCCGGGCGGCTCTCACGGCCATCGGTACGGGCGGTGATCGAAGGTCCGGCCGACCAGGTGATCGGCGACTACATGAAGGAGTGCCGTGACGCGATGCTGGTCATGGGCGCCTACGGCCACGCACCGCTTCGCACCCTGATCGTCGGCAGCACCACCACCACCATGGTCCGAACGGTGCGAAGGCCCGTGCTGCTGGTGCGCTGAAACGCCCGCGAGCGGCCTCAGGCGGCCTGGGCCGATTTGGCCAGCAGCGCCTGCAGCTCCAGGTCGGGCTCCTCCGGCAGCTCGATCATCACCCGCACGAGCTGGTCGCCCTTGGCACTCCGGCGCTTGTCGTCGATGCCGCGGCCCTTGAGCCGCAACAGCCTGCCCGAGCTCGTCCAGGGCGGAATGCTCATGGTCACGTCGCCGTCCAGCGTCGGCACCCGCACCTTGCCGCCCGTCACGGCGGTCGCCAGCGGCACGGGCTGGTCGACCACCACGTCGAGGCCCTCGCGCCGCATGGTGGCGTGCGGGCGGATGTCGATCTCGATCAGCACGTCGCCCGCCGGACCGCCGCCCATGCCGGGCTGGCCCTTGCCGCGCAGGCGCAGTTGCTGGCCCTGCTCGACCGCCGCCGGAATGTTGACCTCGACCTCCCGGCCGTCGGCGAGGCGGATGCGCTCCTTGCCGCCTCGCGCCGCGGTGGCGAAATCGACCGCTAGCCGGGTGCGCACGTCCTCGCCGCGCATGGCGGTCCGGCCGCCGCCCCGTCTCGCACCCGCACCGGCCGCGCGGCCACTGGCCCGGCCGCCGAAGAGATCGCTGATGATGTCCTCGAAACCGCCGAAACCGCCGCCGCCTCCGCGGGTCGAGAACTCGAAATGCTCTGCACCGCCCGTTCCGGCACCGCCGCGACGGAAACCGCCGGCGAACGGGTTGCCGGCACCGAAGGGGGCGCGCTCGTTGCCCTCGTCGTCGATCTCGCCGCGGTCGTAGCGGGCGCGGCTCTCCTTGTCCTTGAGGATCTTGTAGGCCGCGGAGATCTTCTTGAAACGCTCTTCGGCCGCCTTGTCGCCGGGATTGGCGTCGGGATGGTATTTCTTGGCGAGCTTGCGATAGGCGCGCCGCACCTCCGCCTCGTCGGCCGTGCGCGTGAGACCCAGCACCTTGTAGAGAGCGTCGCTCAACGTTCCTTCCTCCGAGGATCCCGACCTGCGGGACGGATCGTGGGACCGGCCCGAAGCGGACGAGCAACGACCCGGCGGAGCGGGGCCCGCCGGGTCGTCATGTCATCGATCGGGCGATGGTACCAGAAAGAGCCGGTCATGCAGCCCCTCGGGTGCATCGCCCGTCGACGAAGTGTCCGGCGGTTCAGGCCGCGACGGTTTCCTTGTCCTCGACCTGCGCCGCGGTCGAAGCCTTGGCACCACGCTCGCCGATGGCGATGCTGCGCGGCTTGAGGGCCTCGGGCACGCGCCGCTCGAGCTTGATCTCGAGAATGCCGTCGGCCAGATCGGCGCCGGCGATCTCGATGTGACGGCCGAGATTGAAGGTGCGCTCGAAGCCGCCGCCGGCGATGCCGCGATGCATGACGCGGACATTCTCGTCGGTCCTGGCTTCACGCGTGCCCTTCACCGTCAGCACGCGGTCGTGCAGATTGATCTCGAGGTCGTCGCGGGTGAACCCCGGAACGGCCACGCGCACGACGTAGGTGTCCTGGCCGTGCTGCTCGAGGTCGACGGCGGGACCCGCGTCACCGCCGACGGGCATGCGGAACATCTCGGACGCGAGACGATCGAGATCGCGGAAGGGGTCGAAACGAACGATGGACATGGTATCCTCCAGATGAGCGATACGAAGCGTACGGCGCTCCACCATGGACACGCCGGTTTGAGAGCCCCCGACTTCGTGTCGGGATCGACGCCGCTCCGCGGCCGCCGACGATCATTCAGATAAGAACACGCAAGCGCCGTTCAAGAGGTGGCCGGAACCGATCCGCACCGTTATTCTCGTTACTTTCCAGCCACATCGAGGCGCAGACGAGGAGGCCCCTCCACCATGACCCTGCTGCTGGGCTGTATCGCCGACGATTTCACCGGCGCCACCGATCTCTGCAACACCCTCGTGAAGGAGGGCATGCGCACGGTCCAGCTGATCGGCGTGCCGGACGACGCCGCACCGCCGGCCGATGCCGAAGCGGTGACCATAGCCCTCAAATCGCGCACCACGCCGGCCGACCAGGCGGTGGCCCAATCGCTCGCCGCGCTGGCCTGGCTGCGCCGCCATGGCGCCGAGCAGATCCTCTTCAAATACTGCTCGACCTTCGACAGCACCGAGCAGGGCAATATCGGCTCGGTCGCCGACGCGCTCCTCGACGCCCTCACGGGCGATGCGGCCGGCGATGCGCCACCATCGATCGCCGGCGCCTGTCCGGCGTTTCCCGAGACCGGCCGCACCGTCTTCAAGGGCCACCTGTTCGTCGGCGACCTGCTCTTGAGCGACACCCACATGCGCCACCATCCGCTCACGCCGATGACCGATTCCAATCTGGTGCGCGTGCTGCAGGCGCAGACGCCCAATGCCGTCGGCCTCGTCGCCTGCGACACGGTGCACCGCGGTGCCGAAGCCGTGCGCACCCGTCTCGACGAGCTGGCGCGCAGCGGCCATCGCCACGCGATCCTCGACGCGATCCGGGACGAGGATCTGCGCGTGCTCGGCGAGGCCATGGCCGACCGGCCGCTGATCACCGGCGGCTCCGGCATCGCGCTCGGCCTGCCGGCCAATTTCCGCCGCCGCGGCCGGCTGGCCGAAGCCGTCGACGCCACCGCCCTTCCGGCCGTGGCGGGCAAGGAGGCCGTGCTGGCGGGTTCCTGCTCGGCGGCGACGCTGGGCCAGGTCGAGCACATGGCCCGCCGCCACCCGGCCCTGCGCCTGCACCCGCAGGAGCTGGCCGACGCGGGTGCGATCGAAGAGGCCGTCGCCTGGGCCGAGAAGGCCCTCTCGACCGACCCCATCCTGATCTATGCCAGCGCGCCGGCGGAAGAGGTGCGCGCGGCGCAGGAGGCGCTCGGCCGGGCACGAGCCGGCGAAGCCGTCGAGCGTGCCATGGCCGAGCTCGCCCGCCGTCTCGTCGAGATGGGCGTGCGCCGGCTCGTGGTCGCGGGCGGCGAGACCTCGGGTGCCGTGGTCCAGGCGCTCGGCATCGAGGGGCTCCGGATCGGCCCGCAGATCGATCCGGGCGTGCCCGCCTGCACCACGATCGGCGCCGAGGAGACCCTGGCCTTGGCGCTCAAGTCGGGCAATTTCGGCGGCACCGATTTCCTCACCCGCGCTTTCGAGGTGATGCCGTGAGCGAAGAGAACGCCTGGCGCGAGCGCATCGCCCGCTTCGGCCGCTCGCTGTTCGAGCGCCGGCTGACCATGGGAAGCTCCGGCAACATCTCCGTGCGCCTCGACGACGGCTGGCTGATGACGCCGACCGGCTCGTCACTCGGCGATCTCGACCCGGCCCGCATCTCGAGGCTCGACGGACAGGGCCGGCACACCGGCGGCGACAGGCCGACCAAGGAGACCTTCCTGCACCAGGGCATGTACCGCATGCGCGACGACGCCCGCGCCGTCGTCCACCTGCACTCGACCCACTCGGTCGCGGTCTCCTGCCTGGACGGCATCGATCCCGCCGACGTCATCCCGCCGCTCACCGCCTATTACGTCATGCGCGTCGGCACCCTGCCACTCGTCCCCTACTTCCCGCCCGGCGACCAGGCGCTCGGCCCCGCGGTCGAGGCGCTGGCCGGCCGCCACCACGCGGTGCTGCTCGCCAATCACGGCCCCGTCGTCGCCGGCCGCTCGCTCGAGGACGCCGTCTACGCCATGGAAGAGCTCGAAGAAACCGCCCGCCTCTACCTCCTCCTCCACGACCGCCCCATCCACCCCCTGACCCCCGAACAGGTCGCCGAACTCAAAGCGCGGTTCGGCTGACGCCTCAGGACGTCCGCAGATGACGCGTCAGATCGGATTCGTCGCGCAGGAGCCGAACGATCAGCACATGGTCGGCCTCGATCCACGCGCACGAGCCTCGGCCATGATCTCGTCCAGCGTCCTGGAGCCGACGCCACTCGCCAACCCGGCCTCTATGGCGGCCTGCAGGCTCCTCACTCCGCCTTGCCGGTCCCGATCGCGCCGGATCAGGTCGCGCACATAGTCGCCTGCCGTCGCAAAGCGGCCGGCACGCACCTGCGCCTCGCACCATTCCTTCATCGGCTGTGGAATGGAAACGTTCATCTCCACCATGAAGCCACCTCACCTCTTCGGGAGTCGCGACGCGCGGAAAACCTATCAGAACGCGCCGAACGATGCGACGCACCGGTGGAAACCAGCAACGCAGACCAGCGCCTTGTCCGGCCGCGCAGGGCGACCATCTCCAGATACGGACATGAACGATGCGCCCGAAGACAGCCTCCGCTAGAATGGCGGTCCGAAGGGAACCCGGCGAGGGTCGCAGCTGCGCGTGACCGTGTGGCCGCCCATCACACGCCGAGCTCTCGCAATCGCCCCTCGATGGAGGCTGGAGCATGACGATCACCGTCGAAATCGACCGGGGCCGCGTCGACCTCGCCGATCTGCTCGCCCGACTGAAACGGGGCGAAGAGATCGTGCTCGCCGAAGACGGCAAACCCCTGGCTCGAATGTCGCCGCTGCGCGATTCGCCATCGCGACGCCGCTTCGGCAGTGCCCGCGGACAAATCGAGATCGGCGAGGATTTCGACGAGCCGCTGCCGGAAGCGCTCCTGCGCGGCTTCGGGGTTCGCGCCTGAAGCACGCGTTCACGCAGAGACCCCGCTTGCCCCGGGGCGATGAGCGACCATCTCCATGTCCGGACACGAACGGTGCGCCGGGCGCCGGCCTCGGCTAGGATGGCGCTTCGCAACCACGTCGGGAGAAGCGGCAGATGAACGCGACAGCACGGCCGGTCGGGGCGAAATCGGCGGCGGCGCGCATGGCGTCGTTCGACTGGCAGGACCCGTTCCTCCTGCGCCAGGCGCTCACCGACGAGGAACGGATGATCCAGGAAACGGCGCAGGACTATTGCCAGAACCGGCTGATGCCGCAGATCGTCGAGGCCAACCGCCACGAGACCTTCGACCGGGCGATCTTCGGCGAGATGGGCGAGCTCGGCCTGCTCGGCGTCACCATCCCCGAGGAGTATGGCTGCGCCGATGCCGGCTACGTCGCCTACGGCCTGATCGCGCGCGAGATCGAGCGGGTCGATTCCGGCTACCGCTCGGCGATGAGCGTCCAGTCCTCGCTGGTGATGTACCCGATCTACGCCTATGGCGACGAGGCCCAGCGCCGGCGCTACCTGCCCGGTCTGGCCCGTGGCGAGCTGGTCGGCTGCTTCGGCCTGACCGAGCCCGATCACGGCTCCGATGCCGGCGGCATGCGCTCGCGTGCGAAGAAGGTCGAGGGCGGCTGGAAACTCTCCGGGGCCAAGAACTGGATCACCAACAGCCCCATCGCCGACATCGCCGTGGTCTGGGCCAAGGACGAGGAGGGCGTGATCCGGGGCTTTATCCTCGAGCGCGACATGAAGGGCCTCGAGACGCCGAAGATCGAAGGCAAGTTCGCCCTGCGCGCCTCGACCACGGGCATGATCATGATGGACGAGGTGTTCGTCCCCGAGGCCAACCTGCTGCCCGGCGCCAGGGGCCTGAGCGGCCCCTTCGGCTGTCTCAACCGGGCGCGCTACGGCATCGCCTGGGGCACGATGGGGGCGGCCGAGTTCTGCTGGCACGCCGCCCGCACCTACACCCTCGAGCGCAAGCAGTTCGGCCGGCCGCTGGCCGCCAACCAGCTCGTGCAGAAGAAGCTCGCCGACATGCAGACCGAGATCACGCTCGGCCTCAACGCCGCCCTCACCGTCGGCCGCCTGCTCGACCGCGGCGAAGCGGCGGCCGAAGCCGTCTCGCTGATCAAGCGCAACAATTGCGGCAAGGCGCTGGACATCGCCCGGGTCGCCCGCGACATGCACGGCGGCAACGGCATCGCCGACGAATATCACGTCATCCGCCACGTCATGAACCTCGAGGCGGTCAACACCTATGAAGGAACCCACGACATCCACGCCCTGATCCTCGGCCGGGCACAGACCGGCATCCAGGCCTTCACCGCCGCGGCCGACGCGACCTGACGCATGAGTGCGCTCATCCCCCCGGCCATCCGCCCCGATCCGGCCCGGCTCTCCTTCGATCTGGACCGGCGGCTCGAGAGCGTGGTGTCGATCCGCGCGCAGATCCCCGAAGACGCCTTCACGGCGCCGATGCTCGGCACCCAGCGGCAGGGCAGCGGCGTCGTCATCGGCGAGCGCGGCCTCGTGCTGACCATCGGCTATCTGGTCAACGAGGCCGATCAGGTCTGGCTCACCACCACCTCGGGCCGGGTCGTCCAGGGCCACCCGCTGGCCTATGATTTCGTCACCGGCTTCGCCCTGGTGCAGGCGATGGGCGACCTCGACTGCCCGGTCATGCCGCGCGGCAGCGCCGACGATGCCGGGGTCGGCAGCGAGATCGTCATCGCCGCCGGCGGCGGCATCGGGAGCGCGCTCAGATCACGGCTGATCGGCAAGCGCGAATTCGCCGGCTACTGGGAATATCTGCTCGACGAAGCGCTCTTCGCCATGCCGGCCCATCCGCACTGGGGCGGCACCGCGGTGATCGGCCCCGATGGAAGACTGATCGGCATCGGCTCGCTGCTGGTGCAGGTCGGACGCGACGAGAAGCACACCGACGACAGCAACATGGTCGTGCCCGTCGACCTGCTCGAGCCGATCCTCGACGATCTCGTCCGCCACGGCGCGGCCGACCGCCCGCCCCGCCCCTGGCTCGGCGTCTACGCCGCCGAGACCCACGGCGGCGTCGTCGTCGCCAACCTCGCCGATGGCGGCCCCGGCGAAGCCGCCGGCCTCGAACAGGGCGACCTCCTGGTCGAGGTGAACGAAGTGCCGATCGGCGATCTGGCCGACTTCTACCGCCAGGTCTGGTCGCTCGGCGAAGCCGGCGTCGAAGTGCCGCTGACCCTGCTGCGCGAGAACAAGTCGATCGGAACCGTGATCCAATCCGCGGACCGCGCCGCCTTCATGCGCCGCCCCCGCCTGCACTGAGGTGGGGTTTCGGGTCCGCCGGGGTTTCCGGTCTACGGAAAGATACGGGGACACAATACATAACTCATCTGTCGCCGCCGCCCACACGGCGCAGCCTCGCCCCACGCCCCGTCAAACCCGGCCCGAGACCCGCCACGCAGCGCGTGGAGCGGCGGAGGCGAGCCTTCTGTCCCTCCGACGCGGAAGCGTGCGGGACGGCGGAGATGAACAGTGTGTTCCTTTACCCCCCATGCGACATACGAGAGTGCTATGGTACATTCTTCGGCTCGATCCGGAGAACGCGAAGCTTGACCGAAAGCGCGAGGCTTTTCATGGTTGATTGAAAATCGATGGGTTCGCTACCGGCGGGAAAACGATGCAGTTGAAGGTCAACAAGATACGGAACCGTACCGAGACGAAGGTACCTTTGTGGGGAACGGTTGTTCACGTGGAATATCGTCTTCGCCTGCACCTGGAGCTTTCGCCGGAAGAGCAGACGAGCCTGGAAATGTGGGGGCCCAAGCCATTGGAGTTGGTCCACTGGAAGATGGCCGATTGGCAGCCGTGGTATTCCTCCACGCCCCTTCCGTATGGCATCTCTCTCCGGGACGTACTCAGGGGATGGGAGAAGGGAATAGACGAGCCGGAGGTAGGTGAGAAAATTATCAAGCAGGTTGAGTTAAATACACGTCTCTTTGAAAGATTCCTAGCAACGCGCGCTCGATATGATGGTGAACAGGTCATCGACATATGATCTCTCCACTCCTCAAACCCGGTCTTCTGAAATTCCCCGGATTTTCCGGAGGCCGTTTTATTTGTGGTTGCGCCGCCATCGGCGTCGCGTCGAGGGTGGAGCAGGGACAGCGGAGGAGATATACGGACACAGTACCTATACCGAGATAAAGGGACACATTACTGATCTCGGGAGAGGGAAAAGGGTAGAAGGCGTCATCCTTCTCCAGGAGAACCTCCATCATGCGGCGATTGCCGCGCCGGGTGACGTCGTGCGGCAGACTGGAGGCGAGAATAGCCCGCGCGGAAGACGGCACGAACGATACCGTGCGCCCCCTCGATCTCCCGGAAACCCCTCGATCGAGTCTCCTGGCCCCGAAGCCCCCGTGAAGGAGCGGTCACCCGTTGCGCCTTCTCCGACGGTGCGCCATGTGCGTCGCGGCTGCGATGGATTTCGCGTGTCCGCTCAACCTTCTCGTCTCGCGATCCGGATGGTTCCGGACCGCCTGCCGGCGGGAACGAAGATAGCGAAGACATCGACGGCGCGGGTGGCCGCGAACGACGGGACGACGAAGCTGGCGCACCGGCGGATGACGGTGCCCGAGCCGGCCGAACGGCCGCGCAATGTCGGCGGGGCGTGCCGCCGCGGGGGGATGGCCCGGACCGGCTCCGACGACTGGAAGCGGCGCTTCGCGTCGGAGGGGCCCGAGGGTCTCGGGGATCGGCCGCCGGTTCACGAACGTCACCCGCAGCCGGCGCTGCCGGCCGCCTCGGAACGAATCCTCATGTTGTAGGATTTTTATCTTGCATCATGGATCGGATGCGGTTATCATTCGCTCCATCATGTCACGCGCACCCGCCA